>NZ_CAJXGF010000092.1 GCF_913053745.1 uncultured Nitratireductor sp.
GAGCCCATCGCCGTGATGTGAAGGCCGGGATGGAGCCATTCGGCCATGAGAACGGGTTCGCGTGCGGGTGTTGTGGTGACGACGAGCTGGCTTTCAGCGACGAGTCGGGCCGGGTCCGTCTCGGCCCGTACCTCGATTTCGAGGCTTTGGGCCAAATCGTCCGCGCAGGCCGCCGCCTTTGCGGCGTCTCGGCCCCACACGAGAAGCCGGGAGAAAGGTCGCACCTGATGGGCGGCGATCATCTGCAGCCGGGCTTGCACGCCTGTTCCCATGACGCCGGCCGTCTCGATTTTCGAGGGTGCGAGGTAACGACTGGCGACCGCACCGGCGGCGGCAGTGCGCACATCCGTCAGGAACCCGTTGTCGAGCAGAAGTGCTTCCACGAGGCCGGTCTTGGCCGAAAACAGAATCATCAGCCCGTTGAGGCTCGGCAGACCGATCTTCGGGTTGTCGAAGAAACCGGGACTGACCTTGATTGCGAAACCATCGAAGCCCGGGATGTAGGCCGTTTTCACGTCTACCTCGCCATGGGCCTGCGGAATATCCATGGAGAGGATTGGCGGCATGATGACCTCGCCGGAAGCGAGCGCGCGAAAGGCGCTCTCCACCACGTCGATCGCTTTCAGGTCGAGCTGGACGGCTTTGCGCAGTTCGGCTTCGGTGAGAATGAGGATATCATGCGGCATGGTGGTGTCCCTTCAGCGTTGTGTCGCCGAGATGCACGTCTCGGCCCGAGATAATGTCGGTGAACACCTTCATATCGACATTGCGGCCGGTGATGAGTGTGGCGATGGGGCCGGGCTGGACGTCGAGCCTGCCGGAGATCAGTGCCGCCGCGCCGACGGCGCTCGCCCCTTCGCAGACCAGGCGGTCCTCATGGTAGTGCACTTGCATGGCGCGGTAGATCTCTTCTTCGCTGACGAGGACGACATCGTCGAGAAAGCGGCGGCAAAGCTCGAAGGAATAACGATTTTCAGCACCGATACCGCCACCGAGCGAATCGGCAAGGCTCGCGATTTCGGTTACGGCCACGGGTTTTCCCGCGGCCATGGACGCGTGCATGGCCGCGCCGTGCTCCATGGTGATGCCGATCACGCGGATCGAAGGCTTGATGGTCTTGAGCGCGCAGGCGATGCCACCGGCAAGTCCACCGCCCGAAAGCGGGATGAGAACGGTTGCAAGGTCGGGCCGCCGATCCAGGAGCTCCAGGCCAATCGTGCCCTGGCCAGCGATCACATGAAGATCGTCGAAGGGCGAAATCTCGTAGAAACCTTCCTCTTTTGCGAGGCGGAGACTCTCCACCTGCGCCTCGTCCTGGCTTCTGCCAACAATCCGCGCTTCGGCCCCCAGCGCGCGGATCCCGGCGACTTTCGTTTCGGGCACGAGATTGGACATGCAGATGACAGCGCGCAAGCCGCGTGCGCGGGCGGCATAGGCCACCGCACGACCATGATTGCCGGTCGAGCAGCAGGTGACGCCCTTCGTGCCCTCCGGCAGGTTCAATACCGCATTGGCGGCACCCCGCAGCTTGAAAGCGCCGGTCGCCTGGCCGATCTCGAGCTTCAAAAGCACATCGTCGCCGGCGATCCGGCTGAGAAAGGGCGAGGGAGGCAGTGGCGTATCGAGTGTCGCAACGTCCGCAATGCGGCGCCGGGCGTCCAGAATATCGGCAAGCGTCAGCGCTGTCATGGCAGCGCGGCCGATACGAGCAGGGTCGTGTGACGCATGAAAGGCTCCGTGATGCACGAGGTGGGGGCGTTTCTGGAACTTGTACACATCATCGCCAGGCGGGAAAGCAAAACAGCGACATTCGATGTCGCTTTCGTGCGATTCCAGCTTTGAAAAATATGATGATGGAGTAGTTGTACACAAGGTTGCGAATGCCTGTTCGGTGTACGGTTTCGCCGGGTGCGTCAGCGTCCGGCTTTTCGCATGTGGAGGAACCATGCCAGCAGCCGAAATGCCCTTCAGCGCGCAGGAATATGCCGCGCGCCTCGATAAGACCCGCAACGCCATGGAGGCGAAGGGTATCGACGTTCTTTTCGTGGAGGATCCGTCCAACATGGCCTGGCTGACGGGCTATGACGGATGGTCGTTCTACGTCCATCAGGGCGTGATCGTCTTCAAGGATGCCGATCCGATCTGGTGGGGCCGCGCCATGGATGGAAACGGCGCGGTGCGCACCGTCTACATGGATGACGAGCGGGTGCTGCGCTACCCGGATCATTATGTGCAGGCGAATACGCTGCATCCCATGCAGCATCTGGCCGAAATCCTGCGCGCTCATGGTTATGGCAACCAGCGCATCGGTGTCGAGCTGGAAAACTACTACTTTTCCGCCAAGGCCTATCTGGTTTTGAAGGAAGAGTTGCCCAATGCGACATTCGTCGACGCCACGGCGCTGGTGAACTGGCAGCGCGCGGTGAAATCCGATGAGGAAATCGTCTTCATGCGCCGCGCGGCGCGCATCTCCGAAAAAATGATCGACGGCATTGTCGAACGCATCGAGCCAGGCCTGAAGAAGAACGATCTCGTCGCCGAGATTTATGCCGATGCGATCCGCGGCGTCGATGACGACTGGGGCGAGTATCCGGCGATCGTGCCGCTTCTGCCTACGGGTTCGGATGCAGCCGCGCCGCATCTGACCTGGGACGGACGCCGCTTCGAGCAGGGGCATGCGACGTTCTTCGAAATCGCCGGCTGCTATCGCCGCTATCACGCGCCGCTCTGCAGGACCGTGTTTCTCGGCACACCGCCGCAACACATGCTGGATGCGGAAAAGGCGTTGGTGGAAGGAATCGAAGCCGGACTCGACATCGCTCGTCCGGGCAATCGCGCCGGGCAGATCGCCGATGCGCTTTACGGGGCGCTTGAGAAGGCCGGCATCACACGCGATGGACGCTGCGGCTATCCGATCGGTATTTCCTATCCCCCGGACTGGGGCGAGCGCACCATTTCGCTCCGCCGCGAGGACGAGACGATCCTTGAAGCGGGCATGACGTTCCATTTCATGCCGGGCTTGTGGATGGCCGACTGGGGGCTCGAAATCACTGAAAGCATCCTGATTACGGAGGACGGGCCTGCGGAAGCCTTGTGCCGCCGGCCGCGCGAACTGATCGTGAAGTCTTGATCCATGGCTTCGGAAACGCTTGAGAACACGTCCCGCATTCTGGCCGATCTGGTGGGGTTCCCCACCATTTCGGCCGAAAGCAATCTGGAAATGATTGCTTATGCGAGCGAGATCCTGAGTGCTCTCGGTGCCCGGCTCTCGGTGACGCTCGACGAGAGCGGCCGAAAGGCCAATCTGTTCGCCACGCTCGGACCGGATGGTGACGGCGGTATCGTGCTTTCCGGTCATTCCGATGTCGTGCCGGTGGACGGGCAGGAATGGACCAGCGACCCGTTTGCCCTGCGCAGGGCCAATGGGAATCTCTACGGGCGCGGCACATGCGACATGAAAGGTTTTATCGCCTGCTGTCTCGCCATGGCGCCGCAATTCGCAGAGTTCGATTTGAAGCGGCCGCTGCATTTCGCCTTCACCTATGACGAGGAGGTGGGATGCTTCGGTGCGCGCGCATTGGTAGAGGAGCTTGAACGCGCCGAAATCAGGCCGTCCGTGTCGATTATCGGCGAGCCGACCATGATGCGCATTATCGAGGGTCACAAGGGCTGTTTCGAATACACGACCGAGTTTCGCGGACTGGCCGGCCACGCTTCCGGGCCGGAGCGCGGCGTCAACGCGGTGGAATACGCGGTACGTTATATCTCGCGACTGATGGCTATCGCCGAGGAGCTCAAGTCACGGGCACCGCACGGCAACCGTTTCGATCCGCCCTGGACGACGCTTCAAGTGGGCACGATCTCCGGCGGAGCCGCACGCAATGTGATTGCCGATCACTGTTCGGTGGAATGGGAAATGCGCCCCGTGCGAAACGAGGACGCGGATTTCGTAAAAGACCGCATCCACGCCTATGCCGAAACGGAACTGAAGCCGGCCATGCGTGCGGTTTTCGAAGGGTCCGACATCGTGACCCATGTAATAGGCGAGGTCGATGGGCTGGAGCCTGTAAGCGAATCGGAGGCGCGGCGGACCGTCTCCGAACTGACCGGTCTCACCGAGGCGGAAGTCGTTGCGTTCGGCACCGAGGCGGGGCTCTTCCAGAAAGCGGGCATTTCCTCCGTGATTTGTGGACCGGGATCCATCGAGCAGGCTCACAAAGCGGACGAGTTTGTTGCCATAGACCAACTCGATGAATGCCTGGCAATGCTGGAGCGGTTGGGCAGGAGAATGAGCTTAGAGCGATGAGCGACCAAGATGACAGGTGAGGGGCGGGCGCGGTTCGAGCGCATCTACGCGCTGTTGCGCTCGCGCATCTGTCTGCTCGACTATCCGCCTGGCGTGCGGCTGCGCGAAGAAGATCTTGCCAAGGAGTTCGAAACCAGCCGCACGCCGATTCGCCGCGTGCTCGCACGATTGGAAGATGAAGGCTATCTGCGCTCGGTTCACGGTGTGGGAACCATTGTCACCGACATCGATATCGCATCGTTGGAACAGGTCTATCGGTTGCGCGTGGAGCTTTCCGAATTGATCGGCAAGCTTTCTCCCGTCACGCCCGACGAGGAGGCCGCAGACCTATTCGGCGCCATGCGAGCACGGTGCGAAGCATTGGCAAAGTCACCGAACCAACGCGCTTTCGCACAACTCAATATGGACTTCTTCCATCTTCTTATGACGTTGACGGAAAACGAGCCGCTGCAAGAGTTTTCCGAAAGGCTTTACTACCAGACGACACGCATCTGGCTGAAAACCGCTGCGGGACTGGACGGGTACGAGGACACGCTTGCGAGCGAGATCGATTTTTTCCTGCGCGAGGTCTCCGATATTGCTACCGCGGTTGCTTGCGGCGCGCTGGAGACCGTTGGGCAGATACGCCGTGCCCATGTGGCCATGAGCTTTGCCAGGCTCAAGGCGAGGGCGCGCGGCGACGCCTTGCCCGAAGACAGTTAGGGTTCTCAGGAAGCGGTCTCCACAGCCAGCGCCTTGAGGTCGGGCAGGTCGGAAGCGCCGCCGACACGGGTTACGGCTTCCGCCCCGCAGCGATTGCCGGATTCAAGGCATTTTTCGAGGGAATGTCCGGCCAGCCAGGAGGCGATAAAACCAGCATTGAAGGCGTCGCCCGCGCCCGTGGAATCGATTACATCGACCGGGCGCGTCGGTGCCGCAAGAGCTTTTTCGTGTGTAATCGCGACGGATCCCCCGGGGCCGCGCTTCACGACAGTAAGGGGAGCGGGGGGTGCGGAGGCCTCGGAAATGCCAAGCCGTTCCGCCTCGGTCTCGTTTGGCAGGAAAATGTCGACAGACGCAATGAGTTCGGCCAGATCCCCGCGTGCCAGAACGGCATCGTCCCAGGAACAATCGAGCGAAATGGAGAGCCCGGCCATACGCGCTTTTTCAATGAGGAACGGTGCTTCGACCAGGGTCGCCAACTCGCCGATATGCAAATGCACGACGTCGCGGCCGGTCACGGCCTTTTCGAAGCTCTTCGGCACGGCAGGGCCAGCGCGGCGTGTCAGAAAAGCACGCTCTGTACCGGAGACCATGGCAATGGTGATTTGCGGATCGAGGCTGGCCGGTGTCTCTTCCGAGGTGGAAAGGTCAACTCCGCTTGCCCCAAGTTCGGCCATCAACGCAGTGGCGAAGGGTCCGGAGGGCAGTGCCGAGACGAGCGAAACATGGCGCCCCAGAGCGGCCATATAGGCAGCGGTGATGAATGCACCGCCGCCGGGCTTGATGGACAGGCCGCCGGCGAAGACCTCTTCGCCAAGCGTCGGCATCTTCGGCAGTTCCGTGAATATGAGATCGCAATAGAGCCGTCCCACGCTCAGGACGCGCCCCGACCGGCTGGCACGTGTCACGGCAGCGCCTCCCCGGACTTGGCATCAAACAGATGCATTTCACCGGCCTTTGCCGTAAGCTTGACCGTCTCGCCGGCCTTTGGCGGTTTGCGGCCCGATGCCTTTGCGATCACTTCATGACCATTGACACCGACATAGACCAGCGTGTCTGCGCCGAGCGGCTCGACAATGTTGACCGTGCCCGAGAAAAGCCCATTGCCGCCCGTCACGACGAGGTCGTCGGGACGGATGCCCAGTATCACATCCGAACCTTCATCTGCGCTACGCTGTGGCAGGTCGATGCCCAGACCGTCGCCAAGCTTCACGCCCTTTCCGGTCCAGTTTCCAGGCAGCATGTTCATGGACGGAGCGCCAATGAACTGGGCGACAAAGGTGTTTGCCGGCTTGTGATAGACTTCCAGCGGCGTGCCGACCTGCTGGATGTAGCCATCCTTCATGATCACGATCCGGTCGGCCATGGTCATGGCTTCCACCTGGTCGTGCGTCACGAAAATGATCGTGTTTCCAACGCGTTGGTGCAGTTTCTTGATTTCAAGGCGCATCTGGGTGCGCAATTGCGCATCAAGGTTGGAGAGCGGCTCGTCGAACAGGAAGACGGCGGGATCGCGCACCATGGCGCGGCCGATGGCGACGCGCTGTCGCTGACCGCCGGACAATTGGTTGGGACGACGTTCCAGAAGATCCGTCATGCCGAGGATGGCGGCGACCTCGTCGATGCGCTTGTCCTTGGCTTCCTTCGAGAGTTTCGAGGTGCGCAGACCGAAGCCGATATTCTTGCGCACGGACATGTGCGGATAGATGGCGTAGTTCTGGAACACCATGGCGATATCGCGCTCCTTGGGTTCCAGATTGTTGACCAGTCGGTCGCCGATATGGATCTCGCCGCCGGTAACCTCTTCGAGACCGGCGATCATGCGCAGCGTGGTGGACTTGCCACAGCCCGATGGACCGACAAAGACAACGAACTCGCCATCGGCCACGTCAAGGCCGATGCCATGAAGCACCTCCACCTTGCCGTAAGATTTAACGAGATTGCGAAGGGACAAGGTGGCCAAGGGGTTACTCCTGCAAGAGAGCGCCGAAGGCGGCAGCGAGTGCGGCTTCGGCTTTTTCGACGCGGGCAAGGTCCGCTGCCTGTTGTTCTGAAAGGCGGGTGAGGGTGGCGCGATAGGTGCGAAGCGCCTCGTTCATGGCTTCGGGACCCGGTCCGCCGAAGCGCTCGCGCACCGCCACGAAATGGCGCGCGCTGACGGCTTCGGTATAGGCTGGACGGTCGAGCGTGCTGTCGCGCCCGGCAAGTTCCCTGAACGCGGCTGAGAAGGCTTCGAACCCTTCGCCGAGCGGCTTGCCGGCGGCAATCACGGCGCGGGCCGTGGCGGCGGCGATTTCATGCGCCTGCCGGAAGGAAAGCCCCTCGCGGCGCACCAGCGTGTCGGCCAGCTCCGTGACCGTGATGCAGGCGGCGTCTGAGTTTTTCGCGACCCGTTCGCCATCAATGGAAACGGCGCTGATCAGGGCTGCCAGAAGATCGAGCACGCGCGCGCCGCTCTGGAAGGCCGCATAGCCGGCCACCTGAACTTCGCCCTCGCTGTCATTCATGTCGGTGAAGGGCGTGTTGTGCATGGTGTTGACGACCGCATCGGCGCGTCCGCACGTCATGGAGGCGAGATGGCGCAGATGCTCGATGGGAACGGGATTGCGCTTTTGCGGCATGATGGACGAAATCTGCACGAGGCTGCCGGGCACATGAAGCTGTCCCACCTCGAAGGCCGACCAGAACTGCATGTCCTGGATCAGGCGGCCAAGGTGCAGGAAGGTGAGTTTGATCGCGCTGTAGAGGCCGGTGACATAGTCGACCGAGGCGATGCAGCCATAGGAATTGCGCAGCGGCTCGGCAAAACCCAACAAGTCGGCCATGCGGGTACGGTCGATGGGAAAGCCGCTGGTGGTGATGGCGGCAGCGCCCATCGGGCAATGGTCGATATTGGCGCGGGCCGCCTGCAGGCGCTCAATGTCACGCAGAAGCACCTCGACGGCGGCCGACAGGTAGTGGCCGAAGGTCGAGGGCTGGGCCGGCTGGCCGTGGGTGTAGGCAACGATCAGCGTGTCGCGCTCGGCCTCGGCCTTGGCGATCAGAGCCGAGGCGAGGGCCTGCGCCTTGCCGATCAGCGTGTCGGCATGGTGCTTCAATGTGAGTTTGAAGACCGTGTGGTCCATGTCATTGCGCGAACGCGCCGTGTGCAGCATGCCGGCGAGATCCGGGCCAAGCCGCTTTTTGAGCTCCGCCTCGACGAGAAAGAAATAGTCTTCCACCTCGCCGGTATAGATGAGGGCATCGACATCGACCGTCTCGTCGATGTCGACGAGGGCGGCTGCGATGCGGGCGGCGTCATCGCGCGTCAGGATGGCGGTCTCCGTCAGCATCACGAGATGCGCCCGGTTGATGGCGCGGAAAGCGCCGACATAATTGGCCTTCACGCCTTCGAACAACGGTGCCAGCACCGTGTCCTTGTAGACGGGATGGGGGAAATTCTCGTTGAGGCTCATGGTGCGCTTATCCCTTCAGACCGGCCATGACGACGCCGCGAATGATGAAGCGCTGGAAGATCAGGAAGACGACCAGCGTCGGCAGCGTGGAGATGGCCGCACCCGTCATGATGAGCTCCCAGGCCACATCCACTTCGTCGCCGAAGCTCGAGAGACCGACCGGCAGCGTGTACATGTCGACCGAATTGGTGACGATCAGCGGCCAGATGAAGGCGGTCCAGTTGCCGAGGAAGACGAAGATCGCAAGGGCTGCAAGCGCCGGGCGCACGAGCGGCATGGCCACCTGCCACCAGATCTGGAACTCGTTCAGCCCGTCAATGCGCGCAGCCTCCAGGAAATCGTCAGGAACGGTCTCAAAAAACTGCTTCATGAGGAAGGTGCCGAAGGCGGTCATGACGCCCGGGAACATGATGCCCCAATAGGTGTCGAGCCAGCCAAAGCTCTTGCTCATGAGATACCACGGGATGACCAGCATCTCGGTCGGGATCATCAGCGTCGACAGGATGGCGATAAAAACGAGGTAGCGGCCGGGGAACTTGAACTTACACAGCGCATAGCCAACCAGCGCGTCGAAGAAGACGGCCGACGCCGTGGTGACGATGGCGATCACCAGAGAATTGACGAACCAGCGGTAGAAACGTCCGTCTTCGAGCACATAGGTGTAGTTCTCGAGCGTGGGTTCTTCCGGGATCAGGTTCAGATTGTAGACCTCGAAAGGAAATTTCAGCGAGGTCGACACCATGAAGACGATGGGCATGATCATGAGAATGCCGCCACCGAACAGGAGCGCCCAGCGGATGAACTGTCCCATATTGCGCCGTGAATTGCGCGACGACCCGGAAAAAAGAGCGTCGGTGGACGCTTTGACGGCGATGTCCTGACTGGCCATGTCAGCTATCCTTCAAAAGTCGAAGCTGGATCAGGCTGACGACCAGCAAAATGGTGAAGAGCACGACGGTCTGCGCTGCCGCATAGCCCATGTTGAAACCGTTGAAGGCGGTGTCGTAGATCAAAAGCACCAGCGGTTTGGTGGAGTTCAGCGGACCGCCAGGATTGTTGGTGGTCATGTTGAAGACCTGATCGAAGATCCGCAGAAAGCCGATAGAGGAGAAAACGACCAGAAACACGATGGTCGGCTTCAGAAGCGGGATGGTGATCTCGGTGAGAACCGTCCAGGTGGACACGCCATCGATGCGCGCGGCCTCGTAATAGCTTTGCGGAATGGCGCGCAGTCCGGCCATGAAAATGATGACCTGAAAGCCGAGGCCGGCCCAGACGGCGCAGGCCAGAACCGAGGGCAGGGCGTTTGTGGTGGAGCTCAGAAACTCGATCTGGCCGATGCCGAAGCTTGCGAGAAAATTGTTGAACACGCCGATGGGGACCGGCTGGTAGAACCAGCGCCACACCCAGGCCATGGCCACTGCGCTTGTCATGAAAGGCAGGAAATAGAGCGCGCGGATCGTGCCGTGCATAAACCGCACCTTGTCGAGGTGATAGGCGATGATGAAGGACAAGACGAGGCTGACCGGTGTGCCCAGGATCAGATACATGAAGGTGTTCTTGAACACCTTCCAGAAGACGGGGTCGCCGAAGAGCTTGGCGTAATTTTCCAGACCGACGAACTTGCGGTCGCCGAGCAGGTTCCATTCCTGAAAGGAAAGAACGAAGGCGTTGGCGGTCGGATAGAAACGGATGACGACGTAGAAGAGCACGGGCAGGGCGAGAAAGGCCCAGGCCCACACAATCTGCTTCTGCGTGATGGATAGTGTGTTGTAAAAGCGCATGACCCGTCCCGGCTGACAATGGGGCGCCCGGCAGATGACCGGACGCCCGAAAGGCCTTATTTCTGGTAGTATTCGTCGAGGATTTTCTGTTCTTCCTCGGCAGCCTGGGAGACGCTCTCTTCAAGCGGCTGGCCCTGCAATTCGATGCGCTGCATCATGTCGACCATCGCCTGACGTTGGGCACTCTCATTGGCGAAAACTGTGGTCTTGGCGTATTCGAGACCTTTGATGAACGGGCCATAGACTGGATGGCTGACGTTCTCGTCGGTCATGGCCGCGGACGGTTTGGCTGGTAGTTCGCCAACGGTCTCAAGCCAGATCTGCATGGCCTCGTCGGAGGTGAGATACTCCATGAACTTGACGGCGGCGTCGAACTTCTCGCCTTCCGCCTTGGAGGTGATGGCGTTCACCCAGTAGGAGGAGTAGTTCGACTTGGTTCCGTCTGGACCGGCCGGCAATTCCGCCACGCTCCACTTCAGGCCGCGCACATTCTCCAGCGCGCCGATGCGGAAGGAACCGTCGATATGCATGCCCGCGCGACCCGCCTTGAAGGCGGCTTGCGGCTCATCCATGAACGCCGCTTTTGTGACGCCGTGCTTGGCCTGCAAATCATTGTAGAAACCAAAGGCTTTCAGGCCGGCTTCATTGTTGTAGTTAACCGTCTTGTAGTCATCCAGATACGGCTCGCCGCCGAACTGGCGGATGAGCACTTCACGGATCCAGTGATGGTCCTGCGCGGTCATGCCGGTGGTGAGGCCCACGGCTGTCAGATTGCCTGCGCCATCCTTCTTGGTGAGCTTCTTTGCGGTTTCAACGAGCTCGTCGAGATTGGCCGGCGGATTCTCGATGCCGGCCTCATCGAACATGCGTTCGTTGTAAAAGAGCGCCAGGGAGCGCACGGCCGTAGGCAGTGCCCAGTAACTGTCGCCCATGCGCATGGCCTGAACCATCGGGAAGAACTCTTCCTCGATCTTTTCCGGAGGGAAGGTATCGTTCGGCAGCGGCTGGATGAGCTCGGCTTCGACGTAATCGTTCAGCCATCCGTAGAAAAGCTGCACCACGTCCGGCCCCTGGCCGGCGGGAATGGCGGCGGCAACCTTGGTGCGGTAGCTGTCATAGGGGAAATGCGTCATCTTGACGGTGATGTCGGGATTGGCTGCCTCGAAATTCTCGATCAGCTTGTCCATCGCATCGACGCGGGCTTCGAAGAAGTACTGCCAGTACTCGATCTCGACGGCCGAGGCACCGGTTGCCGCAGTCGTCAACGCGGCCGTCGCGGCGCCAAGAATGAAACTCCTTAACCTGTACAATCGCATTGTCGTCGCTCCCTTGTGATCGCCACCCGTCCTGCCATCGGGCTCGATTGGCGGCGGTGGCGGTATTCGCCCTCTGTTCGGCCGCCTTGCGGGGCCTTTGGTTCAATTTTCAACGATTAACTCAATCAAGTTGAACGTTCAAGTAAGTTGAATTAATAAGCTTGTATGAAGATCGCCAGTTCTCGCCGCATTATCGGATCGAACGCCGAGCGCACCCGTCTGCACAACCGCCAGGTCGTGCTCGGTCAGATACGCGAAAGACAACCCATCGGGCGCGCAGAGATCGCGCGCAGCTCGGGCTTATCGACTCAGGCGGTGAGCAATATCATCGCCGAGTTGGAGAGCGACGGTTTCCTGATCGAAGCGGGCCGTCAGTCTGCGGGGCGCGGATTGCCGGTGCTCCAATACCGACTCAACGCCAACGGTGCGGCGGCGCTCGGTATCGAGGTCAGGCCGGATGCCATGTTCGGCGCCCTGGTGAACCTTGCAGGCGAGACACTTTTCACCACACGCGAGGTCTTGACTGCAAACGATCCAGTCACGGTGGCAACCACTGCACGCAATATTCGCGCTGCCGCGCTGGCTGGACGTTGCGAAGGAAGCCGGAAAATACTGGGTGCCGGTGTCGTGATGCCCGGCCCCTTCGGTAAGGTGGGCATTTCCGGCGCGGGTCAAACGGCCCTGCACGGCTGGGAGGAAAGCGATCCGGTTTCTCTGTTCGAAAATGCGCTCGATATGGCGGTTGTGGTGGAGAACGACGCGACCGCGGCGGCCGTCGCCGAGCGAGTGCGCGGGGTCGCCATGGGGCTCAGAACCTTCTGTTTCATCTATTTCGGCGCCGGCCTCGGCCTGGGTGTCGTGGCAGATGGAGATACCCAGCGTGGCGCCTTCGGCAATGCCGGCGAGATAGGTCATGTGGTCGTTGCCCCTGGAGGACGCTTGTGCGCATGCGGCAATCGCGGCTGCCTGGAAACCTATGCCAGTCGCATCGCCGTGCGCGCCAAGCTGGCGGCGGCAGGAATCGAGATTGGCAGCGCAACCGACATCGAGAAGCTTTATCGGGCGAAGGACGCGCATTTGATGTCCTGGATCGATGAGGCGGCAGCGCCCCTGTCACAGGCTATCGGCATGATCGAAAACCTGTTCGATCCGGAAACCGTCATCCTCGGTGGAGCGATGCCGGATGCCGTGCTCGATCACTTGATTGCATCGCTCGATCTTCCTGGCGGCTCCGTTGCCGCGCGTGCCGGACGAATCTCACCGCGTGTTCAGCGCGGTGCGTGCGGCCGTCTTACCGCGGCCCTCGGTGGGGCCGCACTCGTCATCCACGATACCGTCACCCCGCGTATTGCCGCAAAGACTTGATTTTCTCTGGGAGACCTAGAAATGCCCGTGTCCGATCAGGAGCGTATTGCCACGCAGATGCGAAACCCGCGCATCGTCAAACTATGGCGGGCACTGGCGCCGCTCAAATCCTGCGTTTCCTTCATGAACACCGGCGCGCATCCCGACGATGAAACTTCGAAGATGCTGGCGGCACTGGGACTGCGGGACGGCATCGCGCTCTCTTTCGCCTGCGCCAACCGTGGCGAGGGTGGACAGAACGCCATCGGCGCGGAGGTGACGCACGATCTTGGTGTGGTGCGTACGGCCGAAATGGAGCGGGCCGCCGATGTGCTTAATCTCAATCTCTACTGGCTGTCGGAAACGCCGGAGGACTCGATCTTCGACTTCGGCTTCTCCAAAAACGGCAAGGAGACGCTGGTCAAATGGGGGCGCCAGCGTACGCTAAAGCGTTTCGTCGAGATCGTGCGCACCGAGCGGCCGGACATCATCTGCCCAACCTTCCTCGATATTCCGGGCCAGCACGGTCATCACCGGGCGATGACGGAACTGGCGCATGACGTAATGAATGCCGCGGCCGATCCGACATTCCCCGATGTCGATCTGCCGGTGTGGCGGGTGAAGAAACTCTATTTGCCGGCGTGGTCGGGCGCGGGCGACGCTTATGACGACGATTTGCCGCCGCCACGCGCCACTCTGACGGTCAAAGGCGGTGGCGACGATCCCGTGACAGGCTGGAGCTGGGCGCAGATCGGCGAGCAGTCGCGAGCCTACCATCGTACGCAGGGTATGGGCCGCTGGGTGCCGCACGGTGAGCCGAACGATTGGCCGCTGCATCTGGTGCGCTCCGAGGTCGAGGGACGGGACGATCGCGTGACCGACGGATTGCCCGGGACCTTGGCCGATTTGGCCGCATTTGCCGAGGCGCCAGAAATCGCGATCTATCTCGATGCCGCACATGGGGCATGTGAAGCTGCCATTGCGTCGTTCCCGAATATGGAAGACGTGGCGTTGCAGGCAGCCGGGGCAATGAGGGCGGTGCGTGCCGCCCGCGATGCGTGCCCGGAGCATGCGCATGGCGAGGTGCAACATCGCCTTGCCGCCAAGGAAGTGCAACTCGCCCATGTAATGCGGATCGCCAGCGGGGTGGAAGTGCGCGCGTCGCTCGATCGTGATGTGTTGCAGCCAGGCGAAAACGCGACCCTGACGATCGAAGCGACAGGATCAGCGGCGGACGTCACGCCCGTGGTGCCGGAGGGATGGCGTATCGTCGACGGCGTTGTCCATGTGCCGGAAGATGCCGCGCCCTCGGATTGCTATCCCATGCACTATCATCCGGGCATAGCACGCCTGCCTGCGGTGCGGATCGGCGTCACGGTCGATGGTGTTTCCGCAGAAACGCTGTTGCCGCTGGAGCGTGCGCCGGTGGTTCTGCCCGCGCGCTCGGCGACGCTTGTGCCTGACCGGGCGCTTATCAATATCGCGGCCGAGGCACGCGAGGTCGATTTACGCGTTTTGGAACGCTTTCCGGCACAGGCTGAAACCGTGCTGGAACTGCCGGAAGGCTGGGCCGCATCCCCGATGACCGGCGGTTTCCGCGTTACAGCGCCTGAAACCATCGCGCCGGGGCTTTATGATTTGCCGCTGTACATTGACGGTCAGCCAGCCGAAACGGTTCGCCGGTTCGACTATCCGCATACCGGCGCGCGGGCGCGCGCCTTTCCGGCCGAGCTTTCGCTGCGGGTACTCGACGTGGCGCTGCCGGATGTGCGTGTCGGTTATGTGGGCGGCGGCAATGATCGCGTCGGACTGTGGCTCCGCGCACTGGGTCTCGATGTCACCGACATGGCCGACGAGGCGCTGACGGCTGAAGGGCTGAAGGACATCGACACGCTGGTGGCGGGCATTTTCGCCATGCGCACCCGTCCGGCGCTGAAGGAGGCGATGCCTGTGGTGAAAACCTGGGTGGAGGGCGGCGGCAATCTGGTCACGCTCTATCACCGCCCCTGGGATGCGTGGAACCCCGATACGGTGCCGCCGCGTCGGCTGGAGATCGGCAAACCCTCGCTGCGCTGGCGCGTGACGGACGAGAATGCCGAAGTGACCCATCTTGCGCCGGACCATCCGCTGCTCAACACGCCGAACCGCATAACGGATGAGGACTGGAAGGACTGGCACAAGGAGCGCGGGCTCTATTTCGCCAAGAGCTGGGACGACGCCTATGAGCCGCTTCTGTCCATGGCCGATCCGGAGGAGGACGCGCATCAGGGCGCGCTTCTTTCAGCGCGGATCGGCAAGGGGCGGCACACGCATGTGGCGCTGATCCTGCATCACCAGATGGAGAAACTGGTGCCCGGAGCATTCCGTTTGATGGCGAATCTGTTGGCGCTGCCGTGAGTGGCGGCGCCACCGCAAAGGACAATCTGCGTGCCGGCGCTTGGCTGCTGGCGGATATGGGTCTCAACATCTGGGCCATATCCATCGTCAAGGCGCTGGGCGCGGGCTATCCGCCGTGGCAACTTGTCTTTTTGCGGGCGGTGGTCGGTTTCTGCCTGATCCTGCCTTGGCTCGCCCATCAGCGGGAGGTGTTGCGGGGGATCGATCGCTTGCCGCTCCATGTGTTTCGCGTGTTCCTGTCGGCGGTGGCGCTTACCGGTGGTTTTTATGCCGTCGCGCATCTGCCGCTGGCGCTCTATATGACTATGAATTTTACGCGGCCCGTGGTTCTCGTGGCGCTCTCGGCTTTGATCTTGCGCGAGGCTGTTTCTGGTTCGCGCTGGCTGGCGGCAGGGCTGGGGCTCGTGGGCGCGTTCATTGCCGCAAGTCCGGGCAATGTTCCGTGGACACCGGCGCTTCTGGCCGCTCTCGCAGCCGTTCTGGCCGGAACTGGCGCGATCATCGTCACAAGGCAGCTCAAAGGAACGCCGCCGGTGGTGATGATGCTGTTTTACACGGGCGGTCTGGCACTCATCACGGCCTGGCCGGCGTTTTCGGGCTGGCAGAACGTGGCGACCGGCCATTGGCCGTTTCTCCTGGCCGTGGGCGTTTTTTCGCAAGCCGCACAGTTCTGTTTCCTGCGGGCCCACTGGCTGGGGGACGCCGGGTTTCTGGGGCCGCTCGGTTATTCGAGCCTTATCCTCTCGGGCGCGGTGGGCTATGTTTTCTTCGACGAGGTGCCGACACTGAACACGGTGATCGGCGCGGCTATCATCGTTGCGGCCACGGCTTTTCTCACATTGAGAACG
This sequence comes from uncultured Nitratireductor sp., assembly GCF_913053745.1. GTDB lineage: Bacteria > Pseudomonadota > Alphaproteobacteria > Rhizobiales > Rhizobiaceae > Nitratireductor. The sequence goes on from NZ_CAJXGF010000092.1 coordinate 16,153, forward strand.
GCGCGGCTGAGAAGCCACGCCGCCTCTGGCAATTGATCGGCAAAAGCGGATCAGTCCGGATCGGCGCCCTCGGCGACGGGTTCATCGGCGATCTTGGGCCGGAAATAGCGGCCGACGAGTAGCGGCAGCACGAAACCGACGATGGCGAAAGTCCACAGTCCGATGGCGAGCCACGAGTTGAACAGCATCGTCCAGTCGCCATCGTGAATGGTCATGGCCCGACGCAGGTTCTTTTCCATCTGATCGCCGAGCAACACGCCGAGGATGATTGGCACCAACGGCACGTCGAGCTTGCGCAACACCCAGCCCATCACGCCGAAGGCGACCATGACCACCAGGTCGAAAGTGGAGCCGGAAATGCCGTAGATACCGACGAAGGAGATCATCGCCACGGCGGGCATCAGATAGCGGGTCGGGATCAGAAGCACGCGCACGAACAGCGATACCAGCGGCAGGTTCATGGCCAGAAGCATGATGTTGCCGATGAAGAGGGCGGCGATCAGACCCCAGACCACATCCGGATTTTGCTGGAAGAGCAGGGGACCGGGCGTGATGTTGAGCGCGAGCAGCATGGCAAGCAGAACGGCGGTGGTGCCGGAACCAGGAACGCCGAGTGCCAGCATCGGCACCAGCGCGCCGCCGGCGGCGGAGTTGTTGCCGGCCTCGGGCGCGGCCACACCGCGCGGGTCACCCTTGCCGAACGTGCCTTTGCGGTCGGAAATGCGCTTTTCGAACGTGTAGGCGATAAACGATCCGAGCGACGCACCCGCCCCGGGCAGGACACCGGCGATGAAACCGAAGACGGTCGAGCGGCCCATTGCGGGGATCGTCGAACGCACCATCTTCCATGGCGGCACGATACGGCCCACTTTCACGACCTTGTCGTCAGCACCGCTGCCGGCGCGATGCTCGAGGAAGATGAAGACTTCCGAGAGTGCGAACAGGCCAACGATGGCGACGAGAAAATCGATGCCGTCGTAGAGATGCACTTCGCCGAAGGAGAAGCGCGGCACGCCGGTCTGGCCGTCGACACCGATGGTTGCGATGCCCAGTCCGATCACCGCTGCCAGCGCCGCCTTGGCCTGGTTGCGGCTGGCGATGCCACCGAGCGTGGCGAAAGCGAGCACGAACAATGCGAAATATTCGGCCGGACCGAACAGCAGGGCGACCTTGACCAGTTGCGGCGCGAGGAAGACGAGCCCCCAGGTGGCGAAGAACGCACCGATGAAGGATGCCAGGCCGGAAATGGCCAGCGCTTCACCGGCCTTTCCCGCTTTGGCCATGGGATGACCGTCGAGGGTTGTCATCAGGGCCGGTTCGTCGCCTGGAATGTTGAGCAGGATCGACGAGATACGGCCGCCATACATGGCGCCGTAATAGACACTGGTCAGAAGAATGAGGGCCGGCGTGGCCGGCAGACCGAGAGTGAAGGCGAGCGGAATGAGGATCGCCACGCCGTTGGATGGGCCGAGCCCCGGCAATGCGCCGATGATGGTGCCCAGAAAGCAGCCGATCAGCGCCAGCATGAGGTTCTGCCAGGTCAGCGCGACAGCAAAACCGTCTGCGAGTGAACCGAGTGTTTCCATGAAAGGGCCTCCCGCCTCAGAAGCCCCAGGGGCCGCGTGCCAGCGACAGCCCGAGGACGAGATGGAAAATGACGTAGATGCCAACGGCGATCAGCACGCCGGCGATGATGGCGGAGAGAGGGTGCGAACCCAGACGCCAGGAAAGATAGCTTGCCGCGATGGCCGTGCAGACCACGAAACCGTATTCCTTCAGGAACAGCGCGTAGGCGATCATCACAGCGGTGGCGACGCCGATTTCGAACAGCCGTGCGAAAGTGGGCCATTCCGGCTCGGTGTCTGGCTTGATCATGATGACCGTGCTGGAGATCGCGAGCACGGTGCCGATCATGTACGGAAAAGCCTTGGGACCGAAAGGGTCGGAGATAAAGCTCAGTTCGATTTGTGTCGCCTGCCATAAGTAGAAGGCGGCGAGCAGGAAACCGAAAACGCCGAAGATGCGGTCGCTCATGACGGACGTGTTCCCCTGTTTGTACCTGATACAATTCGGGCCCGCGGGAGCGCCCGGCAGGCCCGATGAGGATGGCTCGTGTCTTACTTCACGATGCCGATCTGCTTCGACAGATCGGTGATGGAATCGATGGATTCCTTCACGAACGCCTGGAACTTCTCGCCCTGCAGGTCGAGCGGCGCGAGACCGTTCTGTGCCATGATCTGCTTCCACTCATCCGAAGCGTAGACGTTGCTGACGGCATCCACCCAATAGGCATAAGCCTCATCCGACATGTTGCCGGGGGCGTAGAAACCGCGCCAGTTCGCGCCGATCACATCGATGCCCTGCTCCTTGGCGGTCGGAAAGGAGGCGAAATCGCCCTCGAGGCGTTCCGGCGCCAGAACGGCGATCACTTTGATGTCGCCGGAGTCCACAAAACCCTTGGCTTCCGACGCGTCGCCGGTAAAGGCCTGAACGGAGCCGGCAAGCAGTTGTGTAACAGCTTCCCCGCCACCGTCGAAAGCGACGTATTTCACCTGGCGGACATCTTCGATGCCGGCCTTGGAAGCGGCGATCAGAACCTTCAGATGATCCCATCCGCCAACGGCCGAACCGCCGGCGACCGAAACGGCGGCCGGGTCGGCCTTGATCTTTTCCATAAGCTCGGGAAGCGTGTTGACGGGTGAATCCTTGGCCACCGCGATAACGCCATAGTCCGCGCCGACCGAACCGATCCAGCGGAC
>NZ_CAJXGF010000093.1 GCF_913053745.1 uncultured Nitratireductor sp.
CCAATTCGCGCCGCCTGGTGGAAGTCGCCGAGCGAGCCGGTGCGAAGCGTTCCCTGCTCGTGCAGCGCGCATCGGAAATCCCCTGGGACGAGGTGGACGGCATTCGTACTCTCGGCCTTTCGGCCGGTGCATCGGCACCGGAGATCATCGTCAACGAGATCATCGACGCGTTCGGCGAGCGTTTCGACGTGACGGTCGAGCTCGCGATCACGGCGGAAGAAACGGAGAATTTTCCGGTCATGCGGGCCTTGCGGGATGTGGAACTGACGCACGCCGACATGGCATTCGTGAACGGCAACGCATAAGCATGGCGGTCTATACGGACATTTCCGAGGTCGAGCTCGGCGCGCTTCTGCGGGAATACAACGTTGGCGATCTCCTGTCCTACAAGGGGATTGCCGAAGGATCGGAAAACTCCAACTATCTGCTCCACACGTCCAAGGCGGCTTTCATCCTGACGCTTTACGAGCGGCGCGTGGAGCGTGCTGACCTGCCGTTTTTTCTCGGTCTTATGGAGCATCTGGCGCAGCATGGCGTGAATTGCCCGCTGCCCGTGCGCCGGCGCGATGGTGCGGTGGTGAGCGAGATCGCCGAACGGCCGGCCGCGCTGATCACGTTTCTGGAAGGCATGTGGCTGAGGAAACCCACGCCGGAACACTGCCGCGAAGTGGGCAGGGCGGTGGCCGGCATGCATCTGGCCGCTCGTGGTTTCGAACTGACGCGCGCCAACGCGCTGACCGTGGGCGATTGGCGTCCGCTCTGGGAAAAGGCAAAGCCGCGTGCCAACGAGGTCGAGCCGGGTCTTGAAGCGGAAGTGGAGGCCGATCTCGCAGCGCTCTCTGATGGCTGGCCGGAGGATCTGCCGACCGGTGTCATCCATGCGGATCTCTTTCCCGACAACGTCTTCTTTCTCGCAGATCGGGTTTCGGGGATCATCGATTTCTATTTCGCCTGCAACGATCTTCTGGCCTACGATATTGCCACCTGCCTCAACGCCTGGTGTTTCGAAGCCGACGGTTCCTACAATCTGACCAAGGGGACAGCGCTTCTCGACGGCTATCAGTCCGTGCGCCGGCTGGAGCCTGGCGAAATCGAGGCTTTGCCGCTTCTGGCGCGCGGTTCGGCACTGCGTTTCATGCTGACGCGGCTCTACGATTGGCTGACCATCCCAGACGGTGCGCTGGTGAACAAGCGCGACCCGATGGAGTATGTGCGCCGGCTGCGCTTCCACCGGCAGATCGGTTCAGCGTCCGAATATGGGATCGGCATAAAGTGACAAGCGTGGAAATCTACACCGACGGAGCGTGTTCGGGAAATCCGGGCCCTGGCGGCTGGGGCGCGCTTTTGCGTCACAATGGCGTGGAGAAGGAGTTGTCCGGCGGTGAGGCCGAAACCACCAACAACCGGATGGAACTCAAAGCGGCAATAGAGGCGCTGAATGCGTTGAAGCGCCCGTGCGAGGTCGATCTCTATACGGATAGCGTTTACGTGCGCGACGGCATTTCCGGCTGGATCGAGGGCTGGAAACGCAATGGCTGGAGAACGGCGGCGAAAAAGCCGGTGAAGAATGCCGAGCTATGGCAGGCGCTGGACGAGGCGCGCCGGCGTCACAAGATAAAATGGCATTGGGTCAAGGGCCATGCCGGCCATCCCGAAAACGAGCGCGCCGACGCGCTTGCACGGGCCGGTATGGAACCCTTCAAGAAGAAGCGGCGCTGACCCGAAAGAAGTTTAGGTTCGGGTTTGACGCGGCAAACAAGGCCGGCCAGGAGCGTTCCCGGCCGGCCATTCTAGATATCTCAACCCTGAAGCTGATCCAGAATACGGGCGGCGCCGCTCATCTCCGCCTCGCCGGGATTCTCCTCGATATTGACCGCCTTGACCACACCGTCATCGACGATCATCGAATAGCGCTTCGAGCGATTGCCGAGACCGGCGACGGAAAGGTCGATGTCGAGCCCCATCGCCTTGGTGAAATCTCCATTGCCATCGGCGATGAAGGTGATCTTGTCTTCCGCGCCGGTGAACCCGGCCCAGGCCTTCATCACGAAAGCGTCGTTCACGGAGACGACGGCGATATCATCGGCACCGCGCGAACGGATCGCTTCTCCGTTCTCAACGAAGCCCGGCAGATGACTGTTGCTGCAGGTGGGGGTAAATGCACCCGGAACGCCAAACAAAACGATCTTGCGACCGGAGAAAAAGTCGTTGGCGGCTACGTCTTCCGCCCCTTCGGCGCTAACTTTCTTGAAGGTCGCATCCGGTATACGATCACCTACTGAAACTTTCATCTGACACTCCTGAAAATCGTTTAAAATCAAACTGTTTCAGGGGATTTCAATATCCCCTGCGACGGCAGTTCCGTCGACCGTCAAGGTATATATAAGGAGGGTGTTTTCAAGTTCCTCCACCTCGCCGGGCGATATTTCAACAATGAAGTTGGCGGAATCCTCACCAGGGCTTTCAAGTCTCGGCGTCCCGAGCAGATGCGCGCGCTCATGGTCGATGAAAAGAGCGGGATTCTGCGCCGATGGCGGTAGGCTTGCCTTGAGAATGAGGGCGTCTCCGCTTCTCTCGATTCCGGTGATGCCGAAATGCGCGTCGGCGGGAGCGGGTAGGGAAGCGAATGCGCGCTCGACCGCAAGGGCGTCGCCAACATCCTCCGCTCCCGCGCCGGGATCGAACATGAATGACGCCTGGAAGGGGATGCAGATCGTCTCGCAGATGCCGAGAAACACATCCGCATCGATCAGCGTTACCGCGTTCGCCCGATCGAGCGTGAACGTGATCGGCAGGGAGACGGAATGCTTATAGCCCGCCCATTGTGTCTCGCCGTCGTGGATGCGTTCGGGGGCAGGATAGCCGATTTCGGCCGTGCCGATATGGGGGCTGCGCGAGATGTCTATCTGCGGCGGAATGCCGGCAGCGCCCGGATTGCGCCAATAGGTCTTCCATCCGGGTTTGAGATCGATCTCCAATACGCCCCGCAGATTGCCGTCCTTATCCGGCAAGCCGGTCGTAACAAGGCGCACCGCACCGCCCTCGCTTTCCTGCCATTGGCTTGAGGCGGCGAATGCCGGTGACACCGCCAGCAACGGAACCGTGACCAGTGCGTATCGAATCATGACGGGAGATTGCAGCGGGCGGAAGGGAGCCGCAACACCCGGTTTGGCCGGACGCATCATAAATGCGTTACCGGTTCAACGTTACGGTCCGATATCCGCCTTTCAAGGCGTGGTAAAACACGTTAGGCTGAAAGCATGGAAACCCAAGGGCGCAGCAGGGAAATGACGGGACTTCCGTATCTGGAAAACCAATTCCTGATCGCAATGCCGGGCATGCGCGACGAGCGGTTCGCGCGCGCGGTGATTTATCTGTGCGCCCATAGCGAAGAAGGCGCGATGGGGCTGATCATCAATCAGCCCCAACAACTCGCTTTCCCCGATATTCTCGTTCAACTGGGAATCCTGGAACAATCGGAAGCCATCCGGCTGCCGCAAGAGGCGCGCAACATGCCTGTGCGCAATGGCGGGCCGGTGGATCGAAGCCGAGGTTTCGTTCTCCACACGGACGATTATGTCGTTGAATCCTCCATGCCGGTCTCAGACAGCATATGCCTCACGGCAACCGTCGACATGCTCCGGGCGATATCGCTCGGGCAGGGGCCGCGTCACGCATTGATGGCGCTCGGCTACGCGGGATGGGGCGCCGGCCAGCTCGAAATGGAAATCGGCGAGAATGGTTGGCTGACGTGCCCGGCGACGCCGCAACTTCTTTTCGAAGGCGACATAGAGCAGAAGTACGACGGCGTTTTGGCTTCGATCGGTATCGACGCGGCAAATCTCAGCCAGATCGCCGGCCACGCCTGACGTCTCAAACTTCACAGGGGTTTGTGCGAACAGCCTTTCCTTTTCAGGATTTGGCTGCCGTTGTGTGTTCGAACAGGAGTTTTCCGGTGGTTTCGGCATCTTCAGGCTCGCCGAACACGAAGCTCTGGGCGTAATCACACCCCATCTCCGCAAGTTGCTGCGCATCCTGATGATCGACAACGCCCTCCGCAACGACGGAAAGGTCGAGTTCCTTCGCCATTTTCACCATGGAGCGCACCAGCACGATGCCGCGCGCGCTGTGATCTTCCAGGAAGCGCCGGTCGATCTTGATCGTGTCGAAAGGGAAACTCGACAGGTAGGAGAGCGACGAATAGCCGGTTCCGAAATCGTCGAGCGAAAGGCCGATGCCGATCTGCCTGAGCTTCTGCAGGACATGGGCCGACTGCTCGGGATTGTCCATGACAACCGATTCGGTAAGCTCCAGCCGGAAACTCTTGGGCGTAACGCCTGAACGCGCGATCACCGAGCGAACGTCGCCGACGAGATCGCGCCGTATGAGCTGGCGACTTGAAAGATTGACCGACATGAAGAGCGGCGTATCGGAAAACTGCTTTTGCCATCGGTAAAGATCTTCGGCCGCCTGCTGCATGGCGAAAAGGCCGAGTTGAACGATAAGGCCGGAACTCTCCGCAACCGGAATGAAGTCCGACGGCGCGATCGCGCCGCGCCGCGGATGATCCCAGCGCAGCAGCGCTTCGAAACCGGCGATCGACTGATCTTCGAGGCGGATGATCGGCTGATAGACCAGTTTGAGTTCGGAGCGATCGATTGCGCGGCGCAGATCCGATTCCATGCGTAGCCGGTTGTTATCGATGGAACGGAAGGCTGGGCGGAACGGTTCGATCCTGTCTCCGCCGAAGCGCTTGGCCTGGTACATGGCAAGCTCCGCGTCCTTGAGCATTTCCTCGGCCGATTCTTGCGTGGATGTCCATGAAATGAGGCCGATGGACGAGGTGAGGACGATCTCGCGGCGAGCAAAGGTGACCGGCGTACGAATAGCCTGCTTGACCGAATCCGCGACGGCGGCGATGCGCGCGGGCTCCTGCTCGGACAGGAGAATCATGGCGAACTGGTCGCCGGAGAGCCGGCACAGCGAATCCCGCGGCTTCAGAAGCCTGTGAAGCCTGCGGGCGATGGTAAGCAGGATTGTGTCGCCGACGGAGATGCCGAGTTCCTCGTTGACCTGTTTGAAGCGGTCGATATCGATCACGAAGACGGTCGGCCGCACCTGTTGTTCCATGCGCGCGATGGAAATGATGGCGTCGAGCCGGTTGAGGAACAGCTCGCGGCTCGGAAGCCCGGTCAGATTGTCGTGCACGGCATCGTGTAGGAGGCGCTCTTCGGCCTTTTTCTGCTCGGTGACGTCGACCATGGTGCCGACACAGCGGATCACCTGGCCGTCGGAGCCGATGACGGGTCGCGCGCGCAGATCGAACCAGTGATAGTGACCGTCGGCGCCGCGCAGGCGGAAACTCTGAGAGATGCGGCCACGGCGCTGCTCCAGCACGACGTCGAGCGTTGTGCGGAAGGTGTCGCGGTCCTCGGTGTGGAGCGTGGAGAGCCATTCGCGCGCCGGGCCATGCAGGCTGCCGGAAGGCAGGCCGAGCTGGCGGCTCACATCCGGTCGCGTGATGATGCGGTCGCGCGAGACGTCCCAGTCCCAGACCACATCGCCGGAGCCGGAAATGGCGAGCGCCTGACGTTCCATATCGCTGAACAGGCCCTGAAAAAGGGCACCGCCGGCGAAGGCATGCTGCATGACCGTAAAACCGATCAGGAGAATGATCAGGATGAGACCGCCGCCAATGGCCGGCTGGACGATATCGTTGTCGAGAATGCCGGTTATCGCCATCCAGGAGCCGACCATCCAGGCGATGATCATGACCCAACTGGGCACCAGCATGATGGCGCGATCATAGCCCTGCAGGCTCAGATAGACGATGATGCCGAGACCGACCACGGCGGTGGCGGCGAAGGAGATGCGGGCAATGCCGGCGGCCACTGCCGGATCGATGATGGCGAAGCCGGCGATAATGCCGAGGCCGAGAATCCAGGCGAGCACGCCATAGCTGAAATGATCGTGCCAGCGGTTCAGGTTCAGATAGGCGAAAAGGAAGACGACGAGCGTGGCGGCAAGCCCGACCTCGGTGCCGGCGCGCCAGATCTGCTCGTTGCCCGGCGTGATCTCGATCACCTTGTTCAAAAAGCCGAAATCGATCGAAATGTAGGCCAGAACCGCCCAGGCGAGCGCGGCAGTGGCCGGAAACATCGACGTGCCCTTGACCACGAACAATATGGTGAGGAAGAGGGCGAGCAGACCGGCGATGCCGATGACGATGCCGCGGAACAGGGTATAGGCGTTCACCGTATCCTTGTAGGCGCCGGGATCCCACAGATAGACCTGCGGCAGGTTGGGTGAGGACAGTTCGGCGACGAAGGTGACGACGGAGCCCGGATTGAGGGTGACACGGAATTCGTCCGCGTCGGGGCTTTCCTGGCGATCGAGCGTGAAGCCGGAGCTCGGCGTGATGGCCGCGATGCGCTGCGAGCCGAGGTCTGGCCAGATGAGACCCGACCCGACCAGACGGAAATGCGGGGCGACGATGAGGCGGTCGAGCTGTTGGTCCGTCGTGTTGGCAAGCGCGAAAACCGCCCAATCGCCGGTGGAGCGCTCATCCTGCGCCTCCACTTCGATGCGCCGCACGATGCCGTCGACATCCGGTGCCGTCGAAACCTGAAATGCATCTCCCTGCGCGCGATAGATTTCCACCGCTCCCGACAGATCCAGAGCCACGTCGTCGCGGGCGATCTTGATCGGTTCGATCGCTCGGGCCGTTCCGGCAGCCGATAACAGGGCGATGAAAGCCACGGCCAAAGCCGCCAGAAATGCGGGAAGAACGGAACGCGACAAGGAAATCAGCCTCGTGTTTCTAATGCAGGCACATGACGCTCCTCGGCGACCAGCGCATAAAGATAGTGATCACGCCAAGAACCGTTGATCCTGAGATAGGATCTGAGCAGGCCTTCGCGCCGAAATCCGGCTTTTTCAAGTAAACCGACAGATCGTTTGTTGTCTGGAATACAGGCGGCTTCCAGACGGTGCAACCGCAACCCGTCGAAAGCGTAGGGGATGAGCAGATGCAGCGCCGCGAGCATCATGCCGCGCCCGGCATAGCGCTCGCCCATCCAGTAACCGATACTGCCGGTCTGGGCGACGCCGCGCCTGATGTTGGACATGGTGACGCCTCCGGCCAGAGCCTGCGTGCGCGCATCGAAGACGAAGAAGCTGAGGCCGGTTCCGTTGTCATATTCCGTGCGGTAGCGCTTGAGTCGGTGACGAAACGCGCTTTTGGACAATTCGTCGGGAGCCCAGCTCGGCTCCCATGGAACGAGAAAGCCCCGGCTTGCTTCGCGCAGCGCCGCCCATTCCGCATGATCGCTCATAACGGGCGTTCTGAGGAACACGGTTTCGCCCTTGAGCGCCGGAGGCGGGCGGCGGAAAAAGGGCACGTCCAGCATATGTCCGCGACGATCCTACACGGCGAGCTTGCGTGGCAATGTGCCCTGCTCGGCAAGTGCATCCTGTATCGATTCGAACGGCGCAAGGCTACCGACGGGGCCAATCGCCGCAAGTGTGGGTTTCGAGGTGAAGAGACGTTGCGACAGATCCGTTAAACGGTCGAGGGTGAGGTTGGACAGTCGATCCATCAACTCGTCCACGTCGATAGGGCGGCCGTAGAGAAGAAGCTGCCGGGCAATCTGCGATGCGCGGCTGGCCGGGTTTTCGCGCGCCATCATGAGACCGGCACGATATTGGGCGCGGGCCCGTTCAAGCTCGTCTTGCCCGATGCTCTGCCCCGTTTTCTGCAACTCGCCCAGAAGCAGTGGAACGAGCTCCTCGATATCGCTCTTTCCGGTCGCGGCGTGGATGCCGAAAATGCCGGAATCGGAGAAACCCCAGTGGAAGGCGTAGACCGAATAGCAAAGGCCATGCTTTTCGCGCACTTCCTGGAAAAGCCGCGAGGACATGCCGCCGCCGAGGATGGTGGAGAGCACCTGCGAGGCGTAGAAGTCGCGCATGTGATATGCGCGCCCCTCGAAGCCGAGAATGATCTGTGCATCCATAAGGTCGCGGTGTTCGCGAAAGTCACCGCCCACATAATGCGCGTATTGCGGCGGCGCGCCTTCGGCCTTGCTGCGGAACCCGCCCAGGCGGTTCTCCACCTCGCGGACAAAATCCTCGTGCTTCAGACCGCCGGCGGCGACAATTACCATGCGGTCGGCCGAATACTGGCGTTCCAGGAAGCCGCGCAACTGATCCGATGTGAACGACTTGACCGTTTCCGGCGTTCCAAGCACCGACCGACCGAGTGCCTGGTGGCGGAACGCAGTCTCGGTGAACCGGTCGAAGACGATGTCGTCGGGAATATCGTGGGCCGCGCCGATCTCCTGCAGGATCACATGTTGCTCGCGCTCGAGCTCATGCGGGTCGAACTTGGAATCGGTCAGTATGTCGGACAGAAGTTCCACTGCCAGAGGCATATCGGCGCTGAGAACCCGGGCATAGAAGGCCGTGGTCTCGACACTGGTGGCCGCGTTGATCTCTCCGCCGACATCCTCGATATCCGTCGCAATCTGGCGAGCGCTGCGCTTGCTGGTGCCCTTGAAGGCCATGTGTTCCAGAAGATGCGCGATACCATGCTCGTTCTCATACTCGTTGCGCGACCCGGACTTGACCCAGATCCCCAACGCAACGGTCTCCAGATGAGGCAGGGTTTCGGTTGCGACCGTCAGGCCGTTCGACAGACGGCTTACCTCAACACCCATATTGCTCTGACTCCCTGTACTGAACTTAACGCGCCGCCCTCGCGTGGCGGCTTATATGATCCTGAAGCATTCTTAAGTCTGAAGAAAGGACTGTAAAGGACTCTTTGCGGCTCATCAGGTCGCCGAGCCATTCCGGCAGCGCGGGCCGGATGCCGCTCGCCTCCTCGACGGCCGCCGGGAACTTGGCCGGATGAGCGGTGGACAGAACCACCATAGGCGAAACGGCGGCGGGCAGGGCGCGTGCCACTTTCACCCCGGTGGCGGTGTGCGGATCGAGCAGATAACCGTTTTCGTCCCAGACCGCGCCGATCGTCGCGGCCGTCTCGGCCATGTCGGAACGCCCGGCGGCGAAGTCTTCGCGGATGCGGTCGAGAGTCTTTTCCTCGACGGTGAAGCGGCCGGACTGTTTCAGCGTTTCCATATAGCGGCGAATCTCATCCGTGTTCCCGCCGGACGCAAAGTAGAGCAGGCGCTCGAAATTGGAGGACACCTGAATGTCCATGGAGGGCGAGGTGGTGGAGACCACCTCGCGGGTGGCGTATTCGCCGGTGGCCAGCGTGCGGGCGAGAATGTCGTTGTCGTTCGTGGCGATCACCAGCCGGTCGATGGGCAGGCCCATCGCCTTGGCCGCGTAGCCGGCGAAAATATCGCCGAAATTGCCTGTGGGCACCGTGAAGGATATGGCCCGGCCGGGCGCACCCAGCGAAACGGCGGCGGTGAAATAGTAAACGATCTGGGCCATGACGCGGGCCCAGTTGATGGAATTGACGCCGGAAAGGGAAACGCCATCGCGGAAACGATGATCGTTGAACATGTCCTTCAGCAGCGCCTGGCAATCGTCGAAATTGCCTTTAACGGCGAGCGCATGGACATTGGATGCGCCGGAGGTGGTCATCTGGCGCTGCTGAACCGGCGAGACGCGGCCTTCCGGGAAAAGGATGAAGACATCGGCGCGTTCGGTGCCGGCGAAGGCTTCGATCGCCGCTCCACCCGTGTCGCCGGAGGTCGCGCCAACGATGGTCACGCGTTCGCCGCGCTCGGCGAGAACGTGATCCATGAGGCGGGCCAGAAGCTGCATGGCCACATCCTTGAAAGCCAGGGTGGGACCGCGGAAGAGTTCGAGGATGAACTCGTTGGCACCCGTCTGCACGAGCGGGCAGACCGCAGGATGGCGGAACGTGGCGTAGCTCTCGTCGATGATGCGTCGCAAGGTCGCAGCGCCGATTTCATCGCCGACGAAGGGGGAAAGGACACGAAAGGCGATTTCGGTGTAGCCGAGGCCGGCCATGGCGCGGATGTCCTCGGCGGAGAATCGCGGCCACTGGCGAGGAACGTAAAGCCCGCCGTCGCGGGCAAGGCCCGCCAGCATCGCATCGGAGAACCCGAGCGCCGGCGCATCGCCACGCGTGCTGATGTAATCTGTCGCCATTCGTCGTATTGCCTCATGAACTGCGAGGGAGAACAGCCGGTGCGCGCAAGAGTCCGTCGCATTCCAGCCGCGCGTCTGGTATAGAGCATGATCTGGACGGGTGGGAACCGGTTTTCCACTCAAACCGCATGGAAATTGATTGTCGATGACGGGTTTTCTGGCATTTGCCGAAAAAATCTGTCATCTCTCCGCTGCCTTTTCGCTCGACCGTTTCCGGTCTGCTTGAAGGATGCGCAGATCCACGGGGCATGTCACTTGGTCAATTATCGTCTTTTCGTCAGTTCCATCCTGCTTTCCGCCGCTGCCGTCATGTCCGGCTGCCAATCCGACAACGCGACGGACGGCATGAACCTTCAAGGCGGCAATGCACGGCAGCCGGCCGTCCAATCCGCCGATCAGGCTGTGGATGCGGTGCGCGAAAGCGAGTTGCGCGCCTATTGCCCGCCGGTTTCGCTGCGCGAGGGCACGGCGTATTTCACCACATATCAGAAGGGTGGGCAGGATCAGGCGGACAAGGTCATTTACCAAGCATCGATCTCCGACGTGACGCGTAAATGCACCTACAGCACCGGCTCCTTCGGCATGACCGTGGCTGTGGCCGGGCGTGTGGTGCCGGGACCGGTCGGCACGACGGGAACGATCACCATGCCCATTCGCATTGCCGCGATTCGCGGTGGCGAAGTGGTTTATTCAAAGCTCTTCCAGCACCAGGTCGCGATCAGTGACACGGCCGGCGCGACGCAGTTCATCTTCAACGATCCGAACATCACGATTTCAGGCGCGCCGGACCGCAGCATTCAGGTGATGGTCGGTTACGACGAAGGCCCGAACGGCGGCCGGTGATTTTTCGAACCTCGGCGTTTGCAATAAATAGCGGGCCAAGGTCCGCTTTTTATTGATTATCAGACAGTTCGGAATTGACCTTGAATCAGTTCGTCAGGGTCTTTCGGTCAAGCGTCTTCGGTCCATTCCGACAATGCGGCGATGACGGCGGTCAGATCCTGGAAGCGGTGAATGACGGTTTCCGCGCCGGCCTCCATGAGAAGATCGGCATGGCCGGGTTGAATGTGCGAGCCGCCGGTGAAGCCGATGACGCGCATGCCTGCTGCCTTCGCGGCAGCGATGCCATGCACCGAGTCCTCGATGACAAAGCAGCGCCCGGGCGCGGCGCCCATCTTCTCGGCAGCGTAGAGGAAGACGTCGGGCGCTGGCTTGGGCTGGCGCGTGGGCGTCTCCAGCGACGAATAGATGTGCCCCTTGAAAAAGGAAAGGAGCCGAGTGCGGGCCAGCATGGCCTCGACGCGTTCATGGCTGGAATTGGAGCAGACGCACCTAGGAACGGCGACGGCGGCGACCGCTTCGTGAACGCCATCGAGCGGTTTAACGTCCTTGCGCACCTTTCGATCGACCTCGCTTTCAGCCCGGTCGATCAGAGTGGCTTGAAGCGGAGCGTCGGCGTTTTCTTCGATGGACAATAAGATGTCCTTGAAGGTGAGGCCGGCATAGCGGCTGGCGAGTTCCTCGGGCGTAATCTCGAAACCGGCTTCCGTCAGAACCCGCGCTTCGACACGCGATGCGATGATTTCCGAATCGACGAGAACGCCATCGCAATCGAAGATGACGAGTTCGGGAACTGGCATGGCGGGACCTGACCTGTTGGAAGAGAGAAGAAACGGCTCGGCGCGCGACATAGCCCTTATGCCGCGCGGAAACAACTCCTCGAAATCCCTCCGATGGCTACTCCACGACGACGTCCGTGCGTTCGCCGGCGACGACCGTTGCCTTTTGACGTTTCTCCGCCTTGTCGCCCTCGTAGCGAACGAAGACCTCGTATTCGCCGGGCGGCAGGGTTTCCTGCGCCTCGACGTCGTAAGCTCCGCTCAAGCTGTTCTGACGACCCTGGATATCCTTCTTTCCTTCGCGGAATTCGATCCTGTAGGCGCCGGGCGCGGATACGGCGAGGACGCCGGCGTTGATGTTGACGCTTGCCTCGGTGCGCTCGCCAGCCTTTACGGTGATGGGCACCATGGTCTCGGCCTTGCCCAAACGGGCATAGAGCATGTATTCGCCGGGCGGCACGTCCATCCCCTGCTTGCCGGGGCCATACTGGCCGGCAAGCGATTTGCGATTGCCGTTGATGTCGGCCTTGGCCTCCAACACGTCGAAGCGGATGCCGTTGCCCTCGACCTCGGGGCCACCCTCGGCATAGACGGCGAACGGCACGACAAGTCCGGAACCGATGATCAGATCCAGCGCAAGAGTTTCGCCGGCCGTCAGTTCATGGCTTTCCTCCACAGTCGCCTTGCCGATGCGTCCGGTGACGGTGATCGGACCGGCCTTGGCCCAGACGCTGGTCTTGCCGTAGCCGCCATCCTTGGTGTCGCCGAAATGAACGTCGACACGTGCACTTCGGTCGGCCTGGGTTTCATTGGCGGTCCGCTTGGGCGTGACTTCGACCAAACCAGCATCGAGCACGGCCACCACATCGGTCGTCGTGTCGGTTGTGAGGTCCACATCGGTTTCGAAAACGATGCGTCCAAGGCGGGCTCTGGCGCGATAGGAACCGGGGGGCACGTTGGCTGAGAAGACGCCGCTATAACCGCCAGCGGCGCTGCGTGTTTCCGGCGCGCCATTCTCACTGAGCGGGATGAAGTCCCATCGCACTTGACGATTGTCGGTCATGTCCGTCCCGCCCTGCGACAGACGGGCGATGCCGCGCACGTTAAACTCGACCGCCGCCGGTTCAAGCTTCGGCTCCGGTTCGGGGGTTTTGGCGACGGTGGTCTCGAGCGCTTCGGCAAGCTGGCCGGCGTCGTCCGCCTTCAGATAGAGACCGCCGGTATTCTCTGCGAGGCAGGCGACCTGCCGGCCTTCTTCCTCGGAGAGACCGAAGCCCACCACATGGGCGGTGAAGTCGACCCCCGCGGCTTCCAATTCGCGGCCGAGCGCGCACGGATCCGCATTGCACGTCTCCAGACCGTCCGTCACAAGAATAACGGTCGCGACATTCTCCTCGATGCGCAATTCGGAAGCGGCCTGCCGCACGGCTTCGGACAGCGGCGTCTTGCCCTTCGGATTCAGCCTGTCGGCAAAGCTCACGATGGCGTCGGCCGTGCCGGATGCGGGCGGAATGGCAATCTCGATATCGGAGCAGGAACCTTTTTCACGGTGCCCGTAGGCAACCAGCCCCAATTCCGTGTCTTCCGGCAGTGTCCCCATTACCCGGCGCAGCGTATCGCGAGCGATCTCGATCTTGGTCGTTCCCTCGATCCGACCCCACATCGACCCCGAGCCATCCAGAACGATGATGGTCTTGCCAGCCGCCATGGTGGGAAACACGAAAACAAGGGCTGCGAGGACGCTCAACGCGCAGGTACGGATCATGCCGGTTCTCCCTGGGAGGAAACTTGACGTAGGGGAAGATTGCATAGCTGCGCGTAAGCCGCAAATCGACACGGACCCTTACGGAATATTTACCATCTTCCGTAACCATAACGGCAGGTTAACAGTCCGAGTTAGAGGTCAGTCCATGTCCGCCGTGCGTCGTATCGATGAGCTTGCACCCGAACCGAAAAAAGCCGAATGGCTCGATACGATAATCAAGGGGGACTGCATTGCGGCGCTCGAACGGTTGCCGGAAAAATCCGTCGACGTGATCTTTGCCGATCCACCCTACAATCTACAGCTCGACGGCGAGTTGCACCGCCCCGATCAGTCGCGCGTGGACGCGGTGGACGACGCCTGGGATCAGTTCGACAGCTTCGCCGCCTATGATGCCTTTACCCGCGCCTGGATGCTGGCTGCGCGCCGCGTCCTGAAGCCGAACGGCACGATCTGGGTGATCGGTTCGTATCACAATATTTTTCGCGTCGGCACGGTGATGCAGGATCTGGGTTACTGGCTGCTCAACGATATTGTTTGGCGCAAGACCAATCCGATGCCGAATTTTCGCGGCCGGCGCTTCCAGAACGCGCACGAGACGATGATCTGGGCCTCGCGCGACAAGTCGACCAAGAGCTATACCTTCAACTACGAGGCGTTGAAGGCCTCCAACGACGACGTTCAGATGCGCTCCGACTGGCTGTTCCCGATCTGCACGGGCAAGGAGCGTCTCAAGAACGAGGACGGTGGCAAGCTGCATCCCACGCAAAAGCCCGAAGCGCTTCTGGCGCGCGTGATGATGGCGTCGACCAAGCCGGGCGACGTGGTGCTCGATCCGTTTTTCGGCTCCGGCACGACCGGCGCGGTCGCCAAGCGGCTCGGACGCCATTTCGTCGGTATCGAGCGTCAGGACGATTATATCGAAGCGGCGAGCGCGCGGATCGCCGGGATCGAGCCGCTGGACGACATGGACCTGGCGCAGATGCAGGGCAAGCGCGCAGCGCCGCGCGTGGCCTTCGGCAGCCTGCTGGATGCCGGACTCATGCAGCCTGGCGCGCAACTTCACGATTCCAAGCGCCGCTGGACGGCCAATGTGCGCGCCGACGGAACCATCGCCATTGGCGACGAGGCGGGTTCGATCCATCGCATCGGCGCCCGCGTGCAGGGGCTCGAAGCCTGCAATGGCTGGACGTTCTGGCACTTCGAGGACGAGGGATGCCTGAAACCCATCGACAGCCTGCGTCAGGTCATGCGCGACAACATGCAGGGCGTGGCCGCCTGATCCATAAAATAATCGACTTCAGGATCGATTCTGAAGTCGATTATTTCCTTGAAAAACCGGTGGATAGAGTACTTTTGCGACTCTTTGCGTGAATTCTCGGAACCGTGTTAGACGGCAAAGCCGTAGCTGCCGAGATCGGCCCGCAGTTTCTCCGCTCCCGAAAAATGAACCGCGTGCCAGCCGGCCGCTTCCGCTCCTTCCACGTTTTTCTCGCTGTCGTCGATGAAGAGCGTTGCCTGCGGTTCCAGGCCGAAGCTTTCCACATGGGTGTCGTAGATTGCCCGGTCGGGCTTGATAAGCCCCACTTCGCCAGAAACGGTGACGCCGCGCGGTTTGTCCAGGAAGGGAAAGCGTTTGCGCGCCTCGAGGAAGGTGTCGGCGGCGAAGTTGGTGAGCATGGTCACGTCGTGGCCGGCGTCGATGAGGTTCTCCAGCAGGACGACCGAATCGTCATAGGCGTGCGGCACCATTTCGTGCCAGTGACGGCGGAAAGCGCGAATGTTCTCTTCCTCGTGCGGGTGCTTGGCGATGAGGAGTGCCTCGGCATCCTCCCATTTGCGGCCGCGATCCTGCTCCACATTCCATTCACCGGTACAAACATTGTCGAGAAACCGGCGACGCGCGACGTCGTCGGGTATCAGGCGTCGATAGGGAATTTCAGGATCGTAGTGAATCAGCACCTTGCCGATGTCGAAGACGATATGGCGGATCTGGCTCATGCGGTTCTATCCCTTTCGGCGTTTCTTCGTGGCTCCGGGAATCGCAGCCTCGATTGCTTTTTTCATGACGGTGGGCAGGGCTTCGCCCGGCAGCGTGTCGGGCGCCGACCACCACCCATCGCCGGCCGGCGCATTCAGAGGCAGTTCGGCGCGGAAGACGGAAAGCTCCAGGGCGAAATGGGTAAAGACATGGCGGATCGTGCCGGCTGCGCGCCAATCGGCGGGGAAGGGGGCTGCGGTGTCGTCGGACACGCCGTCGTGCCGCGCCGTCCAGGCGCTGCCGGGCACCTCCGTCATGCCGCCCAGAAGACCTTCCGGCGGACGCCGGCGCAGAAGCACCGCGCCATCGGCGCGCACCGCGACGAAGGCTGCGCCCCGGCGAGCGGGCTTCTCCGTTTTCGGGGCCTTTATCGGGAAACGTTCGGCGGTGCCTTCGCGCCGGGCTGTGCAGCCATGGGTGATGGGGCAAAGCACGCAAGCCGGTTTGCGCGGTGTGCAGATGGTCGCCCCCAGATCCATCATGGCCTGTGCGAAATCGCCCGGCCGGTCGTGTGGCAGCGCCGCCGCGACATGGGCGCGGATCTCGGGCTTTGCCTGCGGCAGCGGGGTTTCGATGGCGTATAGGCGCGTGACGACGCGCTCGATATTGCCGTCGACCACGGCGGCCGGCCGGTTGAAGGCGATGGCGGCGATCGCGGCGGCAGTGTAGTCGCCGATGCCGGGCAGCGCCTTGAGCCCGGCTTCGGAGCCGGGAAAGCGTCCGCCATGCTCCCCGGCGACGGTTTCGGCGCATTTCTTGAGATTGCGGGCGCGCGAGTAATACCCAAGTCCGGCCCAGGCCTTCATGACGTCGTCGGTCTGCGCGGCGGCGAGCGCCTCGACCGTCGGCCACGCATCGACGAAAGCCTCGAAATAGCGTTTGACCGCGCCGACGGTCGTCTGCTGGAGCATGATTTCGGAAAGCCAGACACGATAGGGGTCAGGCAGGACGCCGAGTTTGGTCTCCGCGGGCGGCGTGCGCCAGGGCAGATGCCGATGATGGCGGTCGTACCAGGCCAGCAGCGGACGCGAAAAATCGGTCGAAGATGCGTGCGCGTCGGTGACCGACGCTTCCGTGCGTGCCATACTGGAGAGAAACTCAATATGCGTTGCGGATCAATTCGAGTGCTCATGTCATGACAGGGAAGAAGCATTACGGCAATCCCGTCGCGGTGAGCGACCTCGCCACCGGCATTCTCGACCCGGTGATGCGCAAGCGCGCCGGATTGTCGGTGGAACTGGTGCAGTCGTGGAGCGAGATTGTTGGAGAGCGGCTGGCGCTCAGCACACGGCCCGAAAAGCTCGTCTGGCCGCGCCGCCGGCATGAGGACGATCCGTTCGAGCCGGCCACGCTGGTGATCGCTTGCGAGGGGGCTGCGGCTCTGCGTCTGCAGCATGAGACCGGTGAGGTGATCGGCCGGGTGAACGCGTTTTTGGGTTTTGCGGCGGTGGGGCGATTGAAGATTGTTCAAAAGCCGGTCGCGCAACCGCCAACGCGCCGACCGCCAATCGCACGTCCCCTGACGGGTTCGGAAAACGCGCGCATCGAGCGCCTGATCGAAGGCGTGGAAGATGAGGGACTGCGGGACTCTTTGCAAAAACTCGGTGCGAACATCCTGGGCCGGCGCAAATGATCCGCGATCACCAAAACGTGATAAGACGGTTGCTTTAGAAAAATCCGTCCTTGACCCAAATTCGCCCGAAACGCCAGCTTTGTGGCGGTACAACAGGCAACACTCCAAGACGAACAGGTGAAACTTCATGTCCGAACTGATCCAGCGACGCAGACTTCTTCTTTCCATGGCCGCCTTGCCGGCGCTTGGACTGGGCCTTGCCGCATGCTCCGACAGCAATGCCGAGGCCGATGCGGGCGCGTCCGCGACGGATCCCGTAACCACGGCTGCCGTGGATGCGCCGGCCTCGACCGGCTCGGTGGACATGGACAAGCTGCTCGAAGAAGGGGCGCTGGAGGACAAGGTGCTCGGCGAGGAAGGCGCACCGGTGACAATCGTCGAATACGCCTCGATGACATGCAGCCATTGCGCCACCTTCCATACGCAAACCTATCCAGAACTGAAGGAAAAATATATCGATACGGGCAAGGTGCGCTTCATCATGCGCGAGTTCCCATTCGATCCGCGCGCCGAGGCGGGCTTCATGCTGGCGCGCTGCTCCGACGACAGGTATTTCGCCATGGTCGACGTGCTCTTCAAGCAGCAGGGCAACTGGGCGCCGGTGCAGGACGCGCAGTCCGCGCTTTTGAAGATTTCCAAACTTGCCGGTTTCACGCAGGAGAGTTTCGAGGCCTGCCTGACCGATCAGGAGCTTCTGACCAAGGTGCGCGCGGTGCGCACACGCGGGGCCAACGATTTCGGCGTCGACGCGACGCCGACTTTCTTCATCAACGGGAAGAAATACTCCGGCGCCATGTCAATCGACGAGATTTCGGCTGTTATCGACGGCATGCTTTAACCGCGATTGCGCGTCACCGGCCCGGTCGGTGACGCTCGATCGAGCGTCGTTTGCGGCGTGTTTTTTCGTCCGGGCTGAAGCGGTCTGGATGTGCGTTTGACGTTCAATGGTTGTGGGTTGGGAAGCCGATTTTTCGTTTGCCTGGTGTCCCGGGGCAATCGGTTCGGTGTCTTCCGTGTCTCTTTAACCCCCAATTATGGTAGGCCGGGGCAGGCAACAACCACCATACCTTGTTGAAAACCGCCGGAATTGCGGGTTTCTCGCCTGAGAGCTTCGAAGCTTGCTTGACGGACAGCACGCTTCTGGATGAAGTCAGAGCTATGTGCAATTGGGGTTTGGAATGCCCGGTACAAGGCCGTTCCAACACACTTCATCAACGGGATGAAGCACTCGGGAGCCATGTCGATTGAGGAAATGTCGGCGATCATCGACGGCATGCTTTAGCGGGCAATGCATTTGCCGGCCGTTCGCGCATGCGCCGAAGAAGGCGCGGCCGGCATGAAGTTCACCAAATTGCGCCTTTTGGGGTTCAAGTCTTTCGTCGAGCCGAGCGAGTTCGTGATCGAGAACGGGCTGACCGGCGTGGTGGGGCCCAATGGCTGCGGCAAGTCCAATCTGGTGGAGGCGCTGCGCTGGGTGATGGGCGAGAGTTCGTACAAGAACATGCGCGCCTCGGGCATGGACGATGTGATCTTCTCCGGCTCCGGAACGCGCCCGGCGCGCAACACCGCCGAGGTGACGCTGTTTCTCGACAATGCCGATCGCACCGCGCCGGCCGCCTTCAACGAAGCGGACGAGTTGCAGGGGTCGCGCCGG
>NZ_CAJXGF010000094.1 GCF_913053745.1 uncultured Nitratireductor sp.
AGGCCTGCGGCAAGACCCGCCACAAATTGCGCCGCCACCAGGATGGCGAGAAAAGGCGCAGCCGCGCTGATGCCGAGCGCAACAGCCAGCGCCCCGAAGGCCAGCCGCAACATCCGCCATGCGCCGAAGCGGTCGATGTGGCGTGCCAGGAAGAGGGCGCTGCCTGCCGTGCCCAGTCCGAATGCGGCCGAGCCGATCATTACGCCCTGTACAGACGCGCCGAGCGAGCGGGAAACCTCCGGCGCGATCGGCGACAAGACGAGCGAATTGCAGCCGATCACGGCGACGCAGCCGGTCAAGAGAAAGACGACCGGAGGGATGCGCAAATCCGATGCCAGCGTTAGAACATCATCGGCGGGTGTTTGATTGATCTTCGACATTAAGGCATAATGGCCGAACACCATTAAGCATCAACTGGTAAAAGCCGAATTATGGAAGAAACAGATGACATTCGTTCGCTGGCGGCCGCGACCCAGCAACTCGACCCGATGGACCGAAAAATATTAGCCGTTCTGGTCGAGGACGCGACGGTCAGTTATGCCGAACTGGGCAAGCGGGTCGGTCTTTCCGCGCCGGCCGCGCATGAACGTGTGAAACGCCTCAAGAAAAGCGGAGCGATCCGCCGAATGGCGGCGCTCATCGACCCCTCCGCCGTGGGCAAGGGGCTGCTCGCCTTTATTCATGTCGACACGAGCGGGTGGGGAAAGACGCCGGCATTGATGGCGATCGCCGAGTGCCCGGAGGTGGAAGAGGTGCATTCGGTGGCGGGAGATGCATGCATGCTTTTGAAGGTACGGGCCGCTTCGACGCGTGCGTTGGAGGGGTTGCTTGCGCGACTCTACGATACCCCCGGCGTCAAGGCGACACGCAGCTATGTGGTGCTTTCCACCTATCTGGAACGGCCGCCGCAGCCTGGCGTCACACCGTCCTGGCCGGTGCCTAAAGCTGCACGCCCTGCGGAGATTGTCTAAAATCTCATCCTAATAGTCGACACGGGTCAGATAGAGCCCGTGCGGCGGGGCGACCGGGCCGCAAGCCTTGCGGTCGCGCGCTTCCAGCGCCCGCGTTACCGCGTCGGCGTCCCAGCCGCCTTCCCCCACGCGCTTCAGCGTTCCGGCAAAGGAGCGGACCTGGTTGTGCAGAAATGAACGCGCCGAGGCGCGGATTTCCACAAATTCGCCGTTGCGCGTCACGTCCAGCTTTTCAAGCGTCTTGATCGGACTTTTGGCCTGGCACTGGGCGGCGCGGAACGTGGTGAAGTCATGCGTGCCGATCAGCCGTTGTGCCGCTTCGTTCATGGCGTCCACATCGAGCGGCGCGGAGACATGCCAGGCATGCGCACGGTCAACCGTCAAGGGCGGGCGGCGGTTGTGAATGCGGTAGAGATAGTGGCGCGCCCTGGCGGAAAAGCGCGCGTCGAAATCGCCGGGCACCTGCGTCGTCTCGATCACGGCCACGGTTTCCTTGGCCATTGCCAGACGCGCATTGGTGGCGTTCTGCACGGTGCGGGCAGACCATTCGCGCGACAGGTCGAAATGGGCCACCTGCGCCAGTGCGTGCACGCCGGTGTCGGTGCGCCCCGCACCGAACAGCGTCACCGCTTCGCCGGAGAACGCGGCAATCGCCGTTTCCAGCGCGGCTTGAACGGAGTGATGCTTTGCCTGGCGCTGCCAGCCGAAATAGGGGCCGCCATCGTACTCGATGTCGATGCGAAAACGCGCCATGGTCACAGCCCGCCGAAGGCCGGTGCATAGACCAGCCGTCCGGTTCTGGGCACCGCATCGCCCCACCGCACGGCCTGTAACGCGTCGCATTGATACTCGCTTTCGAAACCCGCGGCATCGTTGCGCGTGTAGCCGAAGCGCCGGTAGTAGGACGGTTCGCCCAACACCACGGAAAGTGTTTCGCCGGTGGTCTTGAGCTGCCGGTGCGCCTCCTCGACCAGTTGCGCGCCAATGCCCCGCCTCTGCCGAGCGGGCAATACGGCAAGCGGCGCCAGCGCAACTGCCGGGGAACTCTTGTCGCCGTTCTCGACATTGAGGCGTGAAAAGAGCACATGGCCGCATACCGCTCCCTCGAACTCGGCGACGAGCGCGAGAACCACATCGCCCGCCGCATGCAGCGCCCGGACGAGTCCCGCTTCGCCGTCGCCTTCAAAGGCAGCGGTCAGCAGGGCATGAACCGTATCGCGGTCGGCCGCGGTCTCGGGACGAATGGTGATGGCGTTCATGGGAGCACGGTTCCCTTTTCAAGCTTCGCGCCGCGCAGGAAGTCCAGAGCCTGCATCGGTTTGCCGCCGGCGCGCTGCACTTCAGTCAGCCGCACCGCGCCATCGCCGCAGGCAATCGTCAGCGCGTCGTCCAGTGCTGCACCCGGCGCACCCTCGCCGTCGACCGGTTGGGCGCGCAGCAGCTTTACGCGTTCCGGCTTGCTGCCGAACTGCATTTCGCACCACGCGCCGGGGAAGGGCGAGAGCCCGCGAATGTGATCGTGAACCTCGCGTGCAGGGCGGGACCAGTCGACGCGCGTTTCGTCCTTCAGAATCTTTTTGGCGTAGGTTGTCCCGTCTTCGGGCTGTGGGGTGAGTTCGAGCGTGCCTTTCTCCAGCGCGTCCATCGCCTCGACCATCAATGACGCACCCATCTCTTTCATCGCGTCATGCAGTTCGCCGCCGGTCATGTCGGGGCCGATGGCGAGGCGTTGCGTCAAGGCGACCGGGCCGGTATCCAACCCCTCGTCCATCTGCATCACCATCATGCCGGTTTCGATGTCGCCGGCCATAATCGCGCGCTGGATCGGCGCCGCGCCGCGCCAGCGCGGCAGAAGCGATGCATGGCCGTTGAAGCAGCCAAGGCGTGTGCCTTCCAGTATGGGTTTGGGCAGAAGCAGGCCATAGGCGACGACGATGGCCGCATCCGCATCGAGGGCGCGGAAGGCGGCCTGCTCTTCTTCGCTCTTCAGCGATTTCGGCGTGCGCACATGGATGCCGAGCGCTTCGGCGGCTTGATGCACGGGCGACTTCGTCATCTCGAGCCCGCGCCGCCCGGCGGGCCGTGGCGGCTGGGAGTAAACGGCCACGATCTCGTGTCCGGCCTCCGCCAGGGCCTGAAGGGTGGCGACCGAAAAGTCCGGGGTGCCCATGAAAATGAGACGAAGTGCCATGCCGCGTTTCCGATGCGTCCGATAAGCGAAAAGCGCGCGCAGGCGCTCATGCCGCTGCTTGAAACGAATTTAACGGGCAGACGTCAAGCCCCGCACGCCGAAATGGTTCGCCAGGCCGGGAAGGCCGGCTTTACCCATTACCCGACCATCCGCGCGGGCGGGCGATCCTTGGCAAGCTTTTTGAACTTGCGCACCACCATGTCGCGTTTGAGTTTCGACAGATAGTCGATGAACAGGACGCCGTTCAGGTGGTCGATCTCGTGCTGCAGGCAGGTGGCGAGCAGGCCGTCGGCCTCCATCGTTTGCTGCTTGCCGTCCAGATCGAAATAGCTGACTGTCACACCCGCCGGCCGCTCCACCTCCGCATAATAATCGGGAATGGAAAGACACCCTTCCTCATGCACGTTGCGCGCATCGGTGCTGGCGACGATCTCGGGGTTTACGACCACCAGCGGCGCCGGCTCCTCGTCCTTGTCCGCAACGTCGATCACCAGCATGCGCAGGGGCTCGCCGACCTGAATGGCGGCAAGGCCGATGCCCGGCGCGTCGTACATGGTCGCCAGCATGTCGTCGGCGAATGTGCGCAACTGATCGTCGAAGCGCTCCACCGGATTGGAGGTCTCGCGCAGGATCGGGTCGGGAAGAAGGACAAGCGGTCGAATGGTCATGGCAGTCAGGTAAGCCCTGTCCGGGAGAAGGTCAATACAGAACGCTTGTTCACGTTTTGGTCTTATGGTGTCATCACGAATCGTCTAAAGTGCTGCCGATGAACGAGATGTCCGACATTTTTTCCGCGCCCGTGGCGCAGCTTGGCGCGAGCACCTTCACGCTCGGCCAGCTTCTTCTCGCCGGTGGCTGTCTGCTTTTGATATTGATGGCGGTGTTGGTCACCGGGCTCTGGCGCGCGGCGCGCGCCCGCGCCGTGGCTGCCGCCGAGGCTGCCGAGCATGCCCGCGAGGCCGAAGCGCGCATGGCCGAACTCACCAAGGCGCAGGCCGAGCTTCAGGGGCGTATGGGATCGATTGCCGAAGTGTTCGGCAGCCGGCAGGCGGAATTGACCAAGGCCTTGTCGGACAGGCTCGACGGCATGAGTTCGCGGCTTGGCCAGTCGATTACCGAGCAGACCAAGTCGACGCATGAAAACCTCGCCAAGCTGCAAGAGCGATTGGCGGTCATCGACACGGCGCAGAACAACATCCAGTCGCTTGCCGGTCAGGTGGTGCAGCTTCAGCAAATCCTCTCCAACAAGCAGACGCGCGGCGCCTTCGGCCAGTCGCGCATGGAGGCGATCATCGCCGATGGATTGCCGCACACGGCTTATGAGTTCCAGGCCACGCTCTCCAATGGCAGCCGGCCCGACTGTGTGGTCAAGATGCCCAACGACGCGCCGTCCCTGGTGATCGATGCTAAGTTTCCGCTCGAGGCGTGGAACGCCATCCGCGCGGCATCCGAGGAGGAGGGCGGCGGCCCCGAGGCCCGCAAGACGGCCGAATCGGCGTTTCGGCGCGACGTCGAGGTGCACATCAAGGCAATCTCGGAAAAGTATCTCCTGACCGGCGAAACGCAGGACACGGCGTTCATGTTCGTGCCCTCGGAATCGATCTTCGCCGAGATCCACGAGAATTTCGAAAACCTCGTCCAGCGCGCGCACCGGGCACGTGTGGTCATCGTCTCTCCCTCGCTGTTGATGCTCTCAATCCAGGTGATTCAGGCCGTGCTCAAGGATGCGCGCATGCGCGAACAGGCACATCTTATCCAGGCCGAAGTGGTTCGGCTGATGCAGGATGTCGGCCGGCTCGACGACCGGGTGCGCAAGTTGCAGACCCATTTCATGCAGGCGAACAAGGACGTCGACATGATTCTGACCTCGACCGACAAGGTTACCAAACGCGGCGCCAGGATCGAGGCGCTGGAGCTTGGGGCGGGCGAGGCCGAGAAATCTGGCGGCGGCGACAATCGCCTTGCACCGAAAAAGCCTGACGGCGAGGGGGGGCCGGGTTCCGGCCAGCTTCGGCTGCGTGTTGTGGATGAATAATTCGAACTCTGGCAGCGTCGGCCTCCGACCCGGTCGGCGCGGCCACCGATGGAGGATATGGGGAGCGGGGCATGAGCGGTACGTCGCTGACGGCGGGCTGCCCTATCTCCTGCGATCGCAGATCGATGCATCGCATTCTTCTGCTTGGTCGCGGTGTTTCCCCTTGCGGCGGTGGGGGCGTTCTGGACGGCGTCAATCCTGGCTGGAAAAACGCGCCGTCAGCGCCTCTAGCGCGGTGGTATCCGTTGCCGACCGTTCCCTGAGCGCTGCCACCAGGCAGGCTTCGGATCGAAGGATCACGCCATCGTCGAGAACCTTCAGGTGATTGGCGGTGAGCGTCGATCCCGTCGAGGTGATATCGACGATCACATCCGCAGACCCCGCCGCGGGTGCACCTTCGGTCGCACCGAGGCTTTCCACGATGCGGTAGACCTGAATGCCGTGTTTCTGGGAGAAGAACTGCTGCGTGAGCCGCCAGTATTTCGTGGCGATGCGCAGGCGGCGTCCGTGCCGGTGGCGGAAATCGGCGGCCACATCGTCGAGATCCGCCATGGTGGCCACGTCGAACCAGACCTCCGGCACCGCAACCACCACATCGGCCCGGCCAAAGCCCAGCCGCGCGGCGATCGCCACCTTGCGTTCCCAATCGGGAATGGTTTCACGCACCAGATCCTCGCCGGTCACGCCCAGGTCGACCGTGCCGCGCTCCAGTTCGCGCGCGATTTCGGATGCCGAGAGAAAGGCGATCTCGACGCCCTCCACGCCTTCCAGCGTGGCGCGGTAGCGCCGGTCGTTTTCCGGCAGATGTACGGTGAGGCCGGCCTTTTCGAGCTGTGCCAGCGCGTTTTCCTTGAGACGGCCCTTGGAGGGCAGGGCGAGGGTTATGCTCATGCCGCCGTCTCCCTCAATGCCGCAACGCGGTCGAGCCAGATGGAAAAGCCGACGCCGGGAATGGGGGTCTCCGCGCCCAGAAGCGTCAGGAGCCGGTCATAGCGCCCGCCGCCGGCCAGCACCCGCCCGCCATCGGCAGCGGCGATCTCGAACACGAAGCCGGTGTAATAATCGAGCGGACGGCCAAAGCCGGCGTCATAGGTGAACGCGTCGAGCGGCAGACCCTCGCTGCCGATCCGCTCCGCGCGCGCCGCGAAGGTCTCGAGCGCGTCGTCCAGAATGAGGCCGTTTTCGGCGGCGAAGGCAGAAAGACGCTCGCCCGCCTCGGCAAACGGCACGCGCATGGCAACGAACGCTTTCAGCGCGCTCATTGCCGCGTCGGTCAGCCGCACGCTGCGCAGTTCCGCCTTCTCGATCAGCCGGCGGGCGATTTCCTCCGGCGTGCGCCCGGCAGAGGGCGAAAGCCCGGTCTCTTCCATCACTGTGCCGACATGTCCGGCAAGGGCCGCCTCATCGCCGCGCGCCACCAGACCGGCAACCGCACGCGGCAGATTGGCCGTACCTTGTGGATTGGCAAGGTCGTCGAGTGCCGCCTGCAGGAGTTTTTGCGAGCCGAAAGCGCGGGTCAGGCGCATCTGCCAGCCGCGCGGCAGACCAAGGGCCGAAAGCACCGCCTCGAAGACCGCCTGATCGCCAAGCATGACGGACAGCGTCTTATCGGGCAGAACACGCGCCAGAAGCGCATAAGCATCGGCCAACGAGCGCGCATCCGCGCCGGCGCGGTCGCTCGCACCAAGGTCCTCGATGCCGGCCTGAAAGAACTCCGCCCCGCCTTCGCGCTGCTGGCGGAACACTTCACCCAGATAGGCATAGCGCTGCGGTGTGGCGGCGCGTTTCTCGATGTGGTCGCGGCAGACGGGAATGGTGAATTCCGGCCGGAGGCACAGATTGGCGCCGGTCTCGCTCTCCGTCAGGAAGATGCGGCGGCGCAAATCCTCGCCCGCCATATCCAGAAACGGGTCGGCCGGCTGGATGATGGCGATGTCGGTCAGCGCCGCACCGCGTTCAGAAAAGAGCGCGACGATCTCGTCGGTGAAGGCAGGTCCGCGCAGGGTCATGATCAGGATGCTTCGGCCTGTGTCGCAAGCACCTTGCGCACCGTCTCCACCAACTCGCCTTCGCTGACGGTCAACTGCGCCACGCGCGCCTCGCGCCATTCCTCATTGCTTTCGATTTCGGCGGAGAGTTTCTTGCCCTCGATCAGGTCCTTTATCTGCACCTCGCCATTGGCGCGCTCATCCGCGCCCTGAATAATGGCCAGCGGCGAACCGCGCCGGTCGGCATATTTGAGCTGATTGCCGAACTTCTTCCAGTTGCCCTGATACATCTCGGCGCGAATGCCGGCAGCGCGCAGCGCCTGCGTGAACTGCTGGTATTTCGCCATCGCCTCCGTGTCGCCGTCCATGACGGTGATGAGGACCGGCGGCAGGACGGGATCCTGACCGAGCTTGCCGAGGTTTTTCAAGGCCGCCATCAGGCGCGACACGCCGATGGAAAAGCCCGTCGCCGGAACCGGCTGGCCACGGAAGCGCGAAACGAGCCCGTCATAGCGCCCGCCACCGCCAACGGAACCGAAGCGCACGATCTCGCCCTTCTCATTGGGGATTTCGGCGGTCAGCTCGGCCTCGAAAACGGGGCCGGTGTAATATTCGAGGCCGCGTACGACGGAAGGATCGATCTTGATGCGGTGGGTGTCATAACCGGCGGCACGGCACAGGCTCTCGATCTGCGCCAGTTCGCCGGCTCCCGCCTGAAATGTCTCATTGGCGAGCGCGTCGGCCTTTCCGTCGACATAGTCCAGCACGATCTGGGCGTTCGCCGCGTCAAGCCCTGCACCCTTCGTGAAGTCGCCTTCGCCTTCCTTGCCACCGTCCCAGCGGCCTTCGCCCAGAAGGAGCTTCACGCCTTCCGGTCCGAACTTGTCCAGCTTGTCGATGGCGCGCAAAACAGTGAGCTTCTGCGCATCGTCGGACACGCCGATGGCCTCCATCACGCCGTCGAGCACCTTGCGGTTGTTGACGCGGATCACATAGTCGCCGCGGGCAATGCCCAGCGCTTCCATCACATCGGCCATCATCATGCACATCTCGGCATCGGCGGCCACGCCGGGCGCGCCCACCGTGTCGGCGTCGAACTGCATGAACTGGCGGAAACGGCCCGGTCCCGGCTTTTCGTTGCGGAACACATAGCCGGCCCGGTAGGTGCGGTAGGGAAGCTGGATGTCGTTGAAATTCTCGGCCACATGCCGCGCCAGCGGCGCGGTCAAGTCATAGCGTAGCGAAAGCCACTGCTCGTCATCGTCCTGTACGGAGAACACGCCTTCGTTGGGCCGGTCCTGATCGGGCAGGAATTTTCCGAGCGCATCGGTGTATTCGAAGATCGGGGTCTCGACCGGGTCGAAGCCATAGCGCTCATAGACTTCGCGGATCTTGGCATTCATCTCTTCTATGGCGCGAATGTCGCTTGCATGGCGGTCGACAAAGCCGCGTGGGAGCTTCGCCCGGGTCTTGTCAGCCTTTTTCGCCATGTCGAAATCCGTTCTTGAAATGAAGAAAACCGCGCCCTGAAAGGGGCGCGGCTGTCCTAGCCGATCATGGCCGAAGCGGCAAGGCCGTGCGGCTCAGCCGACGATGCGCAGGTTGGAAAGCTCGTCGCCAATGGCCTTGAAGGCATCGTCCAGATCGCCGCCCGTGGCGTTCCAGAAGAGCTTCACCGGCTTGCCGTTGCCGTCCTTGCGGGTGCGCGAGTCGGAGGCGCAGGCCTTCAGCGCGTCGATCTGCTTTTTCTCGGTGTTGTCACGGCTGTCGAGGTCGAGCGCAACCGTCATCACGATGATGTTGTCGGACTTCGCGTTCTCGCAGATTGCGCTCATATGGCTGGTCATGGCGGCCGAGTAGTTGCCGTTGGAGTAATTGTGCTCGCTTACGCCGTCGGCTCCTTCGAAAAGACGGCTCTCACCGTCCCGGTTTCGCACATAACCATAGTTGGAATAGACCGATTTGGCGCCGGCAAGGTCGTTGCCGCCCGAGCGGTAGTAGGTTCCCGAATAGCTCTGAGCGGTAATGCTGGTGGGCGTATAATATGTGTTGGCTCCATCCGTCAGAACGATGACGACCTTGTCGTTGCCCTTCTCGGTGTCCGGGCGGCCTTCGGTAAAGGGTGCCCGGCCCGAGACCACGCGCCAGCCCCAGGCCAGCCCTTCGGTCACATTGGTCGCGCCATTGGCTTCCATCGCGTCGATGGCGGTGTCGATTTCCGAAAGCCCCTCCGGCCGGCCGACATCGGTGAGCGGCGTGATGGCTTTCGTGCTGCAGCTTGCATTCGGACCCTCGTCCATTCCCATGGCACGGGTTTCAAAGGGTTTGAAATATTTGGGCATATACGCCTGGTCATCGGCTGCCGTTGTCGAGCCGCCGGTAAAGTCGTCCCACCAATTGTTGTTCGCCGGACGCCAACTGTGGTCGGTCTGATCCGTTTCATCGGGCGCGAACATGGGCACGAACAGCGTCGCCGGCTTGCCGCGATCAGCGGGATCGTCGTTGATGTTGAGAGGGTAGGGCCGCATCTCCACGCAGCCACCCCAGCTCGTAAAGCTGCCGTAAGTGTAGGATTTGGTCTCGACCCATTCATGTTTCCGGCACGAACCATTGTTCCAATACTTCGTGCATTCGTAATTCCAGTCGGATGACGAGCCCGTAATCCGCTCCATCTCGTCATACAGCGTGAAGCGGGTCACCTTCTGCCCCTCGGCGTCGCCCCAGGCACTGCCGCGTTTGTAATAGACGCCGCCGCTTGTTTCGACGCGCATCTGAGAATTCGCGGCCTTCATGGTGGACCAGTCGAAATTCTCGTGGTGAATGGGCGAGCTTCCGTCTGTGTCCATCCAGTTCGCATCGGCATTGTTCGCGCCGACATTGACCGAGGCAGCGAAGGGCACCACGCCGAACTGCACCGGTTTCTGGATCTGCTTCATCTGCGCGCCTTCCGCGGCGATGGTTTTGACCAACTCCTTCGCCGCCTTCTTAAGAATCGCAAGGCGTTTTTCATAGGAACCGGTCGCTCTGTAATCCATAGAACCGGAGTTATCGAGGACGAGGGCCACTTCCAGCGTGTTCTTGAGCCGCACTTCGCTCTGCGCGCGGAAGTCGATCTTCGTCTCGGCTTCCGGGTTTTCGCCGCGAAGCTTCTGGAACACGGGATAGAAGATCGGCGCGTATTTCAGCTCCGCTTCCAGTTTCAGCGTTCCACCGCCGGTGTTCTGGTTGGGCAGGGTGATGAGAAGTTTTGCATTCTCCGGTCTGACACCGCCGAGATTGGCTTCGAAGAAATCTCGCGCATAGACCTCGGCTTCCTCATCCGTGGCGCCCTGGGTGAGGTATCTTGCAGTCGCGATGCCCGCCGCGTCCAGCGCATTCAGCGTCATCTGCCTCTGTCGCGTAACCTGGCTGTAATCAACCACGAGCGCGGCCACGCCCATGATCGGCGCCATCACCAGCGCCGTCATCATGGCAAAGTTGCCGCGACGGTCCTGCACGAATTTTCTGAGCATTTGTGCCACCCCAATTGCAGTGCTGGGCCAAAAATCGCGGAGATTGCTTAATCCGATGTAACCGGCGCGATCGCGTATGTATTTGTGGTTCTCATGGCGTTAACCGGAACGCTCGAATCGTACGGACACGCGCTGCGGCGATAAAACCGGGGTGACAGTGAAGCCCGCTTCCGATAATTCCCGGCCTGTGCCCCTTTCACCGGACCCTCCAATGCTTGAGACGAACCGTTCGCCCATGCCCCAAGCACCGCAGATTATCGACACGCTCGACAAACTCACCGCCCCCTACGATGCGCTCCTTTGCGATGTGTGGGGGGTCGTGCACAACGGCGTGAGCGCTTATCGGGACGCTTGCGCCGCGCTCGCACGGGCCCGCGCGGCGGGGAAGACCGTGGTGCTGATCACCAATTCTCCGCGGCCGCATCCCGGTGTCGAAGAACAGCTCGGCGTGCTTGGCGTGCCGGAGGATGCGTGGGACCGCGTGGTGACCTCCGGCGACGTGACCCGCGATTTGATCCGCACCGCGCCACGCCGTCTGTTTCATATCGGGCCGGACCGCGACCAGGCGATCTTCGAGGGTATCGACGTGGATCTGGTGGAGGATTTCGAGGCTTCCGGCGTGGTCTGCACGGGCCTGTTCGACGACGAGAACGAGACGCCCGAGGATTATGCGGAAATGCTCGAGCGCCTCAGAATGCGCGATCTTCCGTTCATCTGCGCCAATCCCGACATCATCGTCGAACGCGGCGACAGGCACATCTGGTGCGCCGGTGCGCTCGCGCGCGATTACGGTCTTCTCGGCGGGCGTACGCTGATTGCGGGCAAACCGCATCGCCCCATCTATGAGGCGGCGTTCAAGGCGGCCGGCGAGGTCATGGGGCGTCCGCTTGCGCGCGACAGGGCATTGGCCATCGGCGATGGCGTGCTGACGGACGTAAAAGGCGCGGACCTCTACGGCGTCGACGTTCTGTTCGTCACCGACGGCATCCATGCGCGCGAATACGGCAATGGTGAGGGACCAGAGCCCGAGCGCCTTGCAGCGTTCCTGGAAACGCATGGCCACAATCCCGTGGCGGCCATTCCGCGGCTCAAATAGAGGTTGCGCGTGGCCGGCCCGATCGAACGCATTGCCGATCTGACGGACTTGCCCGCCCCTCTGCGCGGGGGGGTGGTCGCCATCGGCAATTTCGACGGCGTGCATCGCGGGCATCAATCGGTGCTCGAGCCCGCGCTGGAGGTCGCCAGGCGCGAAGGCGTTCCGGCGCTCGTGCTGACCTTCGAGCCGCATCCGCGTCGGGTTTTCCGGCCGGACGTCCCGCTTTTTCGCCTCACGCCGGCCCCCATGAAGGCCGCGCTCCTGGGCACGCTCGGCTTCGATGCGGTGGTCGAACAGCGCTTCGACCGGGCATTTTCCGGTCTGTCGCCGCAGGATTTCGTCAAAACCGTTCTGGTCGAGGGGCTCGGCATCTCCCACGTGGTGACGGGCTTCGATTTCCATTTCGGCAAAAATCGCAGCGGCACGCCGGACCTGCTCGCCGAGGCCGGAAAGGACAACGGCTTCGGCGTGACCTTGGTCGATGCATATTCCGACGAGGGCGGGGCGGTGATTTCATCGAGCCGCATACGCGGCGTGCTGGCCGAGGGGGATGTGGCGGAAGCCGCGGGCCTGCTCGGCTATCGCTATACCGTCGAGGCGCCGGTGACCGGCGGTCAGAGGCTTGGCCGCACACTGGGGTTTCCCACCGCCAATATGGCGCTCCCGCCCGAGACGGAGTTGCGTCACGGCATTTATGCGGTGCGCTTTCGTCGTGCCGATGGCAGCCTCCACAACGGCGTTGCGAGTTTCGGTCGTCGCCCGACGGTCACCGAGGACGGCGCGCCGCTGCTCGAAACGTTCGTGTTCGATTTCGACGGCGATCTCTACGGCGAAACCTGCTCCGTCTCTCTGTTCGGCTTCCTGCGCGGCGAGGTGAAGTTCGAGGGGCTCGATCCGCTGGCCGCCCAGATGAAACGCGACGAGGCGGAAGCGCGCGCGCTGCTTGCAGAGGTAAAACCCCATTCCACCCTCGACACTGCACTCGCTTTCGACGGCCTTGTCGTGTGAGGCCAATCGCCTCTTTATTCTTGCGCCCGCCTCGGCTAAAAGCCGTTCCCATGATGACACGCGCCGGTTTCATACCGATTGCCATACGAATTATTGGCCCGGCCTTCCGTGCGGCCTGAGTGCCGCGGAAGGTCCGGGTTTGCCGCGCGTCAAACGCGCTTTTTCCGTTTCATGACACTGGCTATGGCGAAGCCTTTCGCTGCTTTGCCTTTCTCACGGCGATAAAATGACCGACACGTCCGAAAAGATCGATTATTCCAAAACCCTCAACCTGCCGCAGACCGAGTTCCCGATGCGCGCCGGTCTTCCCAGGAAAGAGCCCGAGCTCGTTTCTCGCTGGCAGGAGATGGACCTCTACCGTCTGATGCGCGAGGATGCCGCCGGCCGGCCTCAGTTCGTGCTGCATGACGGCCCGCCCTACGCCAATGGCAACATTCATATCGGCCACGCGCTGAACAAGGTATTGAAGGACATCATCACCCGTTCGTTCCAGATGCGCGGCTACGATTCCAATTATGTGCCCGGCTGGGACTGCCACGGCCTGCCCATCGAATGGAAGATCGAGGAACAGTACCGCGCCAAGGGCAAGAACAAGGACGAGGTTCCGGTCAACGAATTCCGCAAGGAATGCCGCGACTTCGCCGCGCACTGGATCAAGGTTCAGACGGAAGAGTTCCAGCGGCTCGGCATTGAGGGCGACTTCAAGAAGCCCTACACGACGATGAACTTCCACGCCGAGGCGCGGATCGCCGGCGAACTGTTGAAATTCGCCATGTCCGGCCAACTCTATCGCGGCTCCAAGCCGGTGATGTGGTCGGTCGTCGAGCGCACGGCGCTGGCCGAGGCGGAGGTCGAGTATCACGATCACGAGAGCGACACGATCTGGGTGAAATTTCCGCTGATCGATGGACAGGCGGACCTTGCTGGCGCCTTCGTCGTCATCTGGACCACCACACCCTGGACGATTCCGGGAAACCGTGCCGTCTCCTATTCTGCGCGCATCGCCTATGGGCTCTACGAGGTCACCGCGGCGGAGAACGACTTTGGCCCGCAGGCAGGCGAAAAGCTCGTCTTCGCCAAAGCGCTGGCGGAAGAATCCTTCGCCAAGGCGAAGCTGGAATACAAGCATTTGCGTGACGTGTCGTCCGACGAACTCGGCGCCATCGTCTGCGCGCATCCGCTCAAGGGCTTTGGCGGTGGATATGAATTCACCGTTCCGCTGCTGCCCGGCGATCACGTCACCGACGATGCCGGTACGGGTTTCGTCCACACCGCGCCCGGCCACGGCCGTGAGGACTTCGACGCCTGGATGGATGCAGCCCGCGATCTTCAATCTCGAGGCATCGATCCGGCCATCCCTTTCACCGTGGACGACGCCGGCTACTTCACCAAGGACGCGCCCGGCTTCGGTCCCGATCGCGAGGGCGGCCCCGCCCGCGTCATCGACGACAAGGGCAAGAAGGGCGATGCCAACAAGGCCGTCATCGAGGCGCTGATCGGCGAAGACAAGCTGTTCGCTCGCGGGCGTCTGAAACACTCCTACCCGCATTCCTGGCGGTCGAAGAAGCCGGTCATCTTCCGCAACACGCCGCAATGGTTCGTCTATATGGACAAGGATCTTGGCGGCTACGGCCTTCCGGAAGAAGGCCGAGCGTCCGACCGGGCGCCGGGCGATGTTTCGCCCGCCCTCGCGGAGGCCAGCTCGCGCAGCGAGCGCGCGGCCGTGAGCGCAAACCAACCCGACACGCTACGCTCCCGTGCCCTCAAGGCCATCGACGAGACCCGTTTCGTGCCCGCTGCCGGTCAGGCGCGTCTGCGCGCCATGATCGCCGACCGGCCCGACTGGGTGCTTTCGCGCCAGCGGGCATGGGGCGTTCCGATCTGCGTCTTCGCCGATGAAGACGGCAATGTGCTGAAGGACGACGCCGTCAACCAGCGTATCCTCGAAGCCTTCGAGGCCGAGGGTGCGGATGCATGGTTTGCCGACGGCGCGCGCGAACGCTTTCTTGGCGAGCGTGCCGGCGAGTCCTGGCGCCAGGTCATGGACATTCTCGACGTCTGGTTCGATTCCGGTTCCACCCACACCTTCACGCTGGAGGACCGGCCGGATCTCAAATGGCCCGCCGACGTCTATCTGGAAGGGTCCGATCAGCATCGCGGCTGGTTCCATTCCTCGCTTCTGGAAAGCTGCGCCACGCGGGGCAGGGCGCCCTACGACACGGTCATCACCCATGGTTTCACCATGGCCGAGGACGGGCGCAAGATGTCGAAGTCGCTCGGCAATACCGTGGTGCCGCAGGACATCATGAACCAGTCAGGTGCCGACATTCTGCGCCTCTGGGTCGCCACGACCGACTATTGGGAAGACCAGCGTCTCGGGAAGTCGATCATCCAGACCAATGTCGATGCCTACCGCAAGCTCAGGAACACGACGCGCTGGATGCTCGGCACACTCGCCCACGACACCGGCGAGGACGTGCCTTTCGCCGACATGCCGGAGCTGGAACGGCTGATGCTCCATCGCCTCGCCGAACTCGACGAGTTGGTGCGCAAGGGCTACGACAATTTCGACTTCAAGCGCATCATCCGCTCGTTGCTCGACTTCATGGTCGTGGAACTGTCGGCATTCTATTTCGACGTTCGCAAGGACGCGCTTTACTGCGACGCACCGTCGAGCCTGCGCCGCAAGGCCGCCCTTCAGGTGGTCCGCACTCTGTTCGACTGCGTCGCCACCTGGCTTGCGCCGATGCTGCCGTTCACGATGGAGGAAGCCTGGCTTGAGCGACATCCCAAGGCACGCTCCGTTCACCTGGAGCAGTTTCCCGCTGTTTCTCAGGAATGGCGCAATGCGGAACTCGCCGAGAAATGGCGCAAAATCCGTCGGGTGCGCCGCGTCGTCACCGGCGCGCTCGAGATCGAACGCAAGGAAAAAACCATCGGTTCCTCGCTCGAGGCCGCTCCGGTCGTTTACGTGAACGACGAGGGACTACAGGCGGCCATCGCGGACCGCGACATGGCCGAAATCTGCATTACCAGCGGCATCGACGTGCGGCACGAGGCGCCGCCGGCGGAGGCTTTCACGCTCGACGAAGTGCCGGGCGTCGGTGTCGTCTTCGCGCGTGCCACTGGCGAGAAATGCGCGCGCTCCTGGCGGTACACCGATGACGTCGGTTCCGATCCGGCCTTCCCGGATGTGTCGGCGCGCGATGCGGCGGCGCTGCACGAATTGCGGGCGCTGGGGCGCCTGTAAACGGTCGACGGGGGAAGCTTCGGCGCTGCCGATTGCTTCCCGCCGCCGCCTTCGCTACAACTGCCGCCGGGTTAGGGATGCCACGTTGTCGCCGGATTCGTGCGCGACATGCGTGGTTTGAATTTCCCGACGGTCAAGAACAACGGGACGACAAGCAGAATGCGTTGCCTGTCCGGCGGCATTCTGGGAGAGAGGTGGCAGTGAAGACATCGGAAACCACAACGTCGCGGCGTTCCGTGCGCATGGTTGCGGCTTCGGGCACATTGTGTCTCTCGGCCGTTTTTCTGTCCGGTTGCATCGGCTCGCCGACCTACGGCACCGACAAGTCGGCCGATCAGCAATTGCTTGAAGATGTCACCGGCGTTCTCTCGCTGGGACCGAGAGACAGACAGCGCATCGACTACAAGCCGCGCGCGGGCATTGTCATGCCGTCCTCCACCGAGGTTCTGCCGCCTCCGCAGGAAGATGTCGCCTCGGCCGGAAATCCCGCATGGCCCGAATCTCCGGAAGAGCGTCTTGCGCGCGTCCGCGCGGAAGCGACCGAGAATCAGGACAATCCGTTCTACAAATCCCCCGTCGTTCGCGACATCGGCGTCAATGCACGCGGCGAAGACGGTTTCGTGAACCCGGAAATGGCCAAGAAGCAGCGCGAGGAATATATCAAGCGCCGTGCCGCGACCGCACAGGGTAACCCGACCACGCGTCGCTATCTGAGTGAGCCGCCGGTAAACTACCGTCAACCCTCCGATACCGCGCCGGTCGGCGAACTCGGCGAGGACGAGGCGAAGAAGGCGCGCGCGGCCAAGCGTGCAGCACAAAAGGATGGCGGCGGTTTCGATCTTGGCCGTCTTTGGCCCTGGGGCTCCTGAACGGATATTGATGACGCAGCAGGCTGCAGCGCCCGCTGTCTCGTTTAACATTCTTGCTTTTCAGATATATGGGATGGCAGGTGATTACACCTGACTATCGAATGCCTTAGCGCTGCTTTTTGAAAAAAGACTTCAACAATGCGGAGGCCGCGGCTTCGCCGATGCCGGAATAGATTTCCGGTGCATGATGGCAGGTTGGCAGAGTGAAAAAGCGCGCGCCGTTCGTCACGGCCCCACCTTTCTCGTCGCCGGCCCCGAAATAGAGGCGGCGGATACGCGCGAAGGAGATCGCGCCAGCGCACATGGCGCACGGCTCCAGCGTTACATAGAGGTCGGCATCGATCAGGCGTTCCGAGCCCAGCTTGCGGCAGGCTTCGCGGATCGCCACGATCTCCGCATGGGCGGTGGGATCGTTGCACGCGCGGGTGTGGTTTCCCGCACGTGCGATCACCGCGCCGTCATGAACGATCACCGCGCCGACGGGCACCTCGCCGCGGTCTGCGGCAAGACGCGCCTCTTCGAGCGCGACATTCATGAAGCTGGTGTATTTCGCTTTTGTCGGTCTGCTCAATCTTTTTGCTCGCAACTGGCGGTGCGAATTGATACCTAGCCGCCTCTATAGCATTGCGTGCGAAAGCGGAATCGATTTTCGTGACACGCGATCTCTGATTTAAGAACTCTGGAACGGTACCGCCGCATAGCATGCGTCGCGGAATTCCGGGGCAAAAGGCCGTCATGACGAAAGATCGACCCAAAGACACCAAACGGGACAGCAAGCCACGCAAGCCAGCCCATCGCATGGACGCGGTCCCGAAAGACACAGAGAAGCCTGGCGCCGAGCGCATCGCCAAACGTCTGGCGCGCGCGGGCGTCGCCTCGCGCCGCGACGCTGAAGCGATGATTGAGGCCGGCCGGGTCAGCGTCAATGGCAAGGTGCTTTCCTCTCCCGCCTTCAATGTCGGTGCCTCGGATCGCATTCTCCTTGACGGCGCGCCTCTTCCGGCTGTCGAGCGCACGCGCCTTTTCCTCTTTCACAAGCCGGGCGGCGTCGTGACCACCAACCGCGATCCCGAAGGTCGCAAGACCATCTTCGATGCGCTGCCGGAAGGATTGCCGCGTCTCATCACCGTCGGACGACTGGACATCAACACCGAAGGACTTCTGGTGCTGACCAATGACGGCGGACTGGCACGCGCGCTGGAACTGCCGGATACCGGCTGGCTGCGCCGCTATCGCGTGCGCGTTCATGGCAAGGTCGACGCCGCCGCGCTCGAAGGGCTCAAGGAGGGCATTGCCGTCGACGGCGTGTTCTACGGCGCCATCGAGGCCACGCTCGATCGGGAGCAGGGCAGCAATGCCTGGCTGACACTCGGTCTGCGCGAAGGAAAGAACCGCGAAGTCAAAAACGTGCTCGGCGCTCTTGGCCTCGAGGTCACGCGCCTGATCCGCATTTCCTACGGGCCTTTCCAACTTGGAACGCTGGGCGAGGGCGCGGTGCAGGAGGTCAAAGGCCGCACCCTGCGCGATCAACTCGGCGAGCGGCTGATCGAGAAGGCCGGCGCCAATTTCGACGCGCCCGTGCGCAAGCCCTTCACCAACAAGGCGGCCAAGGCCGAGGAGCTCGGCGTGCCGGTGCTCGACGAGGCCGCCTTCGTCGCGCTGCTCGAGCACGGGCCGGAGTCCTGACGGACGAGGGCCCCGTCGCCTAGGCTGGCAGGTGAGGGGGACCTGGGAGGAATCATGGACATCCCTACCGTCATCGGCATCGTCGCCGTC
>NZ_CAJXGF010000095.1 GCF_913053745.1 uncultured Nitratireductor sp.
CACGTATCGAGGCTACTTTGCCCAGAGCGCGCGCATGATTGGGGTAGGCGACCTAACTGCCAAGCAGGAAGAGGTACTAGATCTCACTGTTGAAGCAGTCACGCGCGCCGAAAAACTTATCAAACCGGGAGTGATGTTCAGCGAACTGCACGAGGCAGCGTTCTCCGTGTATCTGGAGCGCGGTTATCTGCTTGACAGTGCGACGCGAACCATGCCCTTCAATTGGGAGGCTATGCCGGACGGCCAGCCGCGCAGGCTGAAACGCCAATATGTACCGGACGCGGATTGGGAGCGTCAGGGCAGGCGGCTGGAACATGTGTATCCGGCGCAGGTGGGACCTCACAACCCGAATCTTGGGCATGCCGTGGGTATGCCGAAAATGCCGCTGTTCAACATCTCTTCGCATAATTGCGACAAGATGGAGGAGGGAATGGTATTTGTGCTCCACGCTCAATGGCTCGACCCGCTCGTGGCGGGCTCCAACGTGGGCAATTGCTACCTTGTAACAGCAGATGGTTGTGAGAACCTGACGCGGCATACCCCCATTGAGCCATTGCGTGCTCGAGTACCGGGATCACGCCTTATAAAAAGTTAGGGTTGGAGATATGCCTCGAACTGGTTCACGCTTAGCTCGCCGATCCGAAGCGCCTCCGTTGTGGTCGGGCCACCGAGACCGGCAATCTTAGGCAGAAAGCCGGTGAGTATAGCTTCCTGGGCCGCTTTGGCGATACGTTGACTCAGCTCTGCATTTTCCGTCCGTTGCGCAATGAGCCATAGCGTGCGCGACATTGGGGCTTTGCTGAGCGGATAGATACGCAGGTTTGTGTCGGAGCGGACGCTCTTCAGGACAACAAGCGGTGTTGCAATGGTCCATCCTATCCCGGCGCCTACCATTCCAAGAACGGCATCCGATGTATCGAGCTCATAGCGGTGCTGGGGGCTCAATGCGTGTTCGCGCAAATAGTCGTCCACCTGTCTGCCGAAAAAGGATGATCGCGAATAGCGAATAAGGGGCATTTCCTCGCATAGTTGCTCTGCCGTTTTCGGCTCCGAACTATTTGAGGGGGGAGCTACGATGAAGAACGGCTCCTCGAAAATCGGCAAAACTGTCAGTTCGAACAGGTTGTGCGAGTTGTCAGGAGTGATCACGAAGTCCACCCGTCGTTCCAAAAGAGCGCGAACGCTGGTTTCGTTGATTCCAGACAGGACAGACCATTGCGCGGCGATCGTGTCGAGGGCTTTGACCAGATACGGACCAACCGTCGCTGCAAAGGAATCCACCATGCCGATCCGCAGGAGCGGGAGCAGCTTGTTCATGTCGAGATCGACACCTTGCTCGAGGATCCGGGCGCGGCCCAGAAGCTCCAGAGCGCCCTTGTAGAAGGTGGTGCCGAGCAATGTCAGGCGCGCCGGCCGCACCGTGCGGTCCACCAACTGGGCACCGATCGATTTTTCCAGATTGGCGATTGCCTGCGAGACGGCCGACTGTGTCAGACCGAGGCGCTCGGCGGCCCGGGACATGTTGTCCTCTTCAACCGAGGTAACGAAAATTTCCAGCGATCTCAGGTTCATCCAGCTTTTCATGCGCGCTCTTGGCTCCCGGAATCTTTCCGGTTGACTATACCGGATATAATCCTTATATTAAATATAAATAAAACTAATAATAAGGCGAATGAACGCCTGCAGGCAGAGGGTAACAAGGAGAGTTGCATGGCACATATTTCTCTTAGAAAGCTGATATTCGCTGGAGCCGCGCTATTGGTCGCCAGCACAGTGGCCGGCGCGGAGACCGTGACGCTGCGCCTCGGTAACATCACCGATCCGCAGCATTCCGAAACGAAGGCTCAGGAATATTTCGCCAAACGTGTCGAGGAGAAGACGAATGGCGAGGTCAAGATTCGCATCTTCTCCGGTGGGCAGTTGGGGGATGCGCCCAGCCAGTTGGAGGCAATTCGTCTGGGGGCGCAGGACATGTACGCCGGCGGAACCGGCAATTTCGGCAAGTATGTCGACGATTGGAACATCACCACGGTAGGCTTCGTGTTCCGCGATACGGATCATTTCATGAAGGTGCTGGACAGTGAGCCCTACAAGAAGATGGAGCAGGACCTACTCGACAAGGCGGGCTTCAGGATGGTGTTGCGCAACGGTGCCCGTCCCGGCAAGCCAGTCATCTCCACCAAACCGATCATGAGCCCCGATGACTTCAAGGGTCTCAAGGTGCGCGTTCCGCCATGGGAAGGCTTTGTGAAAACCTTCGAGGCGATGGGTGCGAAGACTGTAGGCCTCCCCTGGGGCGAGACCTATCTCGCGCTCAAGCAGGGCGTGGCCGAAGTGGCCTGCGCGACAGTTTCGGGCTTCTACGGTCAGTCGCTTCAGGAAGTGGCACCCTATCTGACATTGGTCGATTTCTTCAGCGACAGCTTCACTATCGTGATCGGTGACAAGAAGTTCCAGGGACTATCGCCGGAACATCAGCAGGCACTGCTCGATGCGGGTACTGAGGCCGGCGAATATTACACGAAGCTCGCGGTCGAGGATCAGAAGGAAATCATTGAAAAGATGATCGACGATGGTGCTGTGGTCATTCGTGTGAATCCCGAGCCGTTCATCGAAAAAATGGGTCCTGTGGTTGCTGACATGGAAACCAAGGTTTGGTCGACCGCAGGCTTGTTCGATGCGATCCAGGCGATCAAGTGATCCTGTACGGCGCCGAGAGGTTCATCTCTCCGCGCCCGCATTCCACTCCTTTAAAAACTGAGCGCCGACTTCGATCCGCGAGATCGGGTTGTACGGTCATGTCGTCCAGGGAAAGCCCGCATGCTGAAAACCACGATTCCCCCGATCACAAAAGTTCTTGCCGAATTCGTTGCTTCTCAATCCTGGGACACCTTGCCGGAAGACGCGCGCGAATGTTCCAAGCAGGCGATCGCCGATTGCATCGGCGGGGCCATTGCAGGAGCCACGGAGCCTCCCAGCAAAGTGGTGATGGAACTTGCGCGCTTTGAACCGGGCAATGTGGCAATTTGGGGCAGTGACATCACGACCACGGAGCGCATGGCCGCACTGGCCAACGGCACCCTGGCGCATGCGCATGATATCGACGATACAAACGAGTCTATGCGTGGGCATCCATCCGCCCCTGTAGTGCCGGCAATCTTCTCCATGGTTCCGGCGACCGAGGTAGGAGGCAAGGCACTGATCGCCGCTTATGCGGTCGGAGTCGAGATCGAGGCAAAGCTCGGTCGTGCAATGAACATGGAACATTACGAGCGAGGGTGGCACACGACCTCCACGCTTGGCACGCTGGGAGCTGCTGCTGCTGCGGCGAACCTTATGGGCTTGGACAGCGATGCCTGTGCGCGCACGCTTGCGATCGCGGGCACGATGGCCTGCGGGGTTCGCGCCAATTTCGGCACCATGACGAAGCCGCTGCATTCGGGGTTGGCTTCTGAGCATGGTGTCACGGCAGCACGGCTTGCGGCGGCCGGGTTGAGCGCCAATCCCAATGCGCTGGAGGCGAATGAAGGGTTCATCGACCTGTTCTGCGGCTTCGATCATGTGGCCGCCGGCTTGGCGGTATCGGACCTTGGCGCGCCTTTCGACGTCGTGAAGCCGGGCATTCTCTTCAAGATTTATCCGACATGCTCCCTGACGCATCATGTGTTGGATGTATTGCTCGAGGGGCTCGCAAACGGGTCTATCCGGCCCCATCAAATCAAGCAGCTGAATTGCGGTATCGGATATCGCTGCGAGAACACGCTTCCCTACCATCGCCCGACGACGGGGCTGGAAGGTAAGTTCAGCATGGAATATTGCGTTGCCGCCGCGCTGCAATACGGGAAGGTGACCTTTGCCGAATTCTCGGACGAAGCCGTGAACGCTCCGGCCATTCAGGCCCTATATCCGAAGTTGAACGTTTATATCCATCCTGAGCTTCGCGAACGGGATTCCGTCTTCAATGACTTTGCCGATATCGAGATCATCCATGAAGATGACGAGGTATACCGCAAGCGTCTCTACAAGCCGAAGGGGCACCCGACCAATCCTCTTTCCTGGGAGGAACTGGCCGCGAAATTCGTCGATTGCGCGGAGCCGGTCGTCGGGGCGGAAAAAACGAAGCAGGCATGGAATGGTCTGCGTCATCTGGAAACGCTGACGGGCTGCGAAATCGTTTCCTTCTTATGATTTTCGGAAATGGAGAGTTCCGAAAATGAGTTTTATCGACAAATGGTTGAAACATCTGGAAGAGGGAGCGGCGACCATCTTGATCGCGCTCCTCACCCTGACCATCGCCGCACAGATCTTCTTTCGCTATTTCCTGAACTCACCCTTGAGCTGGAGTGAGGAGCTATCGCAGTTTCTGCTGATCTGCCTCTGTTTCGTTGCGGCAACGGCCGTTCTCAAACGTGGTGAGCACTACTCCATTGATACGTTTATAAGCATGCTGCCAGTGGAGGTGAGGCGTTTCGCCGAAGCCGCGGCACTGCTTGTTGAATTGCTGTTGCTGGTGGCGCTTGCCTACTATTCGTTCCGCATCGGGGCACTT
Source organism: uncultured Nitratireductor sp. (assembly GCF_913053745.1). Classification (GTDB taxonomy): domain Bacteria; phylum Pseudomonadota; class Alphaproteobacteria; order Rhizobiales; family Rhizobiaceae; genus Nitratireductor. Next base: position 4,550 of record NZ_CAJXGF010000095.1, read on the forward strand.
TATGTCGGCACATACTCGTTGATCCTGAAGATACCCGAAGAAGTGAAAGCCTATCTGATGAGCTACTGCTTCCTCTCCATGGCCCTCCACGTGGTGGTCCGAATATCTAAAACCTTCAAGCCGGGGGCGTGAACCATGGAGGGCATAGTCTTCGGTGTCATCCTGGTCGTACTTTTCGCGGCGAATGTGCCAGTCGCTTTGACGCTTCTTGCCGCAACGGTGGGGTTCATTCTGACGGGCAGCGATTTCCCACTCGAGATCGTGACACAGCGCATGTGGGGCGGAGTGCAGTCCGTGGTTCTGTCGGCCATCCCCATGTACATCCTCGCTGCAATCCTGATGAACAATATGGGTGTGACCGAACGCATATTCCGTTTCGCTTGCGCGTTGGTGGGGCATTTGCGAGGCGGGCTCTACTACGTCAACATTCTGGCGAGCGTCATATTCTCCGGTATGTCGGGGTCCAACACAGCAGATGTCGCTGGTCTGGGTCGAATCGAGATACGCGCAATGATCGATGCTGGATATGATCGCGCCTACAGCGCGGCCGTTACGGCTGCATCTTCCATCATCGGACCCATCATTCCGCCGAGCATCATTCTGGTGGTCTATGCCCAGCTTGCGAATGTCTCTACCGGTAAGCTGTTTCTCGCCGGCGTTCTACCTGGTTGCCTGATGGCGTTCTGCCTGTCACTGATCGTTTTCACGGCGGTGCGCGCAAAGCCCGTGCTGGCGGGCGATCCCCTTCCACGTGCGAGCCTGAGGGAATTCCTCATGAGTGCGCGCGACGGGTTCTTTGCTTTGCTTTCTCCCGCCATCATCGTCGGGGGCATGACGCTTGGCATCGTTACGCCTTCCGAGGCGGGGGTGCTCGCGGTTCTCTATTCGATGCTACTCGGTCTGATCTATGGCAGCCTTTCTATGGAAGTGGTCATCCGTTCGTTGCGCGAGGCGGCCTTCTTCACCGGCGCAATCATGTTCGTCATAGCGGCGTCCGGTGCATTCGGATGGGCCGTGAACATCATGGAGGTACCCGAGACAATCGGCACCGCGATCCAGGCCGTGACCGCAAGTAAGTGGGGCGCCCTGATCCTCATCAACATCGGTCTGCTGATGCTGGGGGCGCTGGAGGCCGGGTCCGCTGCGCTGATCATCGTCGCGCCGGTGCTGCTCTACCTCGGCCGGCTTTACGGGATCGATCCAGTGCAGCTCGGCATCATCGCGGCCGTCAATCTGACGATGGGCTCGATGACGCCTCCGGTGGCACTTTCCCTGTTCATTTCGGCGCAGATCGCCGAGGTGCCCATGAAGCGCGCGGTGCTGGCGGCGATCCCCTTCTTTCTGGCGCTGATCGCCTCGTTGCTGATCATAACCTATGTGCCGGAATTTTCTCTCCTGCTGCCGAATCTGTTGATGGGAACGTGAAATGCTGGAACTGGAAAAACATGGTAAACTTCTGGTGCTGCGTCTCAACAATCCGGCTAAGCTCAATGCCTGGAGCGGCGCCGTGCGGGAGGACATCCGCAAGGCTCTCGCATCGGCTGACAAGGATCTGCAGATTGCCGCGGCGGTCATCACCGGAACGGGCGGACGCTCGTTCTGCGCAGGTGCGGACCTTTCCGACCCGACCATGAGCATACCGTCCGCCGCCGCGGGGCGTATGACGGCGTTCCAGGACTTCTATGTCGGCATCCAGTCTTTCAGGAAACCGCTGGTCGCGGCACTGAACGGCTTTGCGCTGGGTTCGGCGTTCCAGGCGGTCTTGCTGATGGATTATCGTGTTGCCCATGCAGGCGTTCGCTTCGGGTTGCCGGAGATCAATTCCGGCATGCCCTGCATAACGGGCTCGGCTATCCTTTCTTGGTCCGTCGGTCCCATGCTCGCCCGCTCCATTGCTGTGAGTGGGCGGTTCATGGAGGCGCAGGAGGCGTCGAGTTTGGGGATGCTGGAAGAAATCGTTCCTGCGGAAGCAGTAGAGGAGCGATCCTTGCAAGTTGCCGACGAGCTAGCGGCGAAATCTCCCGAAGCTTTCGCTGAAACGAAGCAGTGGCTTCGCGATCTCACACTACCTGCGCTCGAGGCCGCGTTTGCCCGCGCGGCGGAAGTGAGAGCGAAAGAAGAAATAACCCGGTCAGTTAAGTCTGGCATTTCGGGCTTTTTCGCCGGACATAATGCCAGGAATGCATAGAGTGTTCTCCACTTCAAACATAGTGAGTGAACTGGTATTCAAGAAAATTCTGGAGAATGACAATGAGCGGCAGGAACTTAGCCGACTTTAACATGCGTGCGCATTGGCCGGTGCCGGGAGAAGGTACCTTTCGGACAATCCTTGAACAGCGGGCGCAGACCGATCCCGAACACCCGTTATGCGTCTGGGAGGGAGGGCAGCTGACGGTGTGGGAGCTTCACGAGCGCTCGACGAAATTGGCGAACGCCCTGCTCGACCTGGGCATCGGCAAGGGCGACGTCGTCGCTCTCATGCTCGATCAGCATGCCGAGCACATCATTGCGCTTTATGCCTGCGCCCAGATCGGCGTCGCGCGGACCTCCGTCAATGTGAATGCCAAGGGCGACTATCTATCGCTTCTGCTGGCCGATGCCCGACCCCGCGTTCTCATCGCGGAGACCACCTACCGGACCTTGCTGGATCAGGCCCTTGTCGAGGCGGAAATCCCGCATGTTATCTGGAACGACGACAGCGGAACGGGCGAACTCGACAGGCTCATCGAAGGGGGCGCAGCCACGCCGCCAGCACTGTCCGCCGGGCCGGACGATCCGCTGGTCATAAATTATACGTCAGGAACGACGGGAGCGCCGAAGAAGTTTTCACGTTCGGACCGCGTCGTGCAGATCGGTTCGATCGGGTGCCTGCTGATCGGGGAGATGGAGCCGGGCGACGTCCTGTTGTTCTGGGAGCCCTTGTATCATGGAGCGGGGCATCAGACCGTCTTTGCCGCGATCATGGAGAAGCTTACGCTCGCCATGGTTCCCCGCTTCAGCGCATCGCGTTTCTGGGACCAGGCGCGCCGTTTCAACGCCACCAAGATTCATTACATCGGAGGCATTCTACCGATCCTGCTGAAGCAGCCGGCCCTCGAAGGCGATCGCGATCATTCAGTGAAGGTCGCCTGGGGGGCGGGATGTCCGGAGGACATCGGAGAAGAGTTTGAACGGCGCTTTGGGGTGGTCGTCAACGAAGGTTACGGCCTGAGCGAAGTGGCGAACTACGTCTCGATCAATGTCGGGGGACCGCGCGGCTCCATCGGAAAACCCCTTCCGTGGTTCTCGGTAAGGATTATCGATGACGGGGAACAGGATGTTGCCCAGGGAGAAACGGGCGAGATCGTCGTGAAGGGCAAGGGCGAGGGCCATACGTCCGTCTCGCTCAACAAGGTTCAGACTAGAACGCAGGCCGGTTGGATCAAGACGGGCGACCTCGGCCGGTTCGACGAGAACGGACATCTGTTTTTCACGGGACGTAAGAGCGACAGCCTACGGCGTCGGGGAGAGAATGTTTCGGCTTGGGAGGTCGAGCGGATCGTGGCGCGCCATCCGTCTGTGGAGGAATGCGCTCTGGTCGGTGTCGACAGCGGTCTGGGGGCCGGCGATGATGATCTGAAGCTTTTTGTGAAGCTGAAGCCGCAGAAGATCCTTGAACCGTTGGACCTGATCCGGTGGTGCGAGGACAAGATGCCTTATTTCCAGATTCCCCGTTATGTCGACTTCACGCGGGAATTCCCCAAGACGCCGAGCCAGCGCATTCGCAAGGCGGAGCTTTCAAGATCCACGAATGATTGCTGGGATATCCAAGGCACTGGCTATACTTTTAAGCGATAATACCGTTCTTGTTCCTACTCCAGATACTTAGCGATGTGGTTGGATGAAACCATTGTCTTGGCCTCACAGCCAACAGACCTATTGTCAACACAGATGAAAAGCAGCGATCTTTCCGTAGTTTTCCATCCTCAAGGGGAAAATACTCATGGACAAGTCGATAATTCTCGTCGATTGCGGCAGCATGGGTTATGCTATGTTGAAGGGTGTGGATCACCGCGGGCAAGTTGGCTTCGAAGGATGCTACAGTGATCGAGCCTAATGTCGAATTGCGCGCCCTCGCTGGCGCGCTTGGCGTGACGGTCCCCGAAAACGTCGATGAACTGAGCGTCGGTGCGAACTTCATTGTCTTTGCAATCAAGCCGCAGGTGATCCGCGATGTGGCTGCTACCTATAGCCGCTTTGCCGGCCACGTGACATTTGTCAGCGTAGCGGCCGGAATCGGCACTGGAGTTCCCCCGGTTTGATGGACACTTTTCCATTTGTGAAGGAGAGTGCTTGTCATGCCGAGAACCAGGAACCCGTACCCTGCGGAATTCAGGCAACAGATCATCGCGCTGGCCAAGGCCGGACGCAGTGTTGAAAGTCTTGCGCGTGAGTTCGAGCCTTGCGTTGCGACGATTCATGGCTGGGTCAAGCAGGCGGAGATCGACGGTGGGACACGCGATGACGGCCTGACCAGCGCCGAGCGGGAAGAGCTCGGCGCCCGCGCAAGGAGAACCGGCAGCTTCGCACGGAGCGCGACATTCTCTCAAAGGCCGCAGCCTGGTTTGCAGCGAACGACGTGACGTCGTCCCGGTCTTCGAATTCATGACCGCAAACCAGGTCTGTTACCCGATCGAGACGATGGCGATCTGAGCGGACGCATCAAGACCATCCATCAAGCCTCTAGGCAGATCTACGGCGCACCGCGCGTCCATGCTGAACTGGCTGATGCCGGCGTCCATGTTGGGCGCAAGCGCGTCGAACGATTGATGAAAGCTGCAGGCTTGAAGGGCGTCAGCCGTCGCAAGTCCGCCCGGACCACGATCCGTGACGAGCGATTGCGGCCAGCCAGCAATCTGATGGACCGGAACTTCTTTGCCCACGAGCCGAGCATGCTTTGGGTCGCCGATATCACCTATGGTGCGCCTCGTCCCGGACGGTCCGGGATGCATATGACTAGAATGCATTGAGAAAGGAGGATTTGAAGAATGCCATGCCCCCTGCTGTGAGGGGGCATGAGCCCAAGCGGCGGTGACCTGTCGTCAACTGGCAGGGTGACGTAGCCCGCAGGTAAGGGAATTGAGGCGAAGCCGTTACGCCGAGATGGTTCATATGATGCGCGAGCGACAGGCAAGATACGCCTTCAATCCGAATCCAACCCTGGCCGAGCAGTTCGCAATTCTTGCCGCATAATTGCTGTCGGCCAGGTCGCTTTTCCTGTCCAGTCAGCGGTTGCAACAAAACCAACGCTCCTTGCTGGCTGTGCGACGTTTCCGGGCGGGGCGGCGGGAACCAGGCAAAGAAGGCGTTCGGCACGCAGCGGCCCTTCGCGCCCGATCGATCCCTCAAAGATCGGCATGCATCTCGCGGAACATTAATGCGGCACATCTAGGCCGCTTTGGTTTACATAAGCTAACGCTTGACTGGACTGAATGAGCCCTCACGGCGTTGTAAGGGTGCGCCGAAGCTCAACGCGGACAGTCTGACCGACGAAGCCGATTTGGTCGTTTATCCGTAATGCGGGTGAATTACTTTCAATATTATCGATCCGTAGGATCGGTATCCTCTCGGCTTTCGCCTGTCCTGCAAGGTACCCGATAAGGGCAACGCCCAAACCTCGACCCCGTGCCCAAGGCGCACTGCCCACAAAGTAGAGGTAAGCGTCCGTGCCAAGGCTGTGCATCACAGCCAAGCCCGCAATACGACCATTCAACTGTGCGACTACAATCCAATCGTCGCGGGCATGAGGATTTTTGAACAGGATGCTGCGGCAGAGCTCGAGATCCCAGCGCGGCATATTAGCCATGTCCGGCGCTTCGGAGACACGATCTCTGAAGAACGGGAGAAGTTCCTCGGACCGAACCAGACCGTCCCCCATCGTAGTGAGTATGAAACCATGCGCCGCCAGAGCTGTTTCGCGTACCGTCTGGCGCGCTTCGCTCCACACCGCTAGATCGAGAGTGCTTGAGATGCGGCGAACATGATCGCGCAAGCCGCAGGACCTTGCCCAGTTGTAAACGTTGGGATCGTTTTCAACCACCTCGCAAGCAAGCCCCGCAATCCCTGCTTCAAGTGCGACGGTCTTAAATTCATTAAATAGCAACGTGCCGATACCTCGGCGGCGCGCCGTAGGCGTGACTGCAATTGCTGTCATAAGATGGTCCTCGGGCAGGTAGGCCGAAACCACGCCCTCTACGATGCCGAGAATTTCAGAGTTCTCCTCAAATACGAGCCGAAGCGGCTTCTCTCGCGAAACTCGCGAGCGTTCCCGATCAAGGAAGCTGCCGAGGTCGAGCGGCCGCTCCCGCAGGAGATTGAGCAGTGCTAGCCACGCCCTGGCGTCAGCTCGGTGGTAGGGGCGCACTGACATGCCGGATCAAGCCTCCCTACAGGCGTAAGCCAAGAGTGGACTATCAAATGAAACAGAGAGCAGATCATGACTCAACGGACTTAAGTTATCGTAGAAGATCGGCGAGATCTTAATCTGACCCGAGTTCGGCTTCGAGCCGAGCATGCGATTCGCGCCAGATCGGAACTGTTTAAAGAACACGGTTTTCGCCCCTCCTGTAATAGATGAGGACGCCTGATGCACGCATCACTCTCCTCGAATTCGAACACGATCAGACCACTGGCCGTGCTGGATGAGACTTGTGTATTCGATGATGGCATGAAAGCAGCCTGATGAATGAGGCAAGACTGCGAAAACGACAACGGGACGATTCGGATCTCAATTCACATACCGCCATGCATCTCCCGGAACAGCCTCGGCGCGACGCCGAACCGGCGCTCGAAGACTTCCGAAAGACGCGCAGCGGGGAACAGGCCTACCTGCGCGGCAACCGATTTGAGTGAGGTTCCGCGTGACAGCAAGAGGCGCGCTGCGTCGAGTCGGGCGGTCTCGACGAATTTGGCGGGGGTCTGGCCTGTTGCCGCCACGAACTTGCGGTGGAAGGTCCGCTCGCTCAGTCCCACGCGCTCGGCCAGTGCGGGGACATCCAGCGTTGCATCGAGATTGGCCTGAATCCATCCGATCAGATCGGCGAAGGGACTGTCGCCCTTGACCTGCGCCTGCAGCACCGGACTGAATTGCGACTGATATCCGGGACGGCGTGCGTAAAGGATCAGCCGCTTGGCAACTTCGCCGGCGATGCCTGCATCGAGATCATTGGCGATCATCGCCAGCGCCATGTCAATGCCCGTCGTCACACCCGCAGATGTCCAGAGTCGGCCATCTACGACGTAGAGCGCGTCGGGGTCCACCGTGACGGCGGGAAAGTTCTCGGAAAGCGGTTTGCAGGAATCCCAATGGGTCGCGATGCGATGGCCGTCGAGCAGGCCGAGCGCGGCGAACACGAAGCCGCCCGTGCAGACCGATCCGTAGCGCTCGGCACCGGAGGCAAGTCCGGGAAGCACTGCCCGTAGGGTCGGGTCGGCGACGGCGGCCAGCAGCGGCTCCCGTTCCGCCCCGGCGACCAGGACGGTATGCGCATCTCCTGGCTTCAAATCCGAGATCGCCCGCGTGTCGACGGTGATGCCGCTACTGCTTTCGATGGCGCCGCCTTGGGCGGAGACTAGGGTGACCGCATAGAATGCGGGCTTTCCCTGCTGGCCGAGCGCGCGATTGGCACCGTTGAACACCGATGCAGGTCCAGACACATCGAGCAGCTCGAACCCAGGATAGACGATGGAGACGACGTGGTGCATTGGCAGAAATTAGCATCTATTTGTCATTTCTGCCATGGCGGGCGGCTGGTAGCTTCCGAAAAAGGCGATGGTAGCGCGGACGAGTTCGCGACCCATCCAGCAGCTTTTCGGGAGAAACAGCCATGTCGAAGCGCGTTATCGTTTTTGGGGGTATTGCAGTCGTTCTGCTCGGTCTCGCGGGCTTCGGCGGCTGGATATTCAGCCTGCCTTCGACAATCGCCACGGCGGACGCCCCCGCGGTGCCGCAGGAAGAGACGGATGCCATGCTGACTGCTCTCCGCTACGAAGGAGAAGGACGTCCCGTTATCGCTGTCATCGGGCTCAACGACGCGACCGAGACCAACGACTACATCACGACGACTGGTATCCTGAGGCGGGCCGATATTGCCGAGGTAGTGATGCTGGCGACGGAGGAAGGGCCGGTGCAGCTCTATCCCGCGTTGAGGGTGGAGCCGGACGCGACCATCGCCGCGTTCGACGCCGAATATCCCGAGGGGGCCGACTACGTCATCGTACCAGCGATGAGCCGCGACGACGATCCGGCGGTGATCGCCTGGCTGCAGGGGCAGTCCCGGAAAGGCGCGACGATCATCGGTGTTTGTGCCGGCGCCAAGGTGGTCGGCGCTGCCGGGCTGCTCGACGGCAGGCGTGCGACAACCCACTGGTACTATCTGGGCGAGATGCTCAGACGCAACCCGACGATAGACTATGTCGCCGACCGCCGCATGGTCGCGGACGGGAACGTCGTGACCACGACCGGCATCACGGCCGCCCTGCCGATGATGCTGGCACTGATCGAGGCCATCGCGGGACCGGAGCAGGCCGAGGTTGTAGCAACAGATCTCGGCACGGGAAACTGGGACATGCGGCATGCGAGCGATGCGTTTCAACTAACACGTCCTTTCGCGACACGAGTGCTCGCAAACCGCATGTTATTCTGGAACCGCGATGATTGGGGGATCGAACTCGAGGCGGGAATGGACGAGGTCTCGCTGGCCATGATCGCCGATGCCTGGTCACGAACCTACCGGTCGCATGCGGTCACTTTCGCACAGGCCCCATCTGCACTCCCCACGGCGAACGGTGTGCGCATCCTGCCGGATCGCGTCGAAGACGGCTGGCAGGAAGATCGCACCGCTTCGATCTACCCCGATGAGCGGCCTGCGGATGCGTTGGACCAGGCGCTCGAGACCATCACCGAACACTATGGGGAGGCCACGACCAATGTTGTCGCCATGCAGCTCGAATATCCACACTGAAAACCCAAAGCGAAAAAGTTTCCGCTCCATGTCGTGAGGCGCAGATCTCGCGCGTCCTTTGGACAGAAAGCCCGTCAGGACAAGCAACGAAGGATCATCAGAAATGGCAAGAAGGACCGCAATCCTCATCGCTCGCCTGATCTTCGGCGGTGCATTTCTCATGGCGGCCTGCTTCAAGTTCGCGGATATGGGCGCGACGGCTGGCTACATCGCCTTGATCGATTTCCCGGCCCCCCTGTTCTTTGCCTGGGTTGCCGCCTTCTTTGAACTCGGCCTGACTTTCGCGTTCCTCACCGGCTCCTTCTTCAGCGAGGCGGCCGTGATCTCGGCAGCCTATGTCCTGTTCCTCGGGTTCGCGTTTCACGGGCCGTCTAGGTGGGAGGAGAACCCGATGGAGTTCGGCTTTTTCGTCGATCATTTCACCTTCATCGCCGGACTGCTGTTCGCGGCAGTTCACGGGCCGGGCGACAGGCTGGCGCTCGGCTGGGGCATCGACTGGAAGACCTTTCGAGTGACGCGCGCCGACCCAAAGACCGATCTCGCAAGGAGAGCACCATGAGTGACAATCCGCGCGGGCTCGTCGTGGCCGAGATGTCGATGTCGCTCGACGGTTTCGTGGCCGGGCCGAACGAGACCCTTGAGCATGGTCTCGGTACGCGAGGCGGTCATCATGTGTTTGACTGGCTGAGCAGCGGCACTCGCCGCTTCCCGCCGGACAAGTCCATGGCGCTGCGTCCGGAGGGGGCCAGTCGCGGAGTCATTGCTGAAACCTTCGCACGCTTCGGAGCCTATGTGTCGGGCAAGCGCACCTACACTTTGGCGCGCGGATGGGGTGGCCTTCACCCGGCCGGCGTTCCGACATTCGTGCTCACGCACAATTCCGATCCCGATCCGCCCGGTGATGGAACCGGCCTGATATTCGTCACCGGGGGAATTGAAGATGCCATCGACCAGGCAAAGGTGACCGCCGGCGCGAAGGACATCGCCCTTCTGGGGGCGAGCCCGTGCCAGCAAGCCCTGAAGGCTGGGTTGCTGGACGAGATCTTCGTCCATGTCGCGCCGATCCTGATCGGCGACGGCGTCCGTCTGTTCGATCACTTTGGCGACGACTTCATCATGCTCGAGCAGGTCGACGCCTTTGCCGGCGTGAACGTGGCGCATCTTCGCTATCGCGTTCAAGGCCAAGGGTCGTGAAGGCCTGCCGAGGTCCGTCCCAGGAACAAATCGAAAGGGGATCAGAATGACCAGACGCCTCCTAACTTCCTTCATCGCCGCGGCGGCGCTGAGTTTCGCCGCACCCACTGCAACATCTGCTCAGGAGGCCCCTCAGATGTCCCAGCTTCCAACTCCCACGGAATCCGGCTTCGCCGACGTCAACGATATTCGTATCTGGTATCAGACCTATAGCGAGGGCGATCCGCTGATCTTGCTCCACGGCGGCTTCGGCTCGGTCGAGATGTTCGGACCCAACATCGAGGTCCTGGCGCAGGGCCGCAGGGTCATCGGCGTCGACCTGCAGGCTCATGGCGGCACCGGTCCTCTGGGCCGTCCCATGAGCTTCGAGGCCATGGCAACCGATGTTGCCGAACTCATCACGTCTCTCGGCTACGAGAAAGCTGATGTCATGGGATATTCGCTGGGCGGGGCGGTCGCGATGCGCGTCGCTATCGACCACCCAGAGGTTGTCGATCGTCTGGTCACCGTCTCGGCCGCCTATGCCTACAACAACTGGCACGACTACAACTTCGAGGGCATGCGCGCGATCTATGCCGATCCGGCGGGCACTGCTGAGAGCATGATCGGCTCTCCCATGCATCAGGGCTATGTCGCGAAAGCACCGGGCGGCGAAGCGAGCTGGGCGGAGGCCGTCAACGAGTTCGGCATCTTGATCGGCACCGACTATGACTGGTCGTCAGAGGTTCCCGACATCACCGCACCGACGCTCGTTATCGTCGGCGACTGGGATGCAGTCCGCATCGGTGCCGCAACCCACCTGTTCGAGCTGCTCGGCGGCGGCGCGCAGGACGCGCAATGGGACCGCTCCGGCATGGGGCAGAACCACTTTGCGGTGATCCCCAACGCCACGCACTACGACATCGTCAACACCACCGCGATCAGCGAGATCGCGATCCCCTTCCTCGATGGCTACCCCGAGGCAGCCGCCCCGGAGCAATGACCCATCAACCAGGGAGAAACGACATGACCGATCTCGTGACCTGCCTGTGGTTCGACCACGGCGAAGCGTCGAAGGCGGCCGAATTCTACGCCGCGACCTTTCCCGACAGCCATGTCGACAAAGTGAACAGGGCCGCCGCCGATTACCCCGGCGGGAAGCAAGGCGACGAGTTGACGGCGGAGTTCACGGTGCTGGGCCGCAAGTTTGTCGGCATCAATGGTGGGCCGGTCTTCACCCCGAACGAGGCAGTGTCCTTCATGGTCATAACGGAAGACCAAGAAGAGACCGACCGATACTGGAACGCAATTGTCGGCAATGGCGGGCAGGAAAGCCAATGCGGCTGGTGCAAGGATCGCTGGGGCCATTCCTGGCAGATCACGCCGAGGCTGCTGCTGGACCTGACGACCGGCGCGGATGGCGAGAAGGCGCGGCGCGCGTTCGAGGCGATGATGCCGATGAAGAAGATCGACATCGCGGTGCTCGAGGCGGCTGTCTCGGAAACCGGCTGAGCGACCGATGCACACGGCACGCAAATCAAGAAGGGAGTGGCAGTCATGATTGTCACCGTCGCCAGAGTGACCGATCCAGACCGGTTTCTGGAGGTCTTTCGAACGTCGGGTGCTGACAAGCGCAGGGAGCATGGATGTCGAGGCGCCCGCGTTTACTTCGATCCCCACGACGTTCATCGGGTTTGGTCGGTCTTCGACTGGGACCCCGATGACTACGCCGGGTTTCTCGCGGACCCGGAGATTCCGGCCATCGCGCGACAGCTCGGGCTCCAAGAGCCGCCGGAGCACGCTGAGGTTGCGATCGAGCTTCCGGCATAATCGCCGTGCTTGAGGCGGCTGGCACGGGAGCCGGATGAGCGGAGCAAACCACTGAACAACAGTGCGAGAAGAAGGGACCTCGACCATGTCCAACTCGGTTCTCTACATGTCCATGTCGCTGGATGGCTTTATTGCCGGTCCGAACGACGAAGTCGGCAATCCTGCCGGCGACGATTTCATGCGTCTGCATGAATGGTACGGATTTCAAGGCACACCGCCGAACACGCAAGGGACAGGCTGGGGCGCCCATTTCATGGAGGAGGGCCATGCGACGGGTGCTGTCGTGGCAGGGCGCAGGTCCGCCGAGCAGGCCGGTCATTGGGGCGGCAATCATCACGGTGTTCCGATCTTCGTGGTCAGCCGCAACCCGCCCGGCCGGGATGTCGAGAAGTACCCGCTGGTGACCTACGTGAACGACGGCGTTGCCAGCGCCATGACGCAGGCCAAGGCCGCCGCGAACGGCAAGGACGTGATGATGCATGGCGGCACCCTTGCGCAAGCGGCGCTGCAGGCCGGTGTGCTGGACGAACTGCAGATCCACGTGATCCCGGTCTTGTTGGGGGCGGGGCGCAGATTGTTCGACGTCCTGCCGGAGCGGATCGAACTGGAGATCGTCCGCGTGATCGACACGCCGAACGCCACTCATATCCGTTACCGCGTCGTCAGGGACTGACAGAGGGAACGTCACAATGGCTAGGCAAAGCAAACCCACCATCACCGCCTTCGAAAGCTCGCCGGACAAGGGCGCCGGCCTGGCGCGTGACACCCGCGTGCGCTGGGCTTTCGAGGAAGTTGGTCAGCCCTACAATGTGCGCTTGGTCTCCTTCAAGGCGATGAAAGAACCCGCGCATCTGGCGCTGCATCCGTTCGGGCAGATCCCGACTTATGAAGAGGGCGATCTCGCGCTGTTCGAGACCGGGGCGATCATCCTGCATCTCGCGCAGCATCATGCGGGCCTGCTGCCGGACCATGCCAAACCACGAACACAGGCGATCACCTGGATGTTCGCGGCCCTGAACACCGTGGAGCCGCCGATTCTCGAACGCGAAAATACCAGGCTGCTGGCGAGCGAAGAACCTTGGCGCGTGCAGCGCATGCCCATCCTCGAAGACCGCATCCTCACCCGGCTGGATCAGCTTTCCGCCTCCCTTGGTGATGCAGAATGGCTCGATGGGTCGTTCAGCGCCGGCGACCTGATGATGGTCTCGGTGCTGCTGAGGCTGCGGAATTCGTCGGACCTTCTCAACGAATACCCGAACCTTTCCGCCTACATCGCGCGTGGCGAAGCCCGCCCGGCCTAAAAGCGGGCTTTCGCTGCGCAACTGGCGGTTTTCACAGGCAAGGCCTCGAAAAGGGATAGACCTCTGCATCGGGATGCGCCCTGAAGGCAGAAAACGGCCGGCGCAAGGCACTTCGACACGGATTAATGAACTCGGGAGAAAACCATGAGGAAAGCGATCAGGCATCGCCATATCTGGCAGACCATTGCGGTCGTCGCGCTGTTGTTCGGTGGTGGCGCGGGAACAGCGCATGCAAATGGCTGGGAAACCGGTTCTCTGGCCGAGGCCGGCTTCAACGAAGCGCTCGGTAACCAACTGGATGCCGCCTTCGCCGACGGCGAATTTGACGGCCTTCATGGGGTCGTCGTCGTTCGTCACGGGAAACTGCTTCTTGAGCGCTACTATCCGGGCGTCGACGAACGCTGGGGCCAGGATCTCGGTATGGTCGAGCACGATGCCGAGACCCGGCACGACCTGCGGTCGGTCTCAAAAAGCATCGTCGGTCTTCTCTATGGCATTGCGCTTGACGAGGGCTCGGTTCCGCCTATCGACGCGCCGCTTCTCGCGCAGTTACCGCAATATCCCGATGTGCCCGATATCGAAGTGAAACGCGCCATCACGATCGAGCACGTCCTGACCATGACACTCGGTCTCGATTGGTCCGAGGAGCTTCCCTAC
>NZ_CAJXGF010000096.1 GCF_913053745.1 uncultured Nitratireductor sp.
CTCAGCCGTCATATCATCCAGACGATGCCGTACGCTCAAGCCGCCGACAGGCTCCCGGCGCCTGGCATTGTCGACGACGATGCGGAAGCCTTTTGGATCGCGGTGCGCGGCAATCTCGAAACCGTGGCCGAAGCCGCCGATTGGTGGCGCATCGTAAAGCAAGACCCGGCACGAGATGCCGTTCTCTCGGGTGAGGATCGCAGCTTCGTTCAGCAGGCAGCCAGGTACTTGCCGCAGGAACCCTGGGACGCCGAGACATGGCGCACATGGACGAGCGCGGTGAAGGCCGAGACTGGTCGCAAGGGCCGCAACCTCTTTATGCCGCTGCGTGTCGCCCTTACGGGACGAGAGCAGGGGCCGGAGCTTGCAGGTCTATTGCCCCTTTTGGGTCGGGAAGAAACGCTGGCCCGACTATCCTGACCCGGCGCTGCGCTGCTTCGTCGTCGATCGAACGCGGGAGAGGCATTTCCTCTTGAGTGCGCGGTGTTGCAGTGTTGGCATGCTGTTGCGGCCTCTTCGGCGGAACGGCGACGTAAAAACTCGACGTTTCTTGACCGGATACCTCTTTCGCAATCAGTTGCCGATTGTGGGCAGATGTCTGCCCTGTCACGGCGGGGCTGTGCGCATCGATGGCCTTGTCACCGGCGATGATCGAAAAACTTCTGGTCTTACGGCAGCCGCATTCTGCGCGTGAGACGCCGGTTCCACGATAGCTGAAGGCTTTGGGCAGTTCGCGATAGGGCGTGCCATCCGATACCGAGATCATCTCTTCGGATTCTTCGTTCAGTACCTCATGAGCGTAGAGAGCGACGTCCGCGCCGGGGCACCGCGCCTCGCACGTTCTTTGATCCCTTGAGAACCTGTCCTTTGAAACCGAGAACGAGATCGGAAAGTAATATCCGTCGCATATGCGCACGCACATGGTCTGGTACATGGTGCCGGGGCGGCGCAGTTTCTGCACGCTTGGGTTGTTTTTCTCAGCTACCCGTTTCTGGATTTTTTTGCGCATTTCGGTGGGGCCATTTGTATGGCACTTGTTTGCTTTCAGTGCGGCGCGAATACGGGAACGTTGTGCGCCTCGACCAGGGTTGGTCCTGCCACGCTCTCGGCGCAGCTTGGCGAGGTTTTTCTCCATGCTGTCCGCTGATTTTCTCAGACGGGCACACTGGGCAACACGGCTTCCGAGTATGCCGAACCCGCATCTTGCCTGAGACATGCGCGATCGCACGATGCCGAGTTGGTTTTCTTGTCTGGCGATCGCCCGATCGTAGCGCCGGACCTGGGCAGTCGTCCCGGGCGCGGTGGTGGAAAGCTGCGCCTCTAGCTTTCTGCATGTCGGCGATTTCGCTTCGGCGGTGGTATTCGCGATCGTGCCGGCGCAGACCGCGGCAAGCAGCAGCATAAAACGGAACAGAAGTTTACCGCCCAGATGCATTTCGAGCCCCACCTTGCACCATATTGGCCTTGTTGCGCGCCCTTTCGCTTGCCTTCCACGAAGACGACGGCCAATTGGCGAGAGATAGACCAATCGGGTTAAGCCAGGGTTAGAGGCACAACTTTATCGCCTATGCATGCACGTGTGCAGCCCTTCTACATTGCCTGACGCTCAAGTCGCCATCACAGCCTTGCTCTTTTGCAGCGCCTCGACCGCTGCAAGTGCGGTCATATTGACGACGCCGCGCGAGGTGACCGATGGCGTGAGGATGTGTGCCGGCATCGCTGTTCCAAGCAGGATCGGGCCGACATGCAGCGCGTCGGTCATCACCTTCAGCGTGGTTAGGGTTATGTTCGCGGCGTCGAGACTGGGGAAGACAAGGAGATTGGCTTCGCCGGAAAGGGCCGCCTGCGGATAAACACGATGGCGCAGCACTTCCGAAAGCGCGGAATCGCCGTGCATTTCACCGTCGGAAACGAGATCGGGCGCAACGCGTTTCAACGTGAGCGCCGCCTCGCGCATCTTGATCGAACTTTCTGAATCGCGCGAGCCGAAGTTCGAATGCGACAGGAGCGCCGCCTTCGGTTCGATGCCGAAGCGCCGGATTTCTTCCGCCGCCAATATCGTCGTTTCCACGATCTCCGAGGCCGAAGGGCATAGCGTGACATATGTGTCTGTGAAGAAGGTGACGCCGAACTGCGATATGAGCATGGACAGCGTTGAAAGGTCGCACACACCCTCGCGCTTGCCGATGATCATGTCCACATAACGCAGATGCTTTTCGAAGCGGCCTTCCAGCCCGCAGATCATTGCGTCGGCCTCGTCCCGCATCATGGCGATGGCGGCGATTACCGTGGTGTTGGTTCGCACAAGCGTGCGTGCGGCTTCTGGCGTTACGCCGCGCCGACCCGCAAGCTGCACCAGAAGGTCGACATAGTCGCGGTAGCGCGGATCGTCTTCCGGGTTGATGATTGAGAAGTCTTCGCCAGGGCGGATGCGTAGGCCGTAGCGCTTGAGACGCGTTTCGACCACATGCGGACGGCCGATGATGATGGGTTCGGCGATGCCTTCCTCAATCACCACCTGCGCTGCGCGCAGCACTCGCTCGTCTTCGCCGTCGGCATAGATCACGCGCTTGGTTCCGGCCACTTTGGCTGCCGAGAACACAGGCTTCATAACGAGGCCGGATCGGAAGACGAAACGGTTCAGCCTGTCGAGATAGTGATCCATGTCCTCGATGGGACGCGCGGCGACGCCGCTTTTCATTGCCGCTTCCGCAACAGCCGGGGCAATGCGGAGAATCAGCCGCGGGTCGAAGGGGGACGGGATCAGGAAGTCCGGGCCGAAGATTGGCGTTTCGCCGGAGTAAGCGCGTGCGGCAACGTCGGAAGGCTCCTCGCGCGCGAGCCCGGCGATCGCCTTTACGGCTGCACGCTTCATCTCTTCGTTGATCGCCGTGGCGCCGACATCGAGCGCGCCGCGGAAGATGTAAGGGAAGCACAGGACGTTGTTTACCTGGTTTGGAAAGTCCGATCGGCCGGTACAGATCATTGCGTCCGGGCGGGCTTCACGCGCGACTCCCGGCATGATCTCCGGAACCGGATTGGCCAGTGCCAGAATCAATGGCTTTTCGGCCATATCGGCCAGCATTTCCGGTTTAAGCACACCGGCCGCCGAGAGACCCAGAAACACGTCTGCGCCGCCGATCACCTCGGCCAGCTTGCGCGCATCCGTGTTCTTAACGTAAGGCGCTTTCCAGCGATCCATCTCTTCCTTGCGGCCGTCGTAGACGACGCCGTGCCGATCCGTAAGCCAGATGTTTTCGGCGTTTGCCCCCAGAGAGACCAGAAGATTGAGGCAGGCAAGCGCCGCAGCTCCGGCACCCGAGGACACGATCTTGGCTGAGCCAATGTCCTTGCCTGCCAGTTCCAGCCCATTCAAGACCGCCGCCGCAACGATAATCGCGGTTCCATGTTGATCGTCGTGGAACACGGGAATGCCCATACGTTCCTTAAGACGTTCTTCGACCTCAAAGCATTCCGGAGCCTTGATGTCTTCAAGGTTGATACCGCCGAATGTCGGCTCGAGCGCTGCGACGGTTTCCACCATGCGGTCGATCTGCGGCGCATCGATTTCAATGTCGAACACATCGATACCCGCGAACTTCTTGAACAGAACTGCCTTGCCTTCCATAACTGGCTTGGATGCGAGCGGGCCGATATCCCCGAGCCCGAGAACGGCTGAGCCGTTGGACACCACTGCCACGAGATTGGCGCGCGCCGTATAGTCGGCAGCGCTTTTTGGATCGTCGTGGATCGCCATGCATGGAGCCGCGACACCCGGTGAATAGGCAAGAGCCAGATCGCGTTGGTTACCCAGCGGTTTGGTTGCCTGAATTTCGAGTTTTCCAGGGATGGGGTGGCGGTGGAAGAAGAGCGCGGCTTCGTCGAATTCGGATCGTTGCGGCTTTTTCTTCTCGGAAGGCATCGGCGGCTCCACATTATGGCTCTATCGGCGTGGCCGTCTGGCTTGCGGCCTGGCATTCGGCGCCTTGCGGGTCCGGCGAGGGGCAAGACGCTCGAACGATTTGAATCGTTTCATGTGCTTAGGCGCTCGCACATGCATTTTCCAGCGTTGAATGTCGAGAAGCACTTTCATGTGCTGAAATCGAGTGTTCGGCGGCGACTGGATGCCTTGAAAGGCACAGTTTGCCGTATCGAAACAGTAGCCGTCATATGCCTGTGACATGAATCGGGCCATAGAATGCGCGACTTAACAAGGCTCAGGCGGGACAATGAACGGCGCTGAACACCGCGAATTTCGCGCACTTTTCATCTCCGACATTCACCTAGGCTCGAAGCCGGCGAAGGCCGAGTTTCTGATCGATTTCCTCCGCTATCACGATGCGGTCAAGATTTATCTGGTTGGGGACATCGTCGACGGGTGGCGACTGAAACGCTCCTGGCATTGGCCGGCGGCACACAACGATGTGGTTCAGAAGCTGCTTCGCAAGGCGCGCAAGGGAACTGAGATCACCTATATCGCCGGCAACCATGACGAATTTCTACGTTCTTTCCAGGGCGTGCATTTCGGCGGCATCGTGGTTGCCGACCGAGTGATCCATGAGGCGGCCGACGGGCGCAGGTTCCTGGTTATCCATGGCGATCAGTTCGATCAGGTCGTTCACAATGTGCGCTGGCTCGCCTATCTGGGTGATAAAGCCTACGATCTCGCCATCGTCGTAAACCGCGTCATTGCCCGGCTTCGGCGCGTGCTGGGCCGTCCATATTGGTCCTTTTCTTCCTGGGCGAAGATCAAGGTCAAGAAAGCGGTCAAATTTATCAGCTCATTTCAGGATGTTTTGGCTCAGGAGGCGCAGCGTTCTGAGGTCGACGGCGTCATCTGCGGACATATCCATCACGCGGCGATGGAGGACATTCGCGGTGTCAGCTACATGAACACGGGCGATTGGGTGGAAAGCTGTACGGCGCTTGCCGAAAATTTCGATGGCAGCTTTGAGATCATTACCTGGGCGCACATTCTCGAAACCGAATCCGTTCCAGATGAGGTGCCAAAGCGTGGTGTCGTTGCCGCTTTCCAAGGGGAGCGGATCAAGGCCGCTTGAGCGGCCCTGATTGATTCAGATTTGCTCTCAGCCCCAGAGTTGCGGCGAGGGCGGTGAGACCAGCGAGCCGGAATAGCTGAGCCCGTGAGAGCGATCTTTCGCAAGCAGCAACGGGCCGTCCAGATCAACGAAATCTGCACCTTGCGCGAGCAGCACTGCCGGGGCCATCGCGAGCGATGTGCCTACCATGCAGCCCACCATCACACCGAATCCCATTTCGCGCGCGCGGTCGCGCAACTCCAGCGCTGCCGTAAGTCCACCGGTCTTGTCGAGCTTGATGTTGACGAAATCGTAGAGTCCGGCGAGGTCGGGTAGGCTGTCGGCCGTGTGCACGCTCTCATCCGCGCAAATCGGAACCGGATGCGGGATGTCGCGCAGGATTTCATCCTTGCCGGCCGGTAGCGGTTGTTCGATCAGGGCGACGTGAAATTCCGCCGCCACCAGCATGTTTTCGCGAATGTTGTTTTCGGTCCAGCCTTCGTTGGCGTCGACGATCAGTCGGCTGTCGGGAGCAGCTCCCGCCACTGCATGAATGCGCGCGGCATCGTTTTCTCCGCCGAGTTTCACTTTCAAAAGCGGTCGCGTTGCGTGTGCGCGAGCCTGAGCGGCCATCTCTTCAGGTGCTGCCAATGAGATCGTATAGGCCGTCTGCAACGGACGCGGGGGGATGGCACAGGCCGTCATTGATGCGCGCTTGCCCGAAAGTTTCGCTTCCAGGTCCCAAAGGGCGCAATCGACGGCATTGCGCGCCGCACCGGCCGGCATGGCTTTGACGAGATCGGCGCGACTGATGCCGTCGGCGATTTCCTGACGCACGGCCTCGATCTGTTCGACCACACTGTCCTCGGATTCGCCGTAGCGTGGGTAGGGCACGCATTCTCCCTGTCCGCGAACGCCGTTTTCATGCACCGTGCAGGTGACGACTCGCGCCTCGGTGCGCGAACCTCGGGAGATCGTGAAGACGCCGGCGATGGGAAAACCCTCTATATCGGTGGCCAGTTCGCGTGTCATTTTCGCCCTTCTTCTCGAAAAATGATAATTATCGGAGGAACATGCCTTATATGGCCCTTGTGTAAGCCGGCAACCGGTTCCCTTTGGACCTGCTCCACACTAATGATGGTGCCATGTTGACCAATTCCGTTGACGAAGCAAGCGACGCTGGACGTCCGTCCGGACACAATGGCGACCCGCGCATAGAAGCGGGCACGCAGGAGGGCGTGTTTTCCTGCCGTTTGTCGGGCGCGTGGAACACACGCACCGTCGCCAAGGTCGACGCTCGGATGAGAAAGCTCGAGGCGCAGAACGATATGCAACGCATTTCGCTCGACCTCTCCGGTATCACCAGCCTTGACACGGCCGGTGCGTGGATCATCGAGCGCCTTGTCTATGCACACCAGGCACGTGGGATCGATGTCACGGTTACCGGGCAGAGCGATGCGGCGAAAATCCTCCTGCCGGCGGTCCGCGATGCGGTGGAGCAGGACGGTGAAAGCAAACTGCTCGAAAAGCGCTCATTGCTCGTCAATCTGCTCGAACGGATCGGTCGCGCCATGTACGAGGCGCGTGACGACATCGTCTACGGTGCGCACATTCTGGGTGCCACCATTGGCGGCGCGCAGATGAAATTGGGCCGCGCCCATGCGATAAACCCGGCGGCCATCGTCAACCAGATCGATCGTATGGGCGTTGGCGCGGTGCCGATCATCATTTTGATGTCGGCGATCGTCGGCGCGATCATTGCTCAGCAGGGTGCCTTCCAGCTTCGCTATTTCGGCGCAGAGATTTTCGTTGTCGATCTCGTTGGCATACTGATCCTGCGCGAGCTCGGTGTGTTGATGACGGCGATCATGATCGCCGGTCGCTCCGGCAGCGCCATCACCGCCGAGATCGGTTCCATGAAAATGCGCGAGGAGGTGGATGCACTGACGGTGATTGGCCTCAACCCGGTCGGCGTTTTGGTGTTTCCGCGTCTCGTGGCTCTCATGGTGGGCGTGCCTTGCCTGACCATTGTGGCCAATTTCTCCGCGCTCGGCGGCGCCATGCTCATCGCCTGGCTCTATTCCGGCATACCGCCCGAGGCGTTCATCGACCGGTTGCGGGATTCCATCGATCTTTCAACGATCTTCGCTGGTTTGATCAAGGCGCCGTTCATGGCCCTGATCGTGGGCATTATCGCCTCTATCGAGGGGATGAAGGTGGGCGGCAGCGCGGAATCTCTCGGCGGCCACGTCACGGCCTCCGTGGTCAAGGCGATCTTCGTCGTGATCGTGGTCGACGGCCTGTTTGCCATCTTCTACGCGGCAATCGATTTTTAGGTGGCGGGATGGTGTTGATCGACGAACGGCAGGATGAAGAGACGGCGCAGGCCCGGGACGTGGTTCTGTCTGTTCGCGACGTCACCGTCGGTTTCGGCGATACGCTGGTTCTCGATGGCCTTTCGCTAGAAGTTTATCGTGGCGAAATCCTTGGCTTTGTGGGCGCATCGGGCGCGGGGAAGTCTGTGTTGTTACGCACGATTCTCGGTCTTATCCGGAAAAATTCCGGCACTATCAGGCTTCTGGGACAGGATCTCGACGAGGCGACGGACGAAGAGCGTCTCAAGGTCGACATGCATCAGGGGGTTCTGTTTCAGCACGGGGCGTTGTTCTCGGCGTTGACGGTGCTCGAGAACATTCAGGTGCCGATGCGCGAGTATCTCGACCTGCCGCGCGCCCTGATGGACGAACTCGCCTATTTGAAGCTGGAACTGGTCGGTCTGCCGCGCAACGCGGCGCCCAAATATCCATCGGAACTGTCGGGCGGGATGATCAAGCGTGCCGCCCTTGCGCGTGCGCTCGCGCTCGATCCGGACATCGTTTTTCTGGACGAACCCACGTCCGGCCTTGACCCGATTGGCGCGGCGGAATTCGATGAGCTGGTGGGGAAACTGCGCGACACGATGGGACTGACCGTTTATATGGTCACCCACGATCTCGACAGTCTACTTACGGCGTGCGATCGCATCGCCGTTCTCGGTGGCAAGCGCGTTCTCGTGGAAGGCACGGTCGAGGACATGCTCGCATGCGACGATCCTTGGGTAAAAGCCTATTTCAGGGGAAAGCGGGCCCGGCAGATCGACCGTTCCGCAAGAGGTTAGCAGGCATATTATGGAAACCAGAGCCAACTACGTTCTTGTCGGTTTTTTTACCGTTCTGGTCATTCTGGCGGCGTTCGGCTTCGTTTACTGGACCGCGAATATCGGCGATCGGGGTGAGACGGCGCTTTTGCGGTTTCGCATTCCCGGCTCCGCATCCGGCCTTTCGCGTGGTAGCGCGGTGCTTTTCAACGGTGTGAAAGTGGGTGATGTGAGGCGTGTTTACCTGGATCTGTCCAATCCCAGCGTGGCGATTGCCGATGCCGAAGTTGACCGTCTTACGCCGATCACCCAGTCGACGAAGGCGGATGTCGGGCTTGCCGGGCTAACAGGCACTGCGAACATCGAGATGACCGGCGGCGATCTGAAGGAACCCAATCTCTTCGACCTCGCCGAGGAGCAGGATGCCGTGGCCGAGATTCAGGCCAGCCCATCCGCCGTGACCAACCTTCTTCAGACCGCGCAGAGCCTTCTTACCCGTGCTGATTCTGTCGTCAGCCAACTCGAGGGCTTTACCAAGGATGCCCGTCAGCCGCTCACTGATACCGTGAGGAACGTTCAGCGTTTCTCTGAAGCGCTGGAACGCAACGCCTCGGGCATAGACAGTTTCCTCGCCAATGTTAGCTCGCTTTCGGAGACGATTTCCAATGTGTCGGGTCAGCTCGACAGCACGCTGAAGGCGGCCGAGGAACTGATTTCTTCCGTCGATCGCGACAAGATTTCTTCTATGGTCAGCAATTTCGACGAGTTCTCCGGTCGCCTGGAGAGCGCAAGCCGTAACATCGACACCGTCATGACCAGTGTTGACGAGACGGTGCGCTCCATCGGCACGTTTTCGACCAACGCCAACGACACGCTCGCCAAGCTCGATGGTGTGCTCGACAGCGTTGATCCGGCGACCGTCAAATCCGCGGTCGGTAATTTCGAGCAGGCGAGCGCTACTGTGAACCGGGCCGCAAAGAGCATCGCCGACGTCAGCGAAACTGTGGATAAACGTAAAGAGGATATCGACCGTTTCATCACCAATGCGAGCGAACTGGCCGATCAGCTCAACAAGTCGTCGGGGCGCCTCGATTCGGTTCTCGCCAAACTCGACGGCATGCTCGACTCCGGCGATGGCGAAGGCCTTATGGCGGATGCCCGCCAGACACTCGAATCCTTCCGCAGGATGGCGGAGACGCTCACTCTCCGTGTCGATGCGATTTCGGGAAATCTGGAGCGGTTCTCCGGCGGTGGACTGCGCGAGGTCGAGTCGCTGGTGCGCGATGCCCGGCGCTCCATCAACCGTATCGAGAGTGCGGTGACGGACTTCGAACAGAATCCGCAACGCATTATAACCGGTGGCGACGGGACGATTCGCCGCTATGAGGGGCGGGCGCGACGTTGACATTCAAGCTGCGGCATCCCAAACAATTTGTGGTGGGGACTTTCACGTTTTGGACGATGTGAAGGAGAATCCCGCCGGACCGTCCGGCGTTCGGATTGAGGAGCGTTTATTGACAACGAGGGCGAAGATTTTCGCGTTGCTGGCGCTTGGGGGCATTCTCGCAGGGTGTGCTGCCTTGCCAGGCGGTGGGCCCGCTCCGGTCGATGCTTTTGATCTAACCGCGCCCGCCGTCTCATCGGACGGCCGTAGGGCGCTGCGCAGGCAGATACTCGTTACCGAGCCAACCGCCATCAAGATGCTCGATGGGCAGGATATCGTCGTAAAGACGTCCAGCGGCGCCATTCAGTATCTGGGCGGTGCTCGATGGGCCGACCGTCTGCCACGCATCGTCCAGACGCGTATGGCCGATCTCTATCAACGTTCGGGTCGCTTCGGCGGTGTCGGCATGCCGGGCGAGGGGCTGGCGATTGATTATCAGATTCTGGCGGATCTGCGTGCCTTCGACGTTCGGGTAGACGGGCAGGATCGTGCCGAGGTTGAGATATTCGTTCGAATTCTGAATGACCGCAATGGGGTGGTACGTGCCTCGCGCACGTTCAGTGCATCGACGATCGTTAACGGCAGTGGTGGACAGGCCTTCGCATCCGCGCTCGACCGCGCTTTCGGTACGGCCATGACCGATCTGGTGGACTGGACAGTCTCCAACATCTGAGGGCGCTCGTCCTTTCAGAAACGGTTGACCACGGTCGCGCCGATTGCATGGAACTGATCCATGGCCATCAGTGCTTCGATTGATTCATCGAGACTGATCTGTCGACCGACGAGCCGTTTCGGATTCAGCTTGCCCGTTTCGATCATGGCCAGCATCGCATCATACCGGTGCGCTTGCATGCCGTGACTTCCGATGATCTCCAGCTCATTTGCGATTACCTTGGCCATGGGAATGCGTGGTGTGCTGTGTTCGGCAAGCATCAGGCCGATCTGCACATGTTTGCCGCGCCGGCGCAGACTTTGTATCGAATTGAAACAGGTTTCCGGGTGACCGAGCGCATCGATGGAGACATGCGCACCACCGTTCGTCACGTCGATAACTGCTTCGGCAGGGCTGGTCGTTCGTGAAGCGTTTACGGTCTCGGCAGCGCCCATTTTGCGCGCCAGCGCAAGCTTGTCATCGGTTATGTCCACGGCCACCACATTGGCACCGAGAGCGTCGGCGATCATGATGGCGGAAAGCCCGACCCCACCGCAGCCATAAACGCTGACCCATTGACCGGCTGAAACCTTGCCCTGATCGACGATCGCGCGAAATGATGTGGCGAAACGGCAGCCGAGGCTGGCCGCTGTCACGAAATCCATACTTTCCGGCAGTGCCACGAGATTGAGATCGGCTTGATGGATGGCCACGTATTCTGCGAACGAGCCCCAATGCGTGAAACCTGGCTGAAATTGATGGCGGCAAACCTGCTGATGTCCGGCATGGCACTCAGGACATGCTCCGCAGCCGCCGACGAAGGGTACGGTCACGCGGTCGCCGGTTTTCCATCGACGTACATCCTTACCGACCGCTTGGACAATGCCCGCCAATTCGTGACCGGGAACATGCGGCAGTTCGATGTCCGGATCGTGCCCCATCCAGCCGTGCCAGTCGCTGCGGCACACACCCGTGGCTTCCACTTTCACGACGACGCCATGCGAAACCGGCGACGGGTCGGGAAGTGTGACGACCCGAGGGATTTGCGCAAAACTCTCAAAAAACACGGCTCTCATAATGTCCCTCCAAACCTTAACCATGCACATTCGGCCATTGCATTGCGCTGGCATCGCTTTGTCAGGTTTTTCCATTGAGCTTAGCCTGATCGGGTAAGCCATATCGGCTGACAGGAACGCGTGTCGATGTGATGCGTAAACAAAAACGGGCCCAAGGAGGGCCCGTTTCTTCCGGTGCTCGTCGTCCTAGCGCAGGCGGCCGCTGGCATGCGCCAGCATCGTATAAACCTTGCCTGTATCCGAGGTCAGGTAAGTTTGCGTCATCATATTGTCACGGTCTGACCGCGAAACGTCACGCAGCAGCTTCTCGAAGTCGCGACAATAAAGATCGACGGCCGAGTGGAACTCGGGATCGGACCGATATTTGTTCTGGATTTCGTCGAAGGTCTGCTGACCTTTCAGAGTGTAGAGGCGACGCGTGAAGACGTTGCGTTCACCGCGGCGATAGCGCTCCCAAAGATCGATCGACGCTTCATGATCGATGGCACGGGCGATATCGACCGAAAGGGAGTTCAGCGACTCCACCACATGCAGGGCAGAGCGATCTTCCTTCTGGACGGAGGGTGCCGCTTGCTCGCGCGTGTCGCGTCCCTCGTCATTGGAGGCACTGCGCAGAAGATCGCGGATCCATCCACCTCCCGAGGCCGCCTGAGCGCTGGCCGGCTGGCTTGGCTGCGCCGTGCGTGCCGTCGTTTCCGCGGGGCGCCCGGCAGGCGCCGTCGTCTGGCGCGGTCGTTCGACAACCGGTTGTGCGGTAGCAGGCTGTGTTTGCTGCGGTGCTTGCGGTGCCGGAGCGGGCGCGCGTGGCTGCTGCTGCAATGGCGCCGGATTGGCCTGCAAAGCGCTTTCGCCAGCTTGGTCCAAACCATGCATACGCCCGGATTTCGAAACGATGTCCGAAAGCTCCTTCAGCGCGTTCACCTGCTCGGTGATGGCGTTGCGCATGGCCGAGGTGGATTGCTTGGCTTCTGCGGGCAGTTCGGCAATGCCGCGTTTGACGTCGCTGCGGGTTTGTTCCAGTTCGGTACGGATCTCCGAAGCCGTACGTCGGATTTCCTCCGTTGCACCGCTGAAGCGATTGGTCGCCGCTTCGACAACTTCGGCAATCGACTGACGGATACCCTCGACCGATTGTTGTGTGCGTCCCTCGGCTGAGGTGAGGGTGTTTCCGACGAAGTCCTCGAACGC
Source organism: uncultured Nitratireductor sp. (assembly GCF_913053745.1). Taxonomy (GTDB): domain Bacteria; phylum Pseudomonadota; class Alphaproteobacteria; order Rhizobiales; family Rhizobiaceae; genus Nitratireductor. Next base: position 12,536 of record NZ_CAJXGF010000096.1, read on the forward strand.
ATTCATGGTCTTTTCGATGTGCTCGGATTTCTCCGCCAGGCCGGTGGCGAGAGCTTCCAACGCCTTCTGGCGGTCTTCCAGATTTCCGCTTAGGCCGGACTGCGCCCGCTCCAGAAGTTCCGATGCGCTCTCCAGAACCTTGCTGTGGTCCTCGAACCGGCTGGCGATGGCCGAGATTTCGCGCAACGTGCGGTCGGAGAAATCGGCAAGACGGCCGGAGTTCGCGTTGATGAGGCTTGCGGAATTGGAGAAGGTTTCGGCTGCCTTCTCTGCGTTTTCGGCGAAGCTGTTCGCGGTGGTGCTGAGCCGCTCGTCCACCTCTGAGAGGTTTTTGGAGGCGGTCGAGATCAGGGCACCCAGGCGCTGGCCCGAAACGCCGAGCTTTTGCAGAAGCTCGTCGATATTGCCGGTCAGGTTCGTTTGCGCATGCTCGAAGGCCGAAAGCGCTTCGTTGGTGCGGTTTGTGAGTGCGTTGACCAGTGCCGCATTCTCGGACTGAAGTCGCTCCGTGGTTTCTGCCGTAATCGCTTGAATGCTTTCACGCAGTTCGCCGCCGCTAGCAGCGAAACGCTCCACGAGTGGCTTGGCGGTCTCGTCGAGGATGCGCGTCATTTCGGATGTCCGGCCCGCGAGCATTGCATTCAACTCGCGGGTCCGCTCCTCGAGATTGGAAACCGTCTCGTTGGTGCGCTTGCCGATATGATCGTCCACGGATGCAAAGGTCTGAGCGATGGTATCGGCGGTGGAAACGAGGCGCGCCTGTGTTGTCGAGAGCTGTTGGTTGACGTGCTGGGCAACCGATTCGGCGCTCTCGCGCAGACGCGTATCGGCATCGTTGATGCCGCCGGAAATCGCGCTGGCGATCATGCTGGCGCTGTTCGACAAGCGTTCCTGCAGACCGGACAGGGATTCGCCCATGACGCTCGCGCGGGCATCGAGTTCGGCAGAGGTCTGGTGGGTGCGGGCGATGATGCGCTGATCGAAGTCCTCGAAGGTTTTCGACAGATCCTCGGTTCGCGCCGCGAGCTGTTCAGAAGTCTGGTCGACACGGCTGACGAGCTTGCGGTCGGCGGCATCGAACGAATCCGTAATCGCCTTGGTGTGCTGCGACAAGGTGTCTGCGGTCGTTTCCAGACGTGCGGCGATGCGGCCGTCGACCTCTGCGAAGGTCTGAGCGAACACGCCGGCGCGTTCGGTGAAGCGCGCCGAGGCATCGTCGAAGGTGCGGTCGATGTCCTCGATGCGTTCGCCCAGCGTCGATGCGGTCTTCTCGGCGCGTGCGGCGATGCGCATGTCCGCGTCCTCGAAGACTTTCGATGCCTCTTCGTTAAGTGTCGAGGTGGCCTCGATCACCTTGTCGCGCAGCGCTCCGGCCACGACCACGGCACTGTTTTCCAACGTGCTGCGGACGTTCTCGACACCCATGGAAAGTGCTTTTTCCATGGTTTGCGTGCGTTCTTCGATGATGCCCGTCTGCTTGGTGAACATCTCGTTCACGCGCGTCGTTTCGTCTTCGATCACGGCATTGAGCGCCTCGCGGCGTTCGTCGATCTTGGCGATGTTGACGTCCAGCGCGTCGGCGAAACCGTCGCGCGTCTTGACCAGATGCTGAACCTGCTCGTCGATCCCGGCCGCGAATGTGGCACGGGCGAGGTCAAGTTTGTCCATGTCGGAATGAAGCGCGCCGGAGAGCCGTTGATGCGTTTCTTCGAAGGCCTGGATCTGGCGCTGGGCCGTCTCGTTCATGCGCGTCTGGGTGGCATCGATGCGCTCTATACCGTCATCGAAATGAGCGCTCATCTGGGCCCAGTTCTGGTCGAGCCGTTTGCCGAATTCGCCCGCCGTGTTCTCCAGCATTATGCTGGTCGAGGCAACGAGGTCGGAAAGCTCGCTTCCCAGCGCTGTTTTGCCGGCTTCGACGGCAGCCGAAACCTCGTCTTTGCCCTGGGCGAAGGTGCTGGCGATCTCGCGGGTGCGTTCGACGAGCGTCTCGTTGATGCTGCGTGCACGGGCTTCCAGCGCCGTGTTGAGTTTTTGCGTGCCGGCGTCGAGCGCTTCGGCGCGGGTTGTGAATTCGGCGATGAGCGCCCGGCCGCGTTCGGTGACCGCGCTCTCCAATTGGCCAAGACGGGTGTCGAATTCGCCCGACAGGGATTCGGTCGCCTCGCCGATAGAGGAGAGCAGTGCGGAACTGCGCGTCTCGAAAAGCGTGTTGAGTGAGCGGGTTGTCTGGTCGGTGCGCTCGGCGAGTGTGGCCATCCGCTCGTCAAACAGGTTGCCGAGTGTCTGCGCTGCTTCCTGTGTCTCCTTGGTAAGCGTACCAAGGCGCGAATCGAGGACCCGGCTAAGGGATTGCTCTGCATCTTGCGTGTTCTGGCCGAATGCGGATATCCGCGAATCGAGAACGTTGCCGAGCTTGATCGCGGCTTCCTCCGCTCCTTCGGTCAGGGCCGAGACGCGCGAATCCAGCATTCCGCCGATCCTTTGCGTTGCCTCGTCCGTCCGTTCGGCAAGGGTTGCCATCCGGGTGTCGAACAGCGTGGTGAGGTTCTGCGTCGCATCCTCGGTTCCCTTGGTCAGGGAGGCGATGCGCGTGTCGAGCAGGTTTGCGACTGCGTCGCCCGAAGTGCTGATGCGTTCCGAAAGGTTTTGGATGCGGTCGTCTATCCCCTTGTGTAGGGAGCCGCCCGTGCCCTCGAGCTGCTTGAGCAGGGTCTCGCTGGAAGCGTTTACGGATGCGGCCAATTGCTTGGAGGCGTCTGCGATGGTCGCGCGGATGCGCTCGCCGGCCGTGTCCAGCTCGTCCTTGAGGATTTCATGGGCGCCGGCGATCGAAGCGCGTACGCGCTCGGCGTGACCGACAATGCCTTCGCGCTCGGAACCAAGACCGTCAACCAGGTGACGTATGCGCGTTTCGTTTTCCGAATAGGCGCGTTCGAGCTCGCTAACCTCGGTATGAACGAGTGACTCCAGTTCGACGGCGCGGGTCAGGGTACGGTCCATGCCGTCGCCCATCGCCTGCACCTCACGGCGTACTGCCTGTCCGACGGTCATGATGCGCTCATGGGCCAGATTCTCCGGCTCGGCGAGCCGGAAGGCGGCTTCCGCCATCGATTGTGCGGCAAGCCGCATTTCCTGCGCGCGACGCACCATCACCGCGAAACCCCAGAACAGGATCACCGGAACGACGATGCCGATAAGCAGCGCAATCGCATGCGGCGCTGCCATAAAGGCGTCTGCCGAGCGGATTTGCCAGATTTGCGAACCGTAGAGCATCTGGCCAAGAAGCAGTCCGCCTCCGATCCACAAAACCGAAAGAGCGGCCACGAGCCAGTAGGCGGTCTTGGGCGCGCGGCGGTCGAACTTGCGCATAACGGTGCTGAAGTCGCCAGCCCGGTCGTCATTGGCGGGCGCGAAGGGCTGGGACGCGACTTGCTCGGGCGCCGGATCGACTGGTGTGAGATTTTTGCGATCGACCGGCGCTTCGGGTTTCACGGTTTTGGGCGCGACGGCGCTCGCTGCCTTGGGGGCGGCATTTTCTCCAGTCGCGGCATCCGTTTTCGCTTCGCCTTGCGCGTTTCCGGCCGTCTCGTTCTTCGGCGGGGTTGCGTCTTTTTTCTCGCTCACGGTGACTTTCTCGTCTCCGTTCTGGTCGCGGTTTTCGCGTGCGAGCTCCTCGGCCGCAGCGGAAATCTGTGCTTCCAGATCCTCCATGGAGGCGGCGATGTCCAGGTCGCCATTCTCCAAGCCGTCTGCAAGCTCCAGGTCGAGGGCATCCTCGAGTTCCTTCGCAAAATCGCGCTTGGGTTGATTCTTTTTTGCTACTGTACGCGCCATACCGCCAAACCTCAGCTACTCTCAGCCGGAGCCTCATACGCAAACTCGAGGAACCTCGTACTCCGACACTATGCCCAAAATGAGCCAATCGTATCGTAATGGGACAGAGGCCTGTTGAAAATACGCAATCGGCCCAATGTGTAAAAGTTTAAACATAAGGTTAACGTCGTTTTTGACGAAACGGTCGCTTTGCACCGAAGCCGTTAACCCACTGTCCATTCGGGATTAATAGTGTGTGAAAGCTGCCGTAGAGGAAGCAGGGGAACAAATGCGCAGATCAACCGAGAACGAGTTCGCCGATGGGGCTGAGGTATCCCTGGGTGCCTCGCCGCTCGATCTGGAACACCTGTCGCGCCAGACGCTTGGAGATGAGACATTGGCGCTGGAAATTCTCTCCATGTTCCGCCAACAGACGGAGGAGCTCGGCGGGCGCATGCATGCGTCGGATCTTCAATCAAGGCGCGAGATGGCCCATGCGCTCGTGGGTTCTGCACGAGGCGTTGGCGCTGTGGAACTTGCCGATTGTGCCGCGCATATCGAGAAGATGCCGAGCGATGAACGCAGCATCACCCGGTTGACGGGGCTGATCGGCGAAGTCAATGAGTTCATTCTGGCATTGCTTCGGGAGCGGTAGTGCAAGCTCAAGCTCGACGGATTGCCTTTCGCGCTCAAAAACCATATGTGGTCCTTCAAGGTCTGGAGAACGGTGGCCATGTTTACGCCTGCGCCGCCTCATTGCCACAGCCCATCCCCCGTCACCTTCACGATTCTGCCGAGTAATTTGCATGCCGAAAATCACCTATATCGTTCCTGACGGCACGCGCTTCGAAGTGGATGCCGAGAACGGATCCACGGTGATGGAGAACGCCATCCGGAATGCCGTTCCCGGTATCGAGGCGGAATGCGGTGGCGCCTGCGCCTGTGCGACCTGTCACGTCTATGTCGATGCGCAATGGGCGGATACCGTGGGCCAGCCTGAGGCGATGGAAGAAGACATGCTGGACTTTGCCTATGACGTCCAGCCAACCTCGCGCCTGTCCTGCCAGATCATCGTGCGCGACGATTTCGAAGGCTTGGTCGTTCGGATTCCGGAGCGGCAGGCTTGAGAGTTTATCCTGGGGGAGTAGGCTCAGAACGAACCGCGCTCTGTCGGCCTCGGGGAAAATCAGGCAAGTGATTGAAATTAAGATCAAATGCTCTGGAGAATCCTCCCGCTTCGAGGGTATTCGCTAGCCGGGATTCCGCCCCTTCTCCAGTTGCTCGAGCCGGTAGTGGAGCAGTCGCATCAGCCGCCATTCGAAGTTTCCGCTCTCGATGCGGTCGAATCGCGCCTGAGCGGCATCATGTTGTTCGAGATTCTTCTGCGTGATCTTTTCGGCGCGCGCCTGAACTGTTTCGCATGAGGCGCGTGGTGTCAGCTTGCCGATCTCGTTCTCGATTTTGCGTGCATAGCGCTTGGCAATCCCCAAATGGCTGTCTTCGTGGCGCTTGATGTCTTTCGATAGCGTATCCCACACCAGCGCGGTTTCCGGTCCGGCGGTTTTGCGGTTGCGCCAGCGCGGCAGGAAGACCTGCGCCTTGACCGAAACGTTCGCGCCGGCGATGCGGCATCGTCGATCATCTTCCTCGTAAGTGATTTTCGTCTTGAACTCCATGCGTGTCGCGCCCGGATGACGCTGTCCCGTGCTTTGCACATGGGGCCCGCGTGAACGAAGCTGTTCTTCGATCTCGCTCAACGTCTCTCCGCCGATGGAAAAATAACTGTAGCTGCGCGAAACATCGGCGCTTGCGGTGGGGACTGTGCCAACTGCCAGCAGGATGAGTGTCAGCGTGATGCGTTTCATGGTGTCTCCGATACCCACCCTGCGATTTCGATTGCACGATGACAACCCCGATCATGTCGGTTGCCGACTCGTTCAGCCAAACACATTGCGGTTGATTTTGGCGGCAATGAGCCGCAAAAACGCCTGATTGTGACCCGGAGACCTGAAGCCCGATGACCGTTCCCGTCTGGAAGCTCGCGCATGATCGCGAACTCGCGCTTGGCCCGGATGCGGTCATCATGGGTATTCTCAACGTCACGCCGGACAGTTT
>NZ_CAJXGF010000097.1 GCF_913053745.1 uncultured Nitratireductor sp.
TAGAGGCAGATCAGAACTTCCCCTCCCCCCTTGATGGGGGGAGGTCGGGAGGGGGGTGAAGACCGCAGGTCTTCGCCTCAAGACGCGCCTCAGTTACCCCTGCCCCTCCATCTCCGCCCAGGCGAGCATGGTGTGGAGGAGGCCGGAGAGCACCGGCCGCACCTTTTCCGCCAGGTCCTCGCGGAAGGCGAAGGGCGGGTCCTCGTCCATGTAGGTGATCTCGGAGAGTTCCAACTGCACGGCGTGGATGCTCTTCGCCGGATCGCCGTGATGGCGCGTGATGTAGCCGCCCTTGAAGCGCCCGTTGGCCGCGTGGCTGTAGCCCAGGTGCCCGGCGTCGCGCGCGACGGCCGTCAGGATGTCCAGCAGGCTGGAGGCCGCCGCCTTGCCGTCGGCCGTGCCGAGGTTCAGGTCCGGCAGACGGCCCTCGAAGAAGCGCGGCACCTCGCTGCGGATCGAATGGGCGTCCCACAGCAGCGCCAGGCCGTGCTTCGCCTTGAGCGCCGCCAGAGTCTCGGCCAGCTTGTCGTGGTAGGGCTGCCAGTAGGTGGCGCGCCGCGCCTCGACCTCCGCCGCGTCGGGCCGTTGGCCCTCCAGGTAGATCTCCTGCATATCGAAGGTCTGCAGGGGGCAGAGTTCGGTATTGCTGGCCCCGGCGTAGAGCGCCTTGTTGTCCGGCGCGCGGTTCAGGTCGATGACATAGCGCGAGTGGGTCGCCTGCAGGACCGAGACGTCCATCTCCGCCAGGAAGTCATACAGCTGCGGGATGTGCCAGTCGGTGTCCGGCACCGTCTTCGCGATGTCGGTCATGCGCGCCGCGATCTCCGGCGGAAGGTAGGTGCCGGGGTGCGGCATGGAGACCAGCAGCGGCAGGCTGCCTTCGGAGAAGCGGTAGGGCTCCATGAATAGGGTCCTCGTTCGCGCGGGCGCCCGGCCAAGCTGGCCAGAGCGGCCCCTGTTGTATATACAAGTTGGTATAGATCACTCTGGTATAGAGCAAGGGGGCCGCCCCGGCCAACCTCTCGAACCGGCAAACCTCCCGAACTGATGCCTTTGCCTTCATGAGCACCTCCCCCGCCGCCGAGCCGCCGCTGTATCAGCAGGTGAAGGACTACATCGTCGGGCGCATCGTGGCCGGCGACTGGCCGGAGGAGACCAAGGTCCCCTCCGAAAACGAACTGACGCGGGAGCTGAAGGTCAGCCGCATGACCGTGCACCGCGCGCTGCGCGAGCTGACGGCGGAAGGCTGGCTGGAGCGGGTGCAGGGCGCGGGCACCTTCGTCGCTCCGCCCAAGCCGCAGTCGGAGATCCTGGCGGTGCGCAACATCGCCGAGGAGATCGCCGCGCGCGGCCACGCGCACAGCACCGAGATCCTCTATGTCCGGCGCGAGCGTGCCCGCGCCCTGGAGGCGCAGCTGCTGGGGCTGGAGCGCGGCGATCCACTGTTCCATTCCCTCATCGTCCACCGCGAGAACGGCGTGCCGGTGCAGTTGGAGGACCGCTACGTGAACCCCCAGGCGGCGCCCGACTACCTGGAGCAGGACTTCACGGCGATCACGCCGCACAGCTACCTGATGCAGGCCGCGCCGATCAGCGAGGCGGAACATGTCGTCACGGCGGTGATGCCCTCGGCGGAGGAGCGCAAGCTGCTGGGCATGAAGGCGGGCGAGCCCTGCCTGGAACTGCGCCGCCAGACCTGGTCCGGCGGGCTGCCGGTCACCTCGGCGCGCCTGCTGCACCCCGGCGAGCGCTACCGCCTGGGCGGGCGCTTCGCCGGCTAGCACAGGACATCACGCACCCCAAAGGCCCCACCACCGTCGCCGCCGGTTTTGCCATTGAAGGAGAAAATCATGCGTTCACCGGCCCTAATGCTCTGCTTGCTTCCCACCCTCTGCCTCACCGCGCCCGCCGCCGCCAAGCCACTGGCAGAGACTCTCGTCGGCAGTTGGACCTGCAGCGTGGAGGAAGGCGCGAGCGACATCGCCATGACGCTGAACTACCGGCGCAGCGACGCCTTCCTGGTGGGAGAGATCATCGAGGACAACGGCGCCGCCCTGCTGGACGTCTGGCTCGACGATGGCGCCACCCCGCTGGGGCTGCGCCGCATCCTCTCCTACGACGCCACCATCGAAATGAAGCTCATGGAAGAAGCGGCGGAGCGGATGAAACTCGAAGGCGAAATGCGCCACATCCTCGGGTCCACCGGCAAGGTGCGCGAAACCTTCCGCTTCACCGGCAGGGACGCGTTTCGCGCCACCTGGGAGACCGACAACGGCGAGGGCTGGCAGCTGATCATGGAGCGGTCCTGCACGCGGGTTTAGCCTCCTTCAGCGCTCCCGGCGGCCGCCCCTCGACTCGCCTGCTCGACTCCCACGACCGAGTTGTATATACAACTTGCTTCGGTTTCTTCCGGAGGAGCGCCGCCATGCCAGATTCCAGCCCTTCGTCGCGGCGGGACAATGCCCGCGTGATCCGCGCGCCCCAGGGCCCTGAGCTTTCCGCCAAGTCCTGGCTGACCGAAGCGCCGCTTCGTATGCTCATGAACAATCTCGATCCTGAGGTGGCCGAGAAGCCGGAAGAGCTGGTGGTCTACGGCGGCATCGGGCGCGCCGCGCGCGACTGGAAGTGCTTCGACAAAATCGTCTCCTGCCTGCGCGACCTCGGCGCGGAGGAGACCCTGCTTGTGCAGTCCGGCAAGCCGGTCGGGGTCTTCCGCACCCATGCCGACGCGCCGCGCGTGCTGATCGCCAACTCCAACCTCGTGCCGCACTGGGCCAATTGGGACCACTTCAACGAGCTCGATAAGAAGGGTCTGATGATGTACGGCCAGATGACGGCCGGCTCGTGGATCTATATCGGCTCCCAGGGGATCGTGCAGGGCACGTACGAGACCTTCGTGGAGGCTGGCCGGCAGCATTAGGGCGGCGATCTCAAAGGCAAGGGGATCCTGACTGCGGGGCTTGGCGGCATGGGCGGCGCGCAGCCGCTGGCAGCCGTGATGGCAGGTGCGTGCTGTCTCGCCATCGAGTGCGACGAGACACGCATCGATTTCCGCATCCGCACCCGCTATGTGGACGAGAAGGCGACCACGCTGGACGAGGCGCTGGAGATGATCGACCGCTGGACCAAGGCGGGCGAGGCGAAATCCGTCGGACTGGTGGGCAATGCGGCGGAGATCGTGCCGGAACTGGTGCGGCGCGGCGTGAAGCCGGACATGGTGACGGACCAGACTTCTGCGCACGATCCGGTGAACGGCTATCTGCCGAAGGGCTGGACCGTGGCCGAATGGCGCGAGAAGCGCGAAAGCGATCCGAAGGCGGTGGAGAAAGCGGCGCGCGCCTCGATGCGCGAGCATGTGGAGGCGATGGTCGCCTTCTGGAACGCGGGCATTCCGACGCTCGACTATGGCAACAACATTCGCCAGGTGGCGCTGGAAGAGGGGCTTGAGAACGCCTTTGCCTTCCCCGGTTTCGTTCCGGCCTATATCCGCCCGCTGTTCTGCCGCGGTGTGGGGCCTTTCCGCTGGGCGGCGCTTTCGGGCGATCCGGAGGATATTTACCGCACGGACGAGAAGGTGAAGGAGCTTCTGCCCGACAATGAGCATCTGCATCGCTGGCTCGATATGGCGCGCGACCGCATCGCGTTTCAGGGTCTGCCGGCGCGTATCTGCTGGGTCGGCCTTGGCGACCGGCACCGGCTTGGCCTCGCCTTCAATGAGATGGCGGCGAAGGGCGAACTGAAGGCTCCGGTGGTGATCGGGCGCGATCATCTGGATTCGGGTTCGGTGGCTTCGCCCAACCGCGAGACCGAGGCCATGAAGGACGGTTCGGACGCCGTATCCGACTGGCCGCTGCTCAACGCGCTTTTGAACTGTGCCTCGGGCGCGACCTGGGTGTCGCTGCATCATGGCGGCGGCGTGGGCATGGGCTTTTCGCAGCATTCGGGCATGGTGATCTGTGCCGACGGCACGGAAGATGCGGCACGCCGCCTTGAGCGCGTGCTGTGGAACGATCCGGCGACAGGCGTGATGCGTCACGCCGATGCGGGCTACGACATCGCGCGCGATTGGGCACAGGAAAAGGGCTTGCGGCTGCCGGGGATTCTTGGAAATTAACAAGGAAACAATTCAGAGGGGTTTACCATGAAAAGACGTCAATTTCTGAAAACTGCCGGTGTGGCCGGCGTGGCGACTGGGTTAGCGGCTCCGGCCATTGCGCAGGACACCATCACTTGGAAAATGGTCACGGCCTGGCCGAAGAATTTGCCTGGACCTGGCGTGGCGGCGCAGATGCTGGCCGATCGCATTACCGCGCTGTCCGGCGGGCGGCTGGAAGTGAAGCTTTACGCCGCCGGCGAGCTCGTGCCGGGCAATGGCGTGTTCGATGCCGTGTCTGAAGGCACGGCGGAGCTCTACCACGCGGTTCCCTCCTACTGGGGTTCCAAGTCGCGCGGCATTCTCCTGTTCGGTTCGCAGCCTTTCGGCTTGCGTGCTGACGAACAGCTTGGCTGGCTCGTGCATGGCGGCGGGCAGGCGCTCTACGACGAGATGTATGGCCGTTTCGGGCTGAAGCCGTTCCTGTGCGGCAATTCCGGTCCGCAGTGGCAGGGCTGGTTCCGCAACGAGATCAATTCGGTCGACGATCTGAAGGGCCTGCGTTTTCGCACCACGGGCCTTGCTTCCGAAATGTGCGCCAAGCTGGGCATGGCCGTTCAGGCCATGGGCGGCGGCGACATGTTCCAGGGCCTGCAGTCGGGCACGATCGATGCGGGCGAGTTCATCGGTCCCTGGACGGATTCCGCGCTGGGCTTCTACCAGGTGGCCAAGAACTACTACTGGCCGGGTGTCGGCGAGCCGTCTTCGGCGGAAGAATGCGCAGTGAACAAAGCGGCCTACGACGCGCTGCCGGAAGATCTGCAGCAGGCCGTCGCCTATGCCTGTGAATCGCTCTACAATCCGGTCTGGACGGAGTACACGACCAAGCACGCGGCCGCGCTGAAGCAGCTTGTGGCCGAGCAGGACGTACAGGTGAAAAAGCTGCCCGAAGACGTGATCGTCGCCATGGGCAATGCCGCCGGCGAGGTGATCGCGGAGCTGCGCCAGGACGATGACGAGCTGGTCAAGCGCATCGTCGAGAGCTTCCTCGAATATCGTGCGGGCATCGCCGAATACATGGTTTATGCGGATAACGGGCAGATGAATGCCCGCGCGCTGGACTATAAATACGGCGGCTGACACAATCGGCCGGGCCGGGCGCATGCGTCCGGCCTCTTCTTTTGGGGAATGCTCGGCATGCTTGAGCTTGCGGACAGACTCGACCGGATCAACCGGGCGATGGGGGCGGCGGTGCGCTGGCTGGCGCTTGCCATGGTACTGGTGCAGTTCGGCACGGTGGTGCTGCGCTACGTCTACGGCATCAGCTTCATCTTCATGAACGAGACCGTTCTCTACCTGCATGCGACATTCTTCATGCTGGCCGGCGGCTACACGCTTCTGGTGGACGGACATGTGCGCGTCGACATTTTCTATGGGCTGTTCGGGCCGCGCGGGAAGGCGCGTATCGATATTCTCGGAGCGCTGTGCTTCCTGATGCCGTCGATGGTCATGATCGCCTGGTTTTCCTGGCCTTCGGTGCGCAATTCCTGGGCGATCATGGAAGGAGCCATCTCTGTGGGCGGCATCCCCGCCTCCTTCCTGCTCAAGTCGCTTATTCCGGCGTTCTGTGTGCTGCTCATCATTCAGGGCCTTGCCTGCATCCTGCGCGATCTTGCGCGCCTTCGTGAAGAAAACGCCGTCGCATGACCCTACCGCTCGACATTATGATGTTTGCGGCGCTGATCGTCGCAATCCTGATCGGCTACCCCGTCTCCTTCATGCTGGCGGGCACGGCGGCGCTTTTCGCTTTTCTCGGCTGGATGACCGGCCAGTTCGATGTGGGACTTCTGGGTGCGCTTGGGCAGCGGGTTTTCGGCACGCTTACCAATGACGTGCTGATTGCCATTCCGCTGTTCGTTTTCATGGGCGTGGTGCTGGAGAAAAGCCGCATTGCCGAGGAACTGCTTGAAACGATGGGTCGGCTCTTCGGCGGTCTGCGCGGCGGGCTCGGGGTTTCTGTCGTGTTGGTGGGTGCGCTTCTCGCTGCCTCCACCGGCATTGTGGGCGCGACAGTGGTGGCGATGGGCCTGATCGCGCTGCCGACCATGGTGCGCAATGGCTACGATCCGAAGCTTGCTTCCGGCGTGGTCTGCACCTCCGGCACGCTGGGCCAGATCATTCCACCCTCGACGCTCCTCATCATCCTTTCCGATGTGATGTCGACGGCTTATCAGCAGGCTCAATACGAGCAGGGCAAATTCACCATCGAGACGATCTCGGTCGGCCAGGTTTTTGCGGCTGCGCTTTTGCCAGGCCTGACGTTGGTGGCGGTCTACATCGCTTATCTGATGACGCGAGCGGCGTTAAAGCCGGAAAGCGCCCCTGCCTTGATGGAGGCCGGTGACCGGCCGAGCCGGGAGGAGGTGCAGCGTGCCGTGGTGCCGCCGGTGCTTCTCATCGTCGCGGTTCTGGGCTCCATTCTGGGTGGCATCGCAACGCCGAGCGAGGCGGCGAGCGTGGGCGCTATCGGGGCGTTGCTTCTCGCCGGCGTGCGCAGCGAAGGAAACGGGCGTCTGATCGTTCTGGGAGCGGCAGCGCTGGGCGCCGTCGCGGTGTTGGCCGGTCTTTTCCCGGTGCGGCTACAGCGCAGCGACGCCGGGCTTTCCGAATGGCTGATTGCCGCTTTGACGACCGGGCTCCTGGCGCTCGGCATTGTCGCCATCGCCATTTCTATCGGCAAGGCGCGTCGGCGTGGCATTCTCACGCCCATCGTGACCTCCACGATGACGGTGACGGCGATGATCTTCGCCACAATTCTGACGGCCAGCGTTTTCTCGCTCGTGTTTCGCGGGCTGGGCGGCGATGCACGCGTGGAAGACATTCTTCACTCCATGCCGGGTGGCCCGCAAGGGGCGCTCATATTCGTGATGGCCATGATTTTCGTGCTCGGCTTTTTCCTCGATTTCGTGGAGATCTCGGTCATCGTTCTGCCGCTGGTTGCGCCGATCCTTATCCTGATGGGGCATGACCCGCTGTGGCTTTCGATTCTGATCGCGATCAATCTGCAGACATCTTTCCTGACGCCGCCCTTCGGGTTCTCGCTGTTCTATTTGCGCGCGGCGGCACCGAAGGAGATAACGACGGGGCAGATCTATCGGGGCGTGATTCCATTTATAATTTTACAGATTGTTGGAATGGCTGTTATCTGGCTGCTTCCTGCCATCTCAACATGGCTTCCCGGAAAGATATTTTGATATCCTCTCCAATATTTATGCATGCGTAGATTTTGTGTAAATTTGATTCTATATATGATTATTATCCCGCATTGAAATTTCTCTGTCATATAAGTATAGTTATACTTCGTTCGTAGCCGAAACCCTGAATTCTTTTTCTCGAGAGCCCTTTCAGGATGTAGACGCTGCATGGCGATACGTTTTCATAGCGCTATCCGGGGCTCGCGTGCTTACTCTGGAGAATGCTTATGGCTGTCCTCTCTGCTTGTCCCAAAGAACAGCTGCGTGAGCGCGAAGACGCGTTTCATATTCAGCGTGTCGAACGATTGTGGAATGGCGATCATCTTTTGCGGGGGCGCGAACCCGGGACCGACGACCTGCAATTGATGAGCAACGATTATCTGTGCATTCAAAACGAACCGGCGCTGAGACAAGCGCAGGCGCAGGCATTGTTGAACAGCAAGGCCGACCTGTTGATGTCCAGTATCTTCACGATGGACGGCAGCCCCATGCAGCAATTGGAGGCGGCGTTCGCCGACTATATGGAGGGCGAAGAGGCGATCGTCTGTCAATCGGGTTTCGCCGCGAATGTCGGTCTCCTTCAATCCATCGCCAGCCCCTCGGTTCCGATCTATCTGGACATGAATGCGCATGCTTCCTTGTGGGAAGGAGTGAAGGCAGCCGGTGCGCGCGGAATCGCTTTTCGTCACAACAATCCCGATCACGCGGAGCGATTGATCGGGCGATACGGACCCGGAATTCTGGTTGTCGATACGGTGTACAGCACCGATGGCAGTCTCTGCCCGTTGGCCGCGATCGTTGATCTGGCAGCGCGCGCTGGCTGCATTCTCGTTGTCGACGAATCCCATTCTCTCGGCACGCATGGTCCCGGCGGTGCAGGGCTCGCGGTGGCGCTCGGCCTGGCTGATCGCGTCCACTTCCGCACGGCCTCGCTTGCCAAGACGTTCGCCGGTCGTGCCGGACTGATTGTGTGCTCCCGGCGCTTCAAGGAGTACTTCAGGATGGAGTCCAATCCTGCGATCTTCAGCTCGGGTTTGCTGGAGCACGAGTATGTCTGGTTTCTCGAGGCACTGGCTTTGATCCGAAAAGCGGATGAACGTCGCAAACGATTGCGCGAGATATCGGAAATGGTGCGCTGGCGGCTGGATGAGATCGGTTATGATGTAGGTGGCGGCACCGAGCAGATCATCGCCATTGAAAGCGGCACCGAACCCGAGACGCAACATATGCGCGATGCGTTGCAGGGCGAAGGGGTGTTTGGCGCCGTGTTCTGCGCGCCAGCGACGCCGCGCAATCATTGCCTGGTGCGATTATCGGTGCATTCTGGCCTGACGGATGACGACCTTGAGAAATTGACGACACGTTGTGCCGCGGCGCTGAGGGCGTTGAGAAACGAAATGTCTTAGAATTTGGGTGTGTCACAACCTGGCTCAATCGGCCCCGTGCATGTTGATCCAGAGTGCTCTGGTTGGCGAACCACAGCTTGACAAGCGGTATGTGGATCATCGATGAGCCGATAAACCAACCGTAAGAGAGCGACACCTCCATGCTGAAGACGCCTTATCTCCTGTTTCTTGGCGATGCCCCCGATGCGCTGACCGCGAAGGTCGCTCAGGGCATCAAGGACTGGCGGCCGGAGTTCTGCGTTGGCCAGTTGCGGCTGGAAGGTTGCAAGGCCGATCTCGGTCTTGAAGACATGACCATCGCCGAGGCGAAGGAAGCCGGCGCGCAGACGCTCGTGGTCGGTGCCGCCAACCGTGGTGGGGTAATCTCCCAGAGCTGGATGGCGACCCTGGTTGAGGCGGCCGAAGCGGGGATGGACATTGCCTCGGGCCTGCACAACCGCCTGACCGCGCAGCCCGCGCTCGTCGATGCGGCGCAAAAGGCGGGCACACAGCTCTTCGACGTGCGCGTTCCGCAGGAAGAGTATCCCATTGCCGATGGCAAGCGGCGCACAGGCAAGCGCTGCCTTGCCGTGGGCACCGATTGCTCCGTGGGCAAGATGTACACCGCCCTCGCCATGGAGCGGGAAATGCGCGAGCGCGGCATGAAGGCGACGTTCCGGGCAACCGGCCAGACCGGTATCCTCATCACTGGATCGGGTGTTCCGCTCGACGCGGTGGTAGCCGATTTCATGGCCGGGTCCATCGAACACATCACACCGGACAACGACGCTGACCACTGGGATCTGATCGAAGGGCAGGGCAGTCTGTTCCATCCGTCTTTTTCCGGCGTGACGATGGCGCTGATCCATGGCGGCCAGGCCGATGCGCTGGTGCTTTGTCATGAACCGACCCGCACCCATATGCGCGGCCTGCCACACTATCAGCTTCCCTCACTCGAGGCGTTGCGCGATCTTGCGCTTGAGACGGCCCGTGTGGTCAACCCGGACGTCAAGGTGATCGGAATCTCCGTCAACACGGCGGCGTTGAACGATGACGAGGCGAAAGCGTGTCTCGAAGAGATCGAGGCACAGATGGGCTTGCCGACCGCGGATCCGTTCCGCCAGGGCGCCGGACGTCTCGTCGATGCGCTGGGCTGAGGCTCACGCTTCGTTCACCTTCTGCCGGACAGATCCGGCATGATGCGTCTAAAGATGTTGCCTTGACCGGCCCGACGTTTCACTCTGCCCCGCGGGCTCGGCGTGACGGGGCCGGGTGAAGACGAGGTTACAATGACGGAGACGGCGACAACGCAGGAGACACGCCTTTGGCAGACGTTCTCCGTTGTCGGATTGTGCCTGGGTACGCTGTTCTTTGCTGCATCGTTGACACCCTCGCTTCTACCGCGCGCGTTCTTCGTTCAGGGCGTTCTTTCGGGTGTTTCGCTCGCCGTCGGCTACGGTCTCGGTGTGTTCCTGGTGTGGCTATGGCGTTATCTGGAGTTGCCGGAGCCGCCGCACGGTTCCCGATATTACGGCAAGCTTGCGATGGCCGTCGTTTGCGCGGGAGTGGCCGTGTTCTTTCTCTGGAAGGCTGCCGAATGGCAAAATTCCATCCGCGCCCTGATGGAACTCGATCCGGTCGATACGGCGCATCCCAGCAAGGTGGGCGGCATCGCGCTCGTTCTGTTTTTGCTGCTCGTCGCGCTGGGCCGCGGGCTGAGGCGTGTCTATGTTTTCGTCGCCGGGAGACTCAAGCGGTTCGTGCCGCGCCGGGTCGCCTATGTGCTGGGTGTGGCGCTTGTCGGCCTTATTGCGATTTCTCTCGTGGACCGGGTGTTGCTGCGCTATGCGCTGCGGGTTGCCGATTCCGCCTATGCCGAACTGGATGCATTGTTTGAAGATGGCATCGAGCAACCCGGCGGCCCGTTGAAGACGGGTGGTCCCGGGTCGCTCATTTCATGGGAATCGCTCGGACGCGCCGGTCGCGGTTTCGTGGTGGAGGGGCCGGGCGCGCAGGAGATCGCCGCATTCACCGGACGCGAGGCCAAGGAGCCCATGCGGGTTTATGTCGGACTGCGATCGGCCGAGGGTGCCGAGGCGCGTGCCAGGCTGGCACTCGAGGAATTGAAGCGCATCGGCGCGTTCGACCGCAAGGTGATGGTGGTTGTGGCGCCCACCGGCACCGGTTGGGTCGATCCGGAAGCCAGCGTATCGCTCGAATATCTGCACAATGGCGACACGGTGATGGTCGCGCAGCAATATTCGTACCTGACGAGCTGGCTGTCGCTGCTGATCGAACCTAGTTATGGCGCCGAAGCTGCGCATGCGTTGTTTCGCGCGGTCTATGACTATTGGACGACGCTGCCCGCGGAGGCACGGCCTGAACTTTATCTCTATGGACTTAGCCTTGGCGCACTGAGTTCCGAGCAATCGACCGATCTGTTGAACATTCTCGCTGATCCCTTTCAGGGTGCGCTCTGGGCCGGGCCGCCATTCAACAGCCGGCTATGGAGCTCCTTCACGCGCGATCGCAATCCCGGCACGCCCGCCTGGCTGCCGCGCTATGGGGATGGGTCGGTTGTGCGCTTTACCAGCCAGGAGAACACGCTTGACATCCAGGGAGCGCAATGGGGGCCTTTGCGCATCGTCTATCTTCAATATGCCAGCGATCCGGTGGTGTTCTTCGATCCGCTGGCCTGGTATCGGCGCCCCGCCTGGCTGGTGGGTGAGCGGGGGCCGGATGTCTCACAGGAACTGCGCTGGTATCCGATCGTAACCTTCTTGCAACTGGCGCTCGACATGGCCCTGGCCACCACCGCGCCGCTCGGATATGGCCACCTCTACGCGCCGGAGCACTATGTCGACGCGTGGGTGGCCGTTACGGCGCCGGACGGCTGGTCGGCGGCTGAGATCGAGCGGCTCAAGCGGGCTCTGGCGAAATAAGCTTGGCATGCGGCGGTTGGATGGTGCGTCCTTTGTGGAAACGCCGGTGGTCCGATGGATTTTCAAGTATTACCCGTTCGCCATCGCGACTGCACGCTTGGCCATGGCGACGATGAGACTTGCACGGTAGTCGGCACTCGCGTGGATGTCCGTCATCAGATCGTCGGCGGCTACGGCCACGTCCTGGAGTCCGGCGGCGCTGAAATCCGCGCTCAAGGCCGCTTCGATCTCCGCACTCCGGAACACGCCGTCATCTCCTGCACCGGTCACGGCGGCGCGTAGCGTCTCGCCGTTTTTGGCGATGAACACGCCGGCCATCGCATAGCGCGAAGCAGGGTTCCGGAACTTGCCGTAACCGGCCTTTTCGGGCGCTTCGAAACGTATGGCTGTGATCAGCTCGTCTTCGTTCAATGCCGTTTCGAAGAGGCCGGTGAAGAATTCTGCCGCCGCGATCTCGCGTTTGTCGGTGACGACAATCGCGTCCAAAGCCAGCATGGCCGCCGGATAATCGGCGGCCGGATCGTTATTGGCGAGAGATCCTCCGAGCGTGCCCATGTGGCGAACCTGCGGATCGCCGATGAGCGCGGCAAGGTGGCAAAGCGCCGGACACACAGCCATGATCTCGCTGTTGACGGCGACCTCGGCATGGGTAATGCCAGCGCCGATCGTGACCGTTTTGCCGGCAACCGCTATCGTCTTCATATCGGCGATGTGGCGAAGGTCCACGAGGTCCGAGGGGGCCGCGAGGCGTGTTTTCATTGCCGGGATCAGCGTCTGCCCGCCGGCAATGAATTTTCCGTCGTCGGCCGCCTCGAGAAGGCTGAGTGCTTCCTTGACAGAGCCGGCGCGATGATAGGTGACGTCATACATGGTCGATTTCCTTCGCTCACGCAGCCTTGGTGGAATCGGCGTTCATCGCTTCGGAAGCCGCAATGATGGCCTTGACGATATTGTGGTAGCCAGTGCACCGGCAGATATTGCCTTCCAGTTCCTCACGCACGGTTTTCTCGTTCAGTCCTTCGGGGTGGCGGCGGATTATGTCGGTTGCGGCCATGATCATGCCCGGTGTGCAGAAGCCGCACTGAAGGCCATGATGTTCCTTGAACGCGGTCTGAACCGGATGCAGGGCCTCGCCGTCCGCCAGGCCTTCGATGGTTGTTATCGCCGCGCCATCAGCTTGCACCGCCAGCATGGAGCAGGATTTTACCGACTTGCCATCCATATGGATGGTGCAGGCGCCGCACTGCGACGTCTCGCATCCCACATGGGTACCGGTCAGCCCCAGACTGTCGCGCAGAAACTGGACGAGCAGGGTTCTGCCTTCGACGCTGCCCGAAACCGTCTGTCCGTTCACCGTCATCGTAACGTCTGTCATGGGGTACCTGCCTACTTGAATTTTCGGTGGCTGAAGTGCTGATGGATTGTCAGCTTAACGCATGCAGCCGCCGTGTCCATGCTCTCCCAAGATTCAAATGTGATCAAGGTGTTAGCCTGTTTGCCGCGTGGTTTCTGCGTTTTTCGCCAAGCCTGACCTCGATGTCGGTCTGCGACCGGAGCATATCAGCAGATCGTTTGCGAGGCGTGCGGGGCGCAAACTGGCCGACGATGCTTGATCTCCCCGTCAAATGCCGCTATCAGGCTGCCGCTCGCCGAGCGAACGGCCTTACTGGCTGATGCTCAGGTTCGCAACGGGTCGTATTGCGCGACAATTCGGTTGCGAAAGATGACCAAGGCGGGTATGTGCACGTGAAGTGCTTCGCGGCCTGTCGAAAATGGTTGGCGTAGCACGACAGATGGGCCGCTTTAGCTCAGTTGGTAGAGCATCGCATTCGTAATGCGGAGGTCGTCAGTTCGAGTCTGACAAGCGGCACCACTTGCTTCTTCCCTGCAGTTTTCCGTCCATGTCGCGCAGTGCTGGCAGATTCTGCCGCAGACCGTTGCGGCGGGCGCGACTCAATCCTGCTCCGCTCCCTTCAGGCGCCGGTTCCAATCCTCGACCTTGCCCGAGGCGAGACGCCGTTGCGCGTAGCGCCGCCAGCCCTCCGGCAGCTTTTCGAGTGCGGCCATCTCCTCCAGTTCCCCGCGATCGAGGGTTTTGACATAGAGGATCTGCCAGAGGCGCTTCAGAGGCCATTCGGGCATCGGCCGCTCCAGGCGCTCAAGGTGATCGTCGGGCGAAACCCGGCCTTCCTGAACGACCCTGTAATACCAACCGGTGCGGCCGGTCGTTTGAACCCGGTACGCCATGGTCGAAACACCGAAGCGGCTGTTGAGCTTCCAACAGGGCTGGCGGCCTTGTGAGACTTCGACCACCGCTTTGCCGAGCCGAAAAACATCGCCAAGCGCCACGGTCTCTTCGTCGAGGCCATAGGTGGACAGGTTCTCACCGAACGCACCCGGCACTGCCAGCAATGGGTGCGCGCCCATCTCTTCATACCAGGCGGCATAGTGATCGCGCGGATAATGGTGGACCGCTTTCTCCGGACCGCCGTGATTCTTCGTGTCTGCCTGATTGTCGCCGACAAAACCGTTTTCCCCAAGCCAAAGCGGATCCCTCACAGGGTGTTTGGCAATGCCGCTGGAAGCATTGCGATCTCCCAAGGGGGCGACCTCGCCTATCAGGATCGCTTGCAGGGGTGTTTTTTCGCTCTGGGTCACAGGTTTTTTGCCGGTTGCGCAGGACATGGGTCGCATCCTGCCTTACGGCATCGTCTTGCGGGATTGATGGTCCAGTTGGCAAATCCATATGGTCCGTCGCTGTGGACAGTGCGTGTTTCCCATTGAAACCGGTGCGAAGAAACGGCGTTGCCCGCAAAGCCGGACTGTTGCTAACCTTGGTCCCCGTTTCATGGTCGATGGAAACGTTGGGGGCTGCATGGCAATCGCGAAAGGGTTTCAGGAAGCAGATCGGAGAACACCTTCCGTTTCCTCGGCTCTTTCACGGGGATTGCGTCTGCTTTCCGTTTTTGCCGAAGCCCCGGTGTGGATGAGCAATTCGGACATTGCCCGACGTACCGATTTGCCTGCGGCGACCGTTGCGCGCTTGACGAAATCGCTCACCAATATGGGATTTCTGCATTACAGCGCCAGCCGCCGGCGGTTTCGGCTGGCATCCGGGGTCGTCCGATTGGGTTACGGTGCGCGAAGCGAAACGCACGTCGTCGAGTCGGTAAGGCCTCACTTGCAAATGGTTGCCGATCGCTTTGGCGTCCACGCGGCGCTCGCCGTTCTGGACGGAACCGAGGCGTTGTACCTTGAGGTCTGCCACAGCAGCGCGACTCTGGTGACGCTGAGGCTTGAAGCCGGGTCCAGAGTGTTGATCGCCGGTGCGCCGGTCGGCCATGCGCTGCTTGCCTGTCTGGATCAAAGACAGCGCGAATTTCTCCTGAACGATCTGGAACATCGGCACGGTTCTGAATGGGGAGTGCTGGGCCTGGAGGTCGAGCGGGGATTGGCCGAAATTGCGGACACGGGGTACACGGTTTCGCTGGGCCGCTGGCACGCCGATGTGCAGTGTGTGGCGGTGCCGCTCAAGCCATCCGATCAGACGGGTGCGATGTCGCTGGGTTGCGGTGTGCCGCGTGGACATATGACGGTGCCGCGACTGAAGGAGCTCGGGGGCGATCTGGTCAAACTCGCCGCGAGACTCTCCGGCAAAGAGGATGGCGCCGCCTCGATACGGTGACAGGGGGCAGTTCTCCTGAATATACGGGTGTGCCGTATTTGCTCAGGAGTCTTCCAGATACAGCACACCCATGGTCGCGCATTTGCGCTGAATAAGTTCCACAGCCTCCAGCAGGTCTTTCATGGCGTCTGCGGGATTTTGCTCCGTTTGTGCGTCCGTGGGAAGGACAAGCTCCAATGCCATGACCGCATTGCTGAGATGCAAGGGTGCGCCCAACAGAAGCAAACCTTTGTCGGGAACCGCCATGCGAAAACAGCCCGATGCACGGAAGAAACACAAGCTTTCTCTGAGTGCGTCGGTTTCAGCAAGGATCCGGTTCTCGGGCGTGGTGACGGCCTCGATTGCAGTCGCGGAGGTAAAAAGGAGGGCATGGCCCGCAGCAGTTTGTGTAAGCGGGCGGGCCGATCCGATATGACAGCAGGGCAGGCTTGAGCGATTGAGACCCGCACAGACGACGAGGGAGAGAGCTTCGCCTGCATCCTCGACGACAAGTGTCGAGGTTGCGTTGTGCCGGTCGGCGAGGGGCTGGAGGACCGGGCGGGCGATTTCATTGACAGGTGTGTCGGATAGAAATTTTTCGGACAGTGTGCCGGCTAGCCGACCTGGCTGGAAACGCTCCGCAAACCTCGACGGTTCGACGAAACCGTGCACTTCCAGCGTCTTTAGAAGTCTGACGGCTGTGTCGCTTCTCAGGAAAAGACGCGATGCCACTTCGTTGGCTGTCATCGGGCCTTCGTTCGACAGCAGCCTGACCAGCTCAAGTCCGTTTTTCAATGCGACCGTGCTGCTGTTGCCTTCGTTTGACCGTCTCTTCACCGAGTGTTTTGCCTTGATGGACAGGATCCCTATGAAAGTTTCTATGCTTAACGTCACCCGGATATCAACATCTGCGCACCGCGTTGCTCCGCGAAAGGCCCTGTGATCGCAAAAACGTGATCGAACGATCAGTTAAGTCTGCATCCGGTCGGTTCTTGAAGGCGAGCATCAAAGAGGGCTATGGCAACGGCTTGGTATATTGCAGGAGGAAAGTCGTTGTTTGAAGGGGTTTGGACGCGTCTGGGGGACAATCGCTGCGTACTCGGTGAAGGGCCGACTTACGATCGGCATACGGATACGGTCTGGTGGTTCGACATTCTCGGGAAAATCTTGTTCGAGCATCGCTTTGGCGACGGCGTGACGCGCCGGCATCCGCTTCCTGAGCTTTCCAGTGCCCTTGCCCGGGTGGATGGCGGCCGACAGATGCTGGTCACCGAGAGCGGCCTCTACCTCCGCAATATTTCGGATGGCAGCCTCAGTCTTCACCATCCGCTGGAAGCGGACAATCCGCAGACCCGATCCAACGATTCCCGCGTTCACCCCTGCGGTGCCTTCTGGATCGGTACCATGGGCAAGAACGCGGAAAAAGGCGCGGGATCGATCTATTGGTACCGCAAGGGCGAACTCAAGAAGATCTATTCGGGCATTACCGTGACCAACGCTATCTGCTTTTCACCCGATGGCGGTATCGGTTATTTCACCGACACGCCGACTCTTCAGATCATGAAGGTGGCGCTCGATCCGCAGACGGGTCTTCCGGCCGATGAGCCGGTATCGTTTGCCGAAGTCTCCAGCGACGGTGAGCCAGATGGTGCTGTGGTGGATGCACAGGGCAATCTCTGGGTCGCCCGTTGGGGCGGTCACGGGGTGCAGGTCTACGCCCCGGACGGAACTCTTCTGCGCAAAATCGAGCTCCCGGCAGCACTGGCCACGTGCCCTGCCTTTGTCGGTCCGAATGCGGAACGGCTTGTGGTCACATCGGCGTCGGTGGGCATCGACCCGGAAAGCGCCGGCGCGGATGATGCGGGCGCCGTGTTCGTAACCGATTTGGGGGCGCCCATCGGAAAATTGGAGCCCGACGTCCTGATCTGATCGATTGAAGGAAACCGATCGCGCTCAGTAACCGCTCAGGCTCGGCAGCCAGGTCGACAGCGACGGGATGAAGGTCAGCGACAGCAACACGAGAAGATGGACCATCAGGAAGGGCGGCATCTCGCGGATCATGTCGCTGACGCGGATCTTCACGGCCGATGAAACCACGAAGAGGAGGGCGCCGACCGGTGGGGTCAAAAGCCCCAGCGTCAGATTGACGATGACCACGATGGCGAAGTGGATCGGGTCGATGCCCAGCGAATAGGCGATGGGACCGAGGATCGGCACAAGGATCATGACGCCCGGCAGCGGGTCCATGAACAGGCCAAAGGCGAGCAGGAGCACGTTGACAGCCAGCAGGAACAGAACCGGGCTTAATTCCCAGGCGACGATCGTGGAAGCGATGGCCTGCGGAATGCCTTCGATGATGATGATCCAGGCGAAGGCGCGGGCGGCGGCGAGGATCAGCAAAATGGCGACGGTGACCAGCGCCGAGCGAAAAAGAATATCAGGCAGGTCCCGGATTTTCAGTGAGCGATAGACGAACATCCCGCACAGAAGTGCGTAGAACACCGCCACAACCGAGGCTTCGGTCGGGGTGAAGAGACCGCTGCGAATGCCGCCGATGATGAGCACGATCAGGAAGATCGCGGGCAGCGCCAGAAAGCTGGTGCGCAACATCTCGCGAATGGAAGGACGCGGCGCGCTGCTCTTGAAACCGCGCTTGCGGCAAACATACCAGTTGGCCGCGGCCATGGAGAGCGAAATCAGAATTCCGGGAATGATGCCGGCCATGAACAGGGCGATCACCGAAACGTTCTCGTCCTGCATGGCATAGAGAATCATGATGATCGACGGAGGGATTATAGGGCCGACCACCGAGGCGGAGGCCGTGAGTGCGCTGGCGTAGGATTTGTCGTAGCCGTCTTTCTCCATCATACGGATCATCATGGCGCCGGGACCGGCGGCATCGGCGAGGGCGGAGCCC
>NZ_CAJXGF010000098.1 GCF_913053745.1 uncultured Nitratireductor sp.
AGCCATGCCGAGCCGGCCCAGCGCCTCAAGCACGTCACCGACCACCATCATCGGTACGGTCAGCCGTCCGAGCGCCGGCTCGTCGAATGCCTGGGCGACCAGGCCCATGCCATGGTGGGCGTGCAGCGACGCGCCGTCCCAGGTCGCGATGCCAGCACTTTCCTGCCCGCGGTGCTGCAGGGCGTGCAGGCCGAGGGCCGCCAGGGCGGCGGCGTCGTCGTTGCCGAAGACGCCGAAGACGCCGCATTCCTCGTGGAACTTGTCGTCGTCCCCTATCCGATTGGGAGGGGGAGCCAGAGGATTGGTGGTGATCACTGCGTGGTCTCTCCCGGCGCGGTTTCGTCCGTCATCAGGCCTTCGATGGCCTTTTCGATCTCGTCGCGCATGCCCTCGTTATACGTGGGCTGCTCCGTCTCTGCATCGGATTTCCGCAGAGGGGAGACGAGCTGTTGATAGGTCTGCTCGGCGCGGCGCACTTCCTCGGCGCGGCGGCGGGCGTCCTCGGCGGCCTGGTCGCCGCGCTCCAGCAGCTCTTCCGGCACCAGGGTCAGCAGCATGTCCGCGCCGCGCTCCACCAGGGGGCGCGACTTGGCCTCCTGGATCCAGCCGGGCCGCTCGTCCTCGGTGATCATGTAGTCGAGCGCCAGCCAGGCCAGCACCACGATGACCGCGCCGCGGGCGAAGCCGAACAGCAGGCCGATCCAGAAGGTGCGGATCGCCCATACATAATGCGTTTCGACCCATCCGTTGACCTTGCCGCGATTTATATGGGCAAGCACGATGCCGACCAGCGCCGAAACGCCGATGACGAAACCGACCAGGTAAAGAATATAGATCACCTGGACATTGGTCGGGCCGGGCTCCAGCCAACGATCGGTTTTGCGATCCTCGTTCGGTTGGGGTTGCATTTCGCTCATCGCGTTGATCCTCCGTTTGGTTTCCGGCGGCAATCTATCACGGCTTCAGGTGAACGCCATGCGTCCGGGATTGAGGATACCCGCTGGGTCGAACTGATCCTTCAGACGGGCGGAGAGGGCGGCGAGCGCCGCCGGTTGCGGTTCGAAAACGGGCATGGCCGCGCGCAGGGCCAATGGTGCGCGCACCAGTGTCGCGTGGCCGCCGCCCAGATGGGCGATCATCTTGCGCAGGATCGCGGCTTCGGGATCGGCTTCCATGCGCATCCAAACCAGCCCACCCTGCCAGTCGTAAAAGACATTGGCGCCGGCGGCGCGGCGAAACGCATCCACCAGTTCGGGCCCGCGCGACGGTGCGACGGAAACACGCCAGACAGGCGCGGGCGACCCATCCGCAAAAGGGTGGCAGTCGCGAATTTCGCGCCACAGCCTACGCGAATCGCGGTCTTCGAGCGTTTCGGTGTTTCCGAGTTTGCCGAGAAGTCTTGAGAGCAGGTCAATGCGATAGGCGACGGAAGGGCCGAAGCCTTCCACCCGCAATACGGTTCGCCCGCCGCCGGAGAAACCACCATCGATGAAGCGGCCGACCACGCCTTCGGGCAGATGCGCGGCACCCGAAACTTCGGCACTGGAGCTCATGGCTGTCGCCATCGCCTCGGCCGCCGCCGCGTCGTCCAGACCGGCGATGCAGAAGGTGCTCTCGGTTTCGGCGGCCGGCAGAACCTTCATCGTGATGTCGGTCGCCACCGCAAGCGTGCCCCAGGAGCCGGCGAGCCCTTTGGAAAGATCGTAGCCGGTCACGTTCTTCACCACGCGCCCGCCCGATTTGAAACTCTCACCGCGGCCGGAAACGGCATGAACGCCGAGCACATGATCGCGCGCGGCTCCGGCCTTGAGGCGGCGCGGGCCGGCAAGGTTGGCCGCAAGCAATCCGCCCAACGTGCCACGTCCCGCCTCACCGCCGAGCAGCGGGCCGTAGTCCATCGGTTCGAAAGCAAACTCCTGACCGTGCTCCCTGAGCGCGGCCTCGATGTCGGCGAGGGGCGTGCCGGCTTTCGCCGAGAGCACCAGTTCCTCCGGTTCATACAGCGTGATGCCTGTGAGCGTCGACAAGTCGAGGGCATGTTCGGTCTGGAGCGGCTGTCCGATGCCGCGTTTCGAGCCATGACCGACGATCTCGAGCGGCGTTTCCTCCGAAACGGCCCATTGCACGGTTTCCAGAACGTCGTCGGCGGTGTTCGGACGGAAATCGGTCACGGTTTCGCGCCTCCGTTGCCGGAAAGAAAGCTGCGTCCGCGCGGAGAGATCCTGTAGCCGACATCCAGGCTCTCGGTGAGGCCGAGCTCCTTGAGCTTGCGCACATCGCGTTTGAATTTCAGCTTCTCCACACCCAGCACCGCGGCCAGTTCCGCCGCCGCTGTCTCCGGGCGTTCGGCGATCAGGTTCAGGAGCCGATGGTGATAGTCGCTGCGTCCGGCTGACTTGTCCCACCGGCGCAATCGTTCATGGATCGCCTCACGGTCTTTGGCATCGATTGCTGCGGAGGCGCGCAGCGCGGCCCGGCGGTCTTCTTTAAGGCCGCCAATTTCGATGCGGTAGAGCTGGCGCCCCCCGTCGCCGCGCAAGCTTTCCTTCAGGTCGGCGAGCGACGAAAAACCGGCGCGGCGCGCGGCATCGTCGTCCAGCTTCGCTTCCTCGATCGCGTCCACGCGTCCGATCGGCACTTCGCCGAGGGCGGTGCGAAGGCGCGTTCCGGCCTTCACCGTGGGGCGCTTCCAGCGGCGAAAGGCGAGGGTAACGTCGCCGCGCGCGATGCCTTCGAGTATGGCCCGTTTGAACAGCACGTTCAGAACCGCTCCAGGTTCGGAAAGGGCACCTGGCCGCGATGAATATGCATGCGACCGAGCTCGGCGCAGCGGTGCAATTGCGGAAACACCTTGCCGGGGTTCAGAAGGTGGTTCGGATCGAACGCGCACTTGACGCGGATCTGCTGGTTCAGGTCGCTTTCGGTGAACATTTCGGGCATCAGATCGCGCTTTTCCACACCGACACCGTGCTCTCCGGTCAGGACACCGCCGACCTCGACACACAGGCGCAAAATGTCGGCGCCGAAATCCTCTGCTTTCTCCAGTTCACCCGGCCTGTTGGCATCGTAGAGAATGAGCGGGTGAAGATTGCCGTCGCCGGCATGAAACACATTGGCGACGCGCAGCCCGTATTTTTCCGAAAGCGCGCGCATGCCGGCCAGAACGCGCGGCAATTGTTTGCGCGGGATGGTGCCGTCCATGCAGTAATAATCGGGCGAGATCCGTCCGACCGCCGGGAAGGCGGCCTTGCGCCCGGCCCAGAACACGGCGCGTTCCTCGTCGGAGGTGGAGGCGCGGCTCGTGGTGGCGCCATTCTCACGGGCAATCGCTTCCACCCGGTCGATCAGGTGATCGACCTCGGCCTGCGGTCCGTCGAGCTCGACGATCAGCA
Source organism: uncultured Nitratireductor sp. (assembly GCF_913053745.1). Classification (GTDB taxonomy): domain Bacteria; phylum Pseudomonadota; class Alphaproteobacteria; order Rhizobiales; family Rhizobiaceae; genus Nitratireductor. Next base: position 3,393 of record NZ_CAJXGF010000098.1, read on the forward strand.
ATGCTTCCACATCGAGCGGATAGCCGGCATGAACGAAATCCTCGGCGGCGCGGATCGCCGGACCGTCCATCATCTCCATGCCGCCGGGAATGATACCAGCGCCGATGATCTCGGCGACGCATTCGCCCGCCTGTTCGCTCGAGGGAAAGCCGATCAGCAGAGCGCGCGCCGTTTCGGGTTTCTGCAGGATGCGCACCGTCACCTCGGTGACCACGCCGAGCAAGCCTTCGGACCCGGTCATAAGGCCAAGAAGGTCATAGCCTTCGGCATCGAGATGCTTGCCGCCGAGCCGGATCACATCGCCGTTCACCAGCACCATCTCGACGCCCAGAACATTGTTGGCGGTGAGGCCGTATTTCAGGCAGTGCACGCCACCGGAGTTTTCCGCGACATTGCCGCCGATGGAGCAGGCGATCTGCGACGAGGGGTCGGGGGCGTAATAAAAGCCCTCATGTTCGACGGCATCTGTAATGCCCAGATTGGTGACGCCGGGCTGGGCGACGACCGTGCGGTTGGGATAATCGACGTCGAGAATGCGGTTGAAACGACTCATCACCAATAGCACGGCGTCCTGAAGCGGCAGCGCGCCGCCGGACAGCGAAGTGCCGGAACCGCGCGGCACGACGCGGATGTTGCGCTGGTGGCAATATTTCAGGATGCGCGATACCTGTGCTGTGGTTTCCGGCAGGACGACAACAAGTGGCATCTGCCGATAGGCAGTCAGCCCGTCGCTCTCGAAGGCACGCATTTCATTGTCCGTATCGACCACGCCTTCGCCCGGTACGATAATGCGCATATCGGCGACGATTTCCGCGCGCTTTTTCAAAGTTGCCGCATTCGCCTGCGGCATTTTCGGGCCGGACATCGGAGCTCCTCACTGGTTCAATCAATTTACCAGTGTGTTGACGGTTCTGTAAATGCTGCTTGGAAAGCGGGCCTGCGTCAATCCGCCTCGGTGCCGATGCCGGCGTCGTCGCGCGCGTGGCGACGACGGATGCGCCGCACCAGGAGCCAGATGCACAAAACGGCCACCGGCACGGCGGCGGCGGTGACGACCTCGCTGGAAATGCCCGGCAGGGCGGGTTTTGCACCCTTGGCGACATAGCCGACCAGACCCACCACATAATAGGAGATGGCGGCCACGGAGAGGCCTTCGACCGTCTGTTGCAGACGGAGCTGCAATTGGGCGCGGCGATTCATGGAGGCGAGCAGATCGCGGTTCTGTCGCTCCACTTCCACATCCACCCAACTGCGCAGCAGGTTGGTGGCACGTGTCAGCTTGCGCGACAGGTTCGCCTGGCGCTCTTCGACCGAGCGGCAGGTGCGCATGGCGGGCGCGACACGGCGCTGGAGGAAGACGGCCCATGTTTCGTAGCCGGCCATAGGGGCTTCGTTCAGCGTCTCCAGACGCTCCTCGACTATGCCGTGATATGCGCGGCTCGCTCCGAAGCGGTAGAGGCTGGCGGCGGCGTCAGCTTCAAGATCCGCGGCCAATTCGGTGAGTTCGCTCAAGAGTTTCCGGCTATCGTGTTTTTCCCGCTGGCGCATGCGGGCGGTCAAGGCTGCAAGCCGGTCTTCCATGCGTCGCAGACGCGGGGAAAGCGACTGGGCCAGCGGCAGGCCGAGCATGGCAAGCGTACGATAGGTTTCGATATCGATCAGGCGCTGTGACAACGCACCGATACGGGCGGGTGCCAGGTCCTTCTCCAGGATCAGGATGCGGGTCAACCCATCGCCGTCCTGGCGAAAATCGGTGGCGACGGCGGCGCGTCCGCCTTCCACCACCGAGTAGCCGAGGCTTGCCGGATCGAAAGCGCCGACCAGCTTTTCCGTCGCGCTCGACCATTTGCGGATCTCGACGCGTGTGCCGGAAATGGCGGTGCCGGGCGGGCTGAAGCCATTGCCGAAAGGGGATTCTTCGAGCGGTTTACCGGTGCGCGGCGAAATCGGGCAATCCCACTGATAACTGGAAAATTCCGTATGACGCTCCCAGCGCAGCGTGCCCTTGCCCCACTTCATTGCGTGGTGGCGCGCATTGGCCTGTGGCGGGGCGACGCCAAGGCGGCGCGAAAGATCGGCAAGCACGGCCTGATCGACCGCGGAGCCGCCTTCGGTCATGAAGGAAAGCTGGATGATCAGCCGCGGTGCCTCCAGCAACGCGTGCGGACGCGCATGCACCTCGCCCAGCGCGCCGGCACGGCCGTCATGGGCGGGAAAGCCCAGGATACTGCCGGTTATCAGTGTTTCCGGAGGCAAAGTTCCGATGCTGTCCGCGCCGATTGTGACAAGTTTTTCCCCTTGTTGTTGGCTCATTGCGCCTTGCCGTCTGCATCTGGATGGACTTTTGGCAAGTATGCTACCGCCTTCGCGCGCGGCGCAATGTGTGTCCACAATTGCACGAGCGGGAAAATATTGGACAAAGAATTTGACCAGTCTTATTCGGCGGCGTTATCGTGCAGGCTGCGAGAACGTTTGAACGGAGCACGGCATAGATCGGTGGAAGCCGTCTTTTCCAGAATAGAGCATGCCCGCACGGCCGATGGCGTCATCCGCCAGATCGAGACGCTGATCCTCGAAGGCGTGTTGCGCGACGGCGACCGGCTGCCGGGCGAACGGGAGCTTGCGCGGCAACTCGACGTGTCGCGCCCCATCCTGCGCGATGCGCTGAAGGCGCTGGAAGAGCGCGGCCTGATCCTTACCCGCCATGGCGGCGGCACCTACGTGGCCGATATCATCGGTCAGGTCTTCACCCAGCCGGTACGCGAACTGATCGCCACGCATCACAAGGCGACTGCGGATTATCTGGAATACCGCCGGGAGATGGAGGCGGTCGCGGCCGAATTCGCTGCACGCCGCGCGACGCCCGAAGATCTCGTTCTCCTGGAGGCGATCGTGACGCGCATGGACGAGGCGCATGCTGCGGAAGATTTCGAGGCGGAAGCGGCCTGCGATGTCGAGTTTCACAATGCGGTGGGCGAGTGCGCGCACAATATCGTGCTGCTGCACACATTGCGTGCCTGTTACCGACTCCTTGCCGACGGCGTTTTTCTGAACCGCACCCGCATCTATGCGTTGCCGGACGCGCGCGAGACGCTGCTTGCACAGCACAGGGCAATCCATGCGGCGATCGCCGCCGGCGATCCCGAGACGGCGCGCGCCGCCGCCATCGCCCATATCGACTTTGTCGAGAAAGCCACCTTCCAGGCTGAACGCTCCGGCGACTGGCAGCGCATATCGCGGCTTCGCCTGCATCAGCGCGGTGGCGAGGTGGCGCAACCATGAGCAAGCGAACCGGCCAAGCCGAACCAATTTGGTCCTGACCCGAGCCAGCGAAAGAAGAACCGTTGAAAGAAGAAAGCCCATCACCCAAACGCGTCGGTCTGTTCGTCACCTGTCTGGTGGATCTGTTCCGGCCGAGCGTCGGTTTTGCCTCCGTCAAGCTTCTGGAGGATGCCGGTTGCACGGTCGAGGTGCCGATGGCGCAGACCTGCTGCGGCCAACCGGCCTACAATTCCGGCGACAAGAACGATGCCGCGGCCATCGCGCGTCAGACCATCGAGGCGTTCGAGGAGTTCGACTACGTGGTCGCACCGTCGGGTTCATGCGCCGGGATGCTCAAGAAGCATTATCCTTCGCTTCTCAAAGGCACGTCTTTTGAGGCGAGGGCCGAAGCCTTTTCAGGCCGCGTGCACGAGTTGGTGAGCTTTCTGGTCGATGTGCTGGGTGTCACATCGGTGCCGGTGAGCCATGATGGCAGCGTCACCTATCACGATTCCTGTTCGGGTCTTCGCGAACTCGGCATCCAGAAACAGCCGCGTCAGCTTCTGTCTTCGGTGGACGGGCTGGAACTGAAGGAAATGCAGAATTCCGACGTCTGCTGCGGTTTCGGTGGCACGTTCTGTGTCAAATATCCCGATATTTCCAACAAGATCGTCGAGGAAAAGACCGCCAGCATCGAGAGCGCGGGGGCGGGAACGCTTCTTGCCGGCGATCTGGGCTGTCTCATGAACATGGCCGGCAAGTTGCACCGGCAGGGCAGCAAGGTGGAGGTGCGCCATGTGGCGGAGGTTCTGGCGGGCATGACCGAGAAACCGGCGATTGGCGGGGGAGGCCGCTGATGGAAATTCAATCTCCGCAATTCAAACATAAAGCGCGCAAGGCGATCGCCGACGAGCAGTTGCAGCGCGCCATGGGCAAGGCGAAGATCGGCTTCGTCGGCAAGCGCAAGAAAGCGGTCGACGCATTGCCCGAATTCGACGAACTGCGATCTTCCGCGCGGGCGATCAAGGATCATACGCTGGAGCATCTGGACCTTTATCTGGAAGCTTATGAACGCAAGGTGATCGCCTCGGGCGGTCGGGTGCACTGGGCCGAGACGGCGCAAGATGCCCGCCAGGCTGTGCTCGACATTTGCCGCGCCGCCGGTGCCCGCACGGTTACCAAGGGCAAGTCCATGATCACCGAGGAGATCGCGCTCAACGATTTTCTCGAGAAGGAAGGCGTACGCCCGGTCGAGACCGATCTTGGCGAATACATAATACAGCTTCGCGGTGAGCATCCGAGCCACATTATCGGTCCGGCACTGCACTTGAACAAGGAGCAGGTCGAAGAGGATTTCCGCCGCGTTCACACCGAGCTGCCGCCGGCGCGCGACCTGTCGCAGCCCGAATCCCTGCTGGGCGAGGCGCGGCACATCCTGCGGCCGCAATATTTCCAAGCCGATGTCGGCATCACCGGGGCCAATTTCCTGATTGCCGAAACCGGCACATCCATCATCGTCACCAATGAAGGCAATGGCGATCTCACGCAGACCCTGCCGCGCATTCACATCGTCGTCGCCTCCATCGAGAAGGTGGTGCCGACGCTGGAGGATGCGAGCCAGATCCTGCGCGTGCTCGCCCGCTCGGCCACCGGTCAGGACATGAGCGTCTACACCACGTTCTCCACCGGTCCGCGCCGTCCCGACGATCCCGACGGGCCGGACGAGTATCATGTGATCCTGCTCGACAATGGCCGCTCGTCAATGCTCGGCACCGAGTTTCACGAGATGCTGCGCTGCATCCGGTGCGGTGCGTGCATGAACCATTGTCCGGTTTATCACGCAGTCGGCGGCCATGCTTATGGCTGGGTCTATCCGGGTCCGATGGGTTCGGTGCTCACGCCGTCGCTCGTCGGCGTCGACAAGGCGGGGCATCTGCCCAACGCCTCCACCTTCTGCGGACGCTGCGAATCGGTCTGTCCGATGCAGATTCCACTGCCGCGCATGATGCGGCACTGGCGCGAGCGCGAATTCGAGCGCGGGCTCAACCCGGCGACACAGCGTTTCGGTCTCGGCTTCTGGGCCTTCTTCGCCCGCCGGCCGAAACTTTATCGCCTCGCCACGTCGATGGCGATCCCCACACTTTCCGGTCTGGCCGGCAGGGCGCGCTGGTTCCGTTCGCTGCCCTTTGCCGGCGGTTGGACGCGGCACCGCGACCTTCCCGCACCCGAAAGTCGCACTTTTATGCAGCAATGGCGCGATCGCGAAGTCGGAAAGCAGGAAAGGGGCGCGGCATGAGCGCGCGCGAGGCCATATTGAGCAAGCTGCGGGGGGCTGCTTCCGTTTCGGCCAATGACGATGCGCGGCGTGAAACCGTGGAGAAACGCCTGGCAAAAACGCCGCGCGGGCTTATTCCGGCGCGCGGGCAGGTGGAGGGAGAGGAGCGCATCGCGCTTTTCTGTCAAATGGCCGAAACGGTGACGGCCACGGTCGAGCGCGTAAAGAAGACGGACGATGTGCCCAAGGCTGTAACGCATTATCTGCGTTCGAAGAACCTGGCCCCATCCGTCCGCATGGGCGAGGATAAGCGCCTGAAGCGCATGGATTGGGCGAGCCAGAAATCGCTCGAGGTCAAGCGTGGACGCGCCGAACCCGAAGATGAGGTTGGCGTGAGCCATGCCTTCGCCGGGGTTGCGGAGACGGGGACCCTCGCCCTGCCATCGGGCAGGGAGAACCCGACCACCGTCAATTTCGTCCCGGACCACCACATCATCGTCGTTGACGCGAAGGACATTGCCGGTGATCTTGAAACCGTAATCTCACGCCTGCGGCGCAAATTCGGCAGAGGTGACATGCCACGGCTCCTGAATCTCATCACGGGTCCCTCGCGTTCCGGCGATATCGAGCAGACCATGCTGCTCGGTGCGCATGGACCGCGCGCGCTGCATCTCATCGTCGTCGACGGGTGAGGCATGGCAGACGGGGTCTCCTACAACGAGGCTTCGACGCCCGACGGCATGCGTCTCTATGCCGTCGGCGACATTCACGGAAGGCACGACCTGTTGGCCGCGATGCATGCGCGGCTCATGGAAGAAATTCTGCATGACCGCCCCGCCGACTGGCGCATCGTCTATCTCGGCGACTATGTGGATCGTGGGGTCAATTCGCGCGGCGTGATCGAGTATCTTGCCAATCTGCGCGAACGCGACCCGCGTGTGATCGCGCTGGCGGGCAATCACGATCTGGGTTTTCTCGACTTCCTGTCCAACCCCGATCCGTTCGGCCTGTTCGCCTGCAATGGTGGTTTCGAGACCGCGTTGTCGTATGGTGTGGAAATCGACTTGACGTCGCGCGCGGCAATGATGCCGGGCCATGCAGCTCTCGTGCAATCGGTTCCGCAGCATCATAAGGCCTTCCTCGCGACCTTGCCGTATTCGGCCTCGTTCGGCGATTTTTTCTTCTGCCATGCAGGCATTCGCCCAGGCATCGCTCTGGATTCCCAGTCGGCGGACGATCTCATCTGGATCAGGCGTGAATTCCACGCATTCGACGGGTTGCACCCCAAGCTCGTCGTACACGGGCACACGCCCGTGCCCAGGCCGGAACTTTGCAGGAATCGGGTCAACCTCGACACCGGCGCATGGCATAGTGGCCGATTGACAGCGCTCAGGCTGGAGGGCCGGGAGAAGACGTTGATCGAGATCGCTTGCTGAAAGACGACCAGATCCGATCGTATTATCCGGTCCGGGCGTGTCTTTGTCGGTGGAGTGACTTTGTCGGAGGAGTGACTTTGTCGGTGGAGCGTCTTGTCGGGGATGTGTCTCAGTCGATGGCGCTGGAGATGCCGTATCCATCGACCGGGTGATGATCGCCCGAGGCTCCGGCCGACAACAGCCTGGCACCGATCAGCGTGAACGCAGAAACAGTGATGACAAACACAACAGTCGCACGCCCGATGGTCATCCGGCCAAAGTCCCTTGCAGGTCAACGAAATGCAGCGCCCCATGCTGCGCAGGCTGCTATAGACGCAAACAGCTTAAGATTGAAACAATTTATACGCCAATACCCACATAGTTTATGACAGATCCGAAAAACGTGGAAAAAAGTCATGCCGTTGCAAAACCGCGTTAGTCCGTTCGGTCGGATCGATACAACTCCCGCGCGCGGACTTTTCACCGGCAACCGTGGCGTTATCCACGATCCGGACAGGAAGGCGCTTCTGCGTCGCCGCTGGACGACGAAAGCCTGGATCGTTTGCGTTTGCGCCTTCAGGGACCGCCGCCGCGCGGTGATGGGGCGCAACGGGCCAGCGGGCGGCACGGGCTGGACCGAACTTTTCTTTCTCGATGAGGTGACCGCCCTGGCTGCCGGGCATCGGCCCTGCTTCTTCTGCCGACGCGACGCGGCGAAGCGTTTCATGGCCTGCGTCCGGGAGGCAGAGGGCGGGGCGGAGATGAAAGCCGTGCAAGCCGATACCATCCTGCATGCGCAAAGGTTCGCCGTGAGCGGCAAGGCGCATATGCTGTCCAGCGCGACGGTGCCGGACCTGCCGGATGGCACCGTGATCGCCGTCGGCGAACTGGCCTATGCGCTGCGCGATGGAACGCTTCGCGAATGGCGTTTCGAGGGGTATGGCGCGGCGCGTTCCCCCGACACGCTACCGCCGGAAGTGCAGCTTTTGACGCCGCCTTTGAGCGTGTCCGCGCTTCGCGCCGGCTACGCGCCGGTCTGGCATGACAGCGTCGCCTCTTGACGCGGCATCGCCGATCCACCATCAGACCGGCATGCGTGCGAATTACAAACTGCAGCGGCTATTCATCGATTCCGCACTCGTTCCCGGCGCCGAGTTGGAAACCGGCCGGGAGCAGGCTCACTATCTGATCAATGTGCTGCGCATGCGCGTGGGCGACGAAGTTCTCGTGTTCAACGGCCGCGACGGCGAATGGCATGCGGAACTCGTCGAGGCTGGCCGCAAGACGGTACGCCTGCGCACGACGAAACAGGCGCGTCCACAGACGCCGCTCCCCGACCTTCTTTACTGCTTCGCCCCGTTGAAGAAAGGGCGCCTCGACTATCTCGTGCAGAAGGCGGTGGAGATGGGGGCAGGGCGTTTGCAGCCGGTCCTCACCCAGCATACGCAGGTTTCGAAACCGGGCACGCAGCGCCTCGAAGCCAATGTCATGGAAGCGGCCGAGCAGTGCGGCATCCTGGCCGTGCCCGAGGTGCTGGAGCCCGTGAAACTCGATCGCTTGCTGGCCGGGTGGGAGGCGGACCGGCGCCTGATCTTCTGCGACGAGGATGCCGCCACGAACAATCCCATGCAGGCGCTCTCCGGCATTGGCGAGACGAAACTCGCGCTTCTGGTGGGGCCGGAAGGCGGTTTTTCCGACGACGAACGGGCGCAATTGCGCGCACTTCCATTTGTGACCCCGATACCCCTGGGTCCGCGTATCCTGCGTGCCGACACGGCCGCGGTGGCCGCGCTCGCGGTCATACAGGCGAGTGTCGGCGATTGGGAATGAGGTTTTTGCGTCAAGATAAGTTGACGCTTGGCTCAGCACTTTTTACTTGAAGCGCATTGTGAGCGTGGTTCATCAGTTCGCTGATGGTTTGCCAGGAGAGCGTTTATGGCCCGTGACACCACCGACAACCGGCCGATCGAACGGGTCGACGAACTTGTAGACGACCTCGCCAAGGGCTGTAAGCCGCGGGAAAAGTGGCGCATCGGCACGGAGCACGAAAAATTCCCCTTTTATGTCGATGGCCACCGGCCTGTTCCTTATGAGGGCGAGCGCGGCATCAAGGCGGTTCTGGAAGGAATGCAGCGTATTCTCGGATGGGATGCAATCGACGACGACGGGCGCATCATAGGGCTTGTCGAGCCGACCGGGCAGGGCGCGATTTCGCTGGAGCCGGGCGGGCAGTTCGAACTTTCCGGCGCGCCTTTGGAAACGCTTCATCAGACCTGCCGCGAGGGCAATGCCCATCTGGCGCAGTTGCGCGAAATTGCCGAACCGCTCGGCATTCGCTTTCTCGGCCTCGGCGGCAGTCCCAAATGGACACTCGCCGAAACGCCGCAAATGCCCAAATCACGCTACAAGATCATGACCGCCTACATGCCCAAGGTCGGCACGCACGGGCTCGACATGATGTATCGGACCTGTACGATTCAGGTGAATCTCGACTTTGCGACGGAAGCCGACATGCGCCGCAAGATGCAGGTTGCGCAGCGGTTGCAACCGCTTTCCACTGCTCTCTTTGCCAATTCTCCCTTCACCGAGGGGCGGCTCAACGGTTTTCAGTCCTGGCGTGGCGAGATCTGGCGCGACACGGACAACCAGCGTGCGGGACTGCTGCCCTTCGCCTTTTCCGAGCGATTCGGTTTTGCCGATTATGTCGAATGGGCGCTCGACGTTCCGATGTATTTCATCATTCGCGACGGGCGATATCACGACTGCACGCACATCACCTTCCGTCAGTTCATGAAGGGCGCGCTGAAGGACGTCGTGACCGACGGCATGCCCACGCTCGGCGACTGGTCGAACCATCTTTCCACCCTGTTCCCGGATGTGCGCCTCAAACGCTTCCTGGAAATGCGTGGAGCCGATGGCGGACCGTGGCGGCGCATCTGCGCTCTACCGGCTTTCTGGGTGGGGCTGCTTTACGATCAGGCCGCGCTCGACGCCGCGCACGACCTTACGGGCGACTGGTCGTTCGAGGAGGTGGAGGCGATGCGCAATGCCGTGCCCGAAGAGGGGTTAGGGACACGTTTCCGCAACCATGACCTGCGCGATATCGCTCGCGAGGTTCTGGCCATTTCACGCCAAGGACTTTCCGCCCGCAAGCGCGTCAATGCGGAAGGCTACGACGAGGCGAGCTTCCTGAGCCCGCTCGACGAGATCGTCTCGAGAGGCACCACCAGCGCTCAGGAAATGGCAAACGCCTTCAACACACGCTGGGACCGGTCCATAGAACCCGTGTTTCTCGAGCAGGCCTACTAGGCTTTCTCTCATGACGGCGAAGACAAGGCGTTCTCTACAGGTTATCTTCCTGAAACAATGGTTTGGTAGCCGATCGCAACGGTTTTGAACGAAGGAGAACGCCATGCTTCCGCTGTTTGAGATGCTCAACAATGCCGGTGAAGGGCAGGGCGTGGATCAACTCGCCCGGCAATTCGGCATTTCGCATGGACAGGCGCAGGAGGCCATGGAGGCGCTCTTGCCGGCGTTCAGCCAGGGGCTGAAGCGCAACGCGGCCGATCCTTATGGCGCAGGCAATTTTCTCGGTGCGCTTGCCTCCGGCCAGCATGCGAAATATTTCGAGGACGCCGCCAGTGCCTTCACACCGCAGGGTGTCGCCGAGGGCAACGGCATTCTGGGCCACCTTTTCGGTTCCAAGGATGTCAGCCGGGCCGTCGCAAGCCATGCGGCGCAGGCGACGGGCCTTGGGCAAGACATGCTCAAACAGATGCTTCCCATGCTTGCCTCCATGCTCATGGGTGGCCTTTTCAAACAGTCCACGGGTCAGATGCAGGGCGCGCAGCCGCGCCAGGCGCAGGCCGGCGGCGGTGGCATGCTGGGCGATCTGATGGAGCAGATGATGCGCCAGATGGGCCAGCAGCATCCCGGCGCCCAGCCGCGTGGACGCGCGCCCGCGGGCACGAGCCCTTCCGACAATCCGCTGGGGCAGATACTCGAAGGCATGTTCGGTGGCGGTGCCGGCGGTTCGGCTGGACGCGGTACGCCTTCGGGCGGTCAGGCCGACAATCCGTTGGGACAGATTTTCGACGAGTTCCTGCGCGGCGGGCAGGGCACGCAACAGGCGGAACCGCAGGGCCGTGCTGCGCCCGAACCCGCCCCGGAGCCCAATCCGAGCGGTCGTCCGCGCAATCCCTATGACGATCTGTTCGGCCAGATGTTCGAGACCGGCCGCAAGACCCGCGACGACTACGAGCGCGGCGTGGAGAACATTTTCGAACAGTTCCGGCAGGGCATGGAACGCCCTCGCTAGGGTTTTGCACCACACGGACATTCCTGTTGTGCAAGGAGCACATGTTTCTTTTGACTGCGCGTCGATCGCGTTAGGTTGTGGTGATCCGTTACGGAGATGAAACCGAAATGTATTGTCCACCCGCCTTTCGCGAGCAAGACCTGCCGGCGCTTCACGATCTGATGCGGGCCGCGCGGCTGGCCAATGTCGTGACATCCGGCGCCAATGGGATTCACGCCAGTCCGCTCCCCCTGTTTCTCGACGAGGCCGAAGGCCCTTTCGGCACGCTTTACGGTCATCTCGCACGTGCCAATGAGCAGTGGAAAGACACGCCGTCCGGTGAAGCCCTGGCCATTTTCATGGGGCCTGACGCCTATGTGACGCCTGCCTGGTATGCCTCCAAGAAGGAGCATGGCAAGGTCGTTCCGACCTGGAACTACAGTGCGGTTCACGCGCGCGGGCCGATCGAGTTCTTCGACGACGAGGCGCGACTTCGCGCCGTGGTGGAGCGCCTGACGGCCTTGCATGAAGCCGACCGGCCGGAAGCTTGGTCGGTTTCGGACGCCCCCGAAAAGTTCATAAAGGGTCAGTTGCGCGGAATAATCGGGTTGCGCCTGCCCATCGCGAGCCTTGAGGGCAAGCGCAAGATGAGCCAGAATCGCAGCGTCGCCGACAGGGCCGGTGTTGCCGCCGGTTTGGCTGAAAGCGCGCATCCCGCCGAAAGGGCTGTTGCAGGACAGGTTCCCGTGGAATGAAACGGTGACGCGCGGCAATGAGAGACCCATTGCCGCGGCAGTGCCTCCAGGGAACCGTTTTGATTGACTCGGCGCACCCATACTCCTATAAGCCCGGCCACGCTTGGGCCTTGCGTCCGGCGGCGCGTTTTCGTGCCCTCGGTGAGGCCTGAAAAGCAAAGCTCCTGTTCATAGAAACAGAATGAAGAAGGGCCGCACTCCGCGGTATTAAAACAAATGAAGCGTACATATCAGCCTTCCAAGATCGTTCGTAAGCGTCGGCACGGTTTCCGCGCCCGCATGGCCACCAAGGGCGGTCGTCGCGTGGTTGCAGCGCGCCGCAATCGTGGCCGCAAGCGGCTGTCCGCATAAGGTTTGGAGGCGAGGCCGGAAAGATGACGGACCGGCCAGCCGTTCCACCTCCGGCACGCCTGAAGAAGCGCGCCGAGTTTCTGGCTGTCCGTCGCGGTGAAAAGCGGCGCGGGCGGCGTTTTTTGCTGGAGGTGCTCGATCGCGGCGACCAAGATCCGCCACGGCTGGGCATCACAGTCACCAAGAAAGTCGGCAATGCGGTGGTTCGAAACCGCGTGCGCCGGCGGCTTAAAGAAGCCTGTCGCATTCATGCGGTTCACGACATGGCCGCCGGCAAGGATTATGTGATCGTGGCGCGGCGATCTGTGCTTGATGCGCCGTTCGCCTCCCTGAAAGACGAGCTTTCCCGCCGCATCGGAGACCCCGGCGCGGGACGCGGAAAGGGCAAGGACCTCGATGGATAACAATCGCAATTTTCTCATCACGATCGCGCTGTCCGTGTTGATCCTGACGCTTTGGCAGGTGTTCTACATGAACCCGCGCATCGAGCAGCAGCGGGAGGCCGTGCAGATCGAAGAGCGGCAGGCCACCGAAACCGCGCCGGCGGGAACGACCTCCGGCAGTGAGAACAGCGATATACCCACTCCGTCGACCGGCGATGGCGCCATTCCCGGCAATGCCAACCAGGCCGCCGCGCCCCTCGACCGCGCCGCAGCCGTGGCCGGCAGCGAGCGGGTGACAATCGAGACGCCCCGTATCTCGGGTTCGATCAACCTGACCGGCGCCCGGCTCGACGATCTGCTCCTCAAGGACTACCGGGTGACGGTCAAGAAGGATTCTCCCAACATCCAGTTGCTGAATCCGTCGACCGGGCCGGACGGCTACTACGTCGAGACCGGCTATGTGGGCGGCGAGGCGGCGGGCACGCTGCCTGGCCCATCGACCGAATGGACGCTTTCCGAGGGCGAGGCTCTCACGCCGTCGACGCCGGTCACCTTGTCCTTCACCAATGACAGCGGCCTGACCTTCAAGCGTACGTTCACGGTCGACGAAAACTATCTTTTCACGGTTTCCGACACGGTGGAGAACGCTTCCGGCGCCGCTGTCGCTCTGCGCAATTACGGCCGCACCACCCGCATCGGCACACCCAAGACCTCCGGCATCTATATTCTGCATGAGGGCCTTATCGGCGTGACCGGCGAGGAGGGGCTGCAGGAAATCGACTATTCCGACGTCGAGGAAGAAAACCGCATCACGCCGTCGAAATCGAGCGATGGGTGGCTTGGCATCACCGACAAGTACTGGGCGGTGACCATGGTTCCCCAGACCGGCCGCGAGTTTCAGCCGCGCTACACCTATTCGGGCGAAGGCTCGCCCCGCTATCAGGCCGATTATCTGACCGACGAAATCTCAGTCGCCGACGGTGCATCCGCAACCACGGAACTCATGGTCTTCGCCGGAGCCAAGGAGGTCGGTGTCGTCGACGCCTATGAAGACGACAAGGGCATTCGCCAGTTCGAACTGCTGATCGATTGGGGCTGGTTCTACTTCATCACCAAGCCGATGTTCTATCTGATCGACTGGCTGTTCAAGCTGCTCGGCAATTTCGGTGTGGCCATTCTGGCGACCACCGTCGTCGTCAAGCTCATCTTCTTCCCGCTCGCCAACAAGTCCTACAAATCCATGGCGAACATGAAGAAGGTGCAGCCCGCCATGCTGGAAATCCGCGAGAAATACGCGGACGACAAGATGAAGCAGCAGCAGGCGATGATGGAGCTCTACAAGAAAGAGAAGATCAATCCGCTCTCGGGTTGCTGGCCGATCCTCATTCAGATCCCGGTCTTCTTCGCGCTCTACACCGTCATCTTTATCTCGCTCGAAATGCGCCACGCGCCATTCTTCGGCTGGATTCAGGATCTGGCGGCACCCGATCCGACCAACATCTTCACCCTGTTCGGCCTGATCCCCTGGGATCCGACCGCTCTGCCGATCCTGGGCTCGTTCCTGCACCTGGGCATCTGGCCGGTCATCATGGGCATTACCATGTGGGTGCAGATGCGCCTCAATCCGCCGCCGCCGGATCCGACCCAGGCCATGATCTTCAACTGGATGCCGGTGATTTTCACCTTCATGCTGGGCACCTTCCCGGCGGGTCTGGTGATCTACTGGGCCTGGAACAACACGCTTTCCATTGCCCAGCAGTGGTTCATCATGAAGCGCCATGGCGTCGAGGTGAACCTGCTCGGCAACATCGTGGACACCTTCCGTCGCAAGCCCAAGCCGGCAGAGCCCAGCAAGAGCTGAGCCAAAGTAATCAAATAACAGGGCCCGCCGCTGATCCGGCGGGCCCTACTTTTAGGGTCAGAGAGATGAGCCAGCCCGACTATCCTCCCCATATCATCGAGCGCGGCCGCCTGCTGTTTGCACGCCCCATTCTGTTCGTGAAGGGCTGCGTGAGCCTGAACGACCTGCCGCCCATGGATCGCG
>NZ_CAJXGF010000099.1 GCF_913053745.1 uncultured Nitratireductor sp.
GAAGGGAATTGGGCGCTCTTGTCGAGCGCCATTCGGAAAGCGCTCGCCGATGCGGGCATCGCCGCCAGCGAGATCGCGGGCGTCAGCGCCACAAGCATGCGCGAGGCCTTCGTCCTTTTCGACAAGAACGGGCGTGAGATATGGGCCTGTGCCAATGTCGACAGCCGTGCCAGCAGGGAGGTCGCGGACCTGAAGAAGGAGTTTCCGGAGCTCGAAGCCGAGCTCTACGCCAAATCCGGACAGACCTTCGCACTGGGTGCCCTGCCCCGCCTCCTGTGGCTAAAACGCAATCTGCCGGACGTTTACGAGCGCGCGCACCGCATCGCCATGTTGTCGGACTGGGTGTTGGCCCGTCTTTCCGGCGTTATCGCCAACGATCCATCGAACGCCGGAACCACGGGCCTGCTCGATCTCACCAGCCGAACCTGGCTGCCCGATGCGATGCAACGGGCAGGCCTCAAGAGCGACATCTTCCCGGAATGCGTGGAAACCGGCACGGTCATAGGGCGGGTCACCGCCGGAGCGGCAGAAGAAACCGGTCTCACGGCCGGAACACCCGTCGTCATGGGCGGCGGCGATTGCCAGATTGGCACCGTCGGCACCGGCCTGGTGCGAGAGGGCGACTGTGCCGTGCTCGGCGGCACCTTCTGGCAGCAGATCGTCAACGTATCGCCGAACCTTACCGACACGTCCATGAATCTGCGCATCAACCCGCATGCAGTGCCAGGACTGAATCAGGCCGAGGCGATCAGTTTTTTCGTTGGTGCTGTCATGCGCTGGTTCCGAGACAGTTTCGGCGCAGAGGAAATGGCGGCGGCAGGGGAGCACGGTGACGCTTACGCGTTGCTCGAGGAGAAGGCGACGAGCGTGCCACCCGGCGCCCATGGCATCATTCCTGTGTTCTCGGACGTCATGCATTATGGCAATTGGTACCATGCCGCTCCATCGCTCCTGAACCTGTCGATCGATCCAGAGAAATCCGGGAAGGCGGCCATCTTCCGCGCCCTCCAGGAGAACGCAGCCATTGTCGCGGCCCGCAATCTGGACGCGATCTTCACCCTTGCCGGCAAAACACCGGCAAAGATCGTCTTTGCCGCCGGCGCATCGAAGTCAGCCCATTGGGCGCAAATCCTCTCGAGCGCCACGGGGCTTCCGGTCGTAACGCCGGTTGTCAAGGAAGCGACGGCGCTCGGCTGCGCGGCGGCAGCGGCCGTCGGTGCCGGCCTCTACGGCGGACTGCCAGAAGCATCCACCGATTGGGTGCGCTGGGACCGGCGCTTCGAGCCGGTCACCGCCGACAAGGAAGTCTATGACGAGGCCGGCGAACGCTGGGCGCGAGCCTACGCATTGCAGCGCCAGCTCGTCAACGAAGGCGTCACCACCGCCATGTGGAAGGCGCCGGGACTGTAACCTTCAATCCCATCCGTTCCAGTAAAGCATAATCAGGATATCGACATGCTCATTCAAATGGTCAGCATCAATGTCAAGAAAGGGCACGTACCGGCGTTTCTCGAGGCCTTCCGCATCAACTACGAAGGTACACGCGAGGAACCGGGCAATCTACGCTTTGACGTGTTGCGCGATCCGGACGACGAGAACCGCTTCCTCATCTACGAAGTTTTCACATCGGAAGCTGCTCTAGAAGAGCATCGCAAGACCAAACACTACCAAGAGTGTGTGCGCCTGATCGATCCGATTCTGGCCGGTCCCCGGACAAAAGTGTTCTATACCGCCATGATGGCTGATTTCCTCTAGCATTACCCGAAGACGAACTGTTTTTCGGGAAGCTGGCAGCAGGCCCGTCAGGACGCGCGAACGGCCTGGAATTCTGGAGCACGCACGACCATAAGGGGAAGACCGCATGGGGGCATGGTTTCGACCGTGTTCCAATCCCTCCAAAGAGGTTTGCAATCGGCCAAACGGACGATCAGTGCCGGAGGGAAGCTCGATGCGTAGCGGGAAACCCCGCCGACGCCGCAGGTTGTGCCTTACGCGCATCGACGGGTTCCGCCTGAGACCAGTGTCACGGGATGATGCGTTCTGCCCGCAAGCGATCAAAAACATCGATGAAGGACCGCTCCGTGTCTTGTGTCTCGGCGAAGCCAAAGGAGCGGGCTTTCGTCATCGAGTGCACACATTCCATCGGTCGCCCAAGATCGAGATCGGTATGCCAAGGCGAGGCTAGTCGATCCAACCGGTTCGGCTGAAGGCCGTTCTCGGCAACGATCTTGTCCCACTCCACCCCTCGATCCTTCATTTGCTCGGCAAGGGAGTTGTATTCCGCTGGATACTCCGCCACCGGAATCTCGAAGTAGTCCGCAATGGCCTTCCATAGCTGCTCCCAACGAAAAACGTCGCCGTTCACCGCATTGAACGCCTCGTTGCGAGCATTCGGCTCCGTGCCCGCCCAGACAATTTGCTTTGCAAGGATACGCGCGTCCGTAATGTCGTTCAGCCCTCGGTAAGCCGTCGGAGTGCCCGGGAAGCGAAAAGGCTGCCCGGTCGCCTTGCAGATCGAGGCGTGCGTGGCAAGTGTTGCGCCAATGTTCATGAGGTTGCCCACCGCGTAGCCGATGATGGTGTGCGAGCGATGCACCGACCATCCGAACCCGAACCGTGCGGCGTAGTCGATAACCACATCTTCGAGTTCGTAGTAGAAGTTCTTCTTTGACAAGCGCGGCGCTGTTTCGCGAAACGGCGTGATGGGTTGGACCTTGCCATAGTCTTCGAATGGGCCGAGGTAATGCTTCGTCCCCGTCACCACGCCGACATGCTGGACGCATCCCTTATTCGCAAAGGCATCTAGCACGTTCCGGAGCATGTCACCGTTTAGCCGAATGTTCTCGTCCTCGTTGCCACCAAGCGTCCAGGAGCAGTAGAAGATGTGAGTCGGCGAGAGGTCAGCCAGCGCAGTGAGAGCCTCTTCCCGCTTCAACAGATCGACCGTATGCGGAATGATGTAGGACGAGCCGAACGGCGGTCGTCTCGACGCACCGTGGATTTCCCATCCCCCCAGATCTCTGAGGTGTTCGGCAACGTTGAGCCCGACAATGCCAGTCGCCCCAACGATCAAGGCGCGCTTCTGATACATGGAATACCTCCCGTTTCTAAGTGTGCCGGGAGGATGATCCTTTCGCCTCTGGCCCGGTAGCCCGACATCTGGAATAACTGAAATGAAATAAGTTCACGAGGGACGCAGATGCAGAACAGAGTGTTGGAGATGGAGGTTTTCGTCACGATTGTGGATGCGGGCAGCTTCTCAGGCGCAGCGCGCGCCCTTGCGATATCGCCGTCTGCGATCAGCAAGGCAGTCACACGGTTGGAGAGGCGACTTGGGGTTCAACTTGTCGTGCGCTCGACACGCAGCTTCAGACTGACGGCCGAAGGCGTGGACTTCTACGAGGTCTCCAAGGAAATCGTCCAGGACATCGCTCAAGCCGAGGCGAAGATTGCGCGAAAGGCCGAAGCTGTCGAGGGAAGTCTGAAAGTCAGCAGCAATCTGCCATTCGGGTTCCACATACTGTCGCCGCTTGTCGTTCGCTTTCTCGACGAACACCCCGGCATTCGCGTCAATCTAGAGTTAAGTGACGACCCTGTGGACCTGATCGTAGAAAAGACCGACATCGCAATCCGGACGGGCGTATTGCATGACTCTTCTCTGCGATCCCGCCGACTGCTCAACTCGCGCCGGATCGTGATCGCTTCTCCGGACTACCTCGCGCGGCACGGCACACCTGATCGTCCCGAGTCACTGCGTCATCATCGTTGTCTCACCTTTGGCGCGCGCGCCCATCTCAACACCTGGCAGTTCAGAGATCCGGCAGACGGTGCTTCAATCCATGTCGATATCGGCGGACAACTTACCGTCGGCGACGGTGAGGCCATGCGTCTCTTCGCCCTTGCCGGAGCAGGGATTGCCCGACTGTCCGAGTATCATATCAGCGGCGATCTAGCCGCGGGCAGACTGGTTCCAATCCTCGAAAACTGGGATGCCTGCGAGAGTGAACCGATCTCGGCGATCTACTCTGCCCAGAGTCACGTTCCCCAGAGAATCCGTACATTTCTCGACTTTCTGGCTCGGAAGCTGCACACAAAATGATCGACTGATAATTTATCACTTGATAATTTTTGCGATGGTGTTAACCTCCACTCTGCTCAAGGAGAGAGCGTTGGGAGGTCGTCGGTCAGACTCGATCGAGATCAATCTGTTTCGTATGCAAATGGGCCGGCACCTCCAAGGTGGCGAACGAAGAGTCATGGCGAAATCGGCAAAAAAATATCTTGATGCAGCTGATCGAGAACAGCAGATCCTGGACTTTGCGATCGATTTCGTCGCGCAACGTGGGTTGCATTTTACGACCAGGGAGTTGGCGGACGCGCTGGGTGTTTCGCAACCGCTCCTCTATCGGTACTTCAAAAACCGCGACGACCTGCTTCAGAAAATCTACGACGAGGTCTATCTACGGCGTTGGGATCCCGGCTGGAACGAGCTGCTCGCTGATCGCTCGATGCCGGTCCGAGAGCGCCTCGCTCGCTACCTCATCGCTTACACCGATACCATCCTGGACGAACGATGGATCCGAATCTTCGTCGCATCTGCACTCGAAGACCCGCAGATCACGATAAGATATCTCGGCCTCCTACACGATACCACGTTTCCGCTAATCTTCGCCGAGGTCGCGGCAGAGGCGGGCTTCGAATTTAGGAGCACCCCGGAAACAGAAGTACTCGTGCGAGAGATTGTGTGGGGATTTCATTCCAGCTTCTTCTACATGGGAGTTCGCAAGTTCATCTACCGAAACGAAATTCCTGAGAGCTTGGAGCCCATAATTCGAGTTCGTGTCGATATATTCGTTTCGGGTGTCATTGAGACTTTGCCGCGCATCCTGGAACTGTCCAGGAGCGGACCGCAATTGGAATGACCCGACAAGCGCTCGCCTTTCGCCGCTGAGCTGAAGTTTAGCGTGCCCACGACAACACATAGCGGCGCAGTCCACTGCACCGAATGATACCTCATGGGAATTTTAGAATGGACTACGGACTTACTGGAAAGAACGTGCTTGTGACCGGCGGAGCCACAGGAATTGGGCGAGCTGTTGCCGCTTTATTCGTCCAAGAAGGCGCATCTGTCACCATAAGCGGGATCAGTCGTGACGAGGTAGAGGCGACGTGTTCGGCCCTTGGCAAGACCTGCTACGGGTTGGATGGAGACCTCACGGTCAAAGGCGAAGCCGAACGCCTCTATGCCTATGCTACTGATCGGGGTCCGGTCGATATCCTCATCAACAACATCGGAATCTTTGAGGTTCGCGACTTCTTCGAGACCACAGACGACCATTGGTTCCGCTATTTCAACGTGAATGTAATGACTGGCGTGCGCATGTCTCGGCTAGCGCTGAAAGATATGCTCGGGCGCGGTGACGGGAGTATTGTCTTCATAAGCAGCGAGAGTGCCGTAAAGCCACAAGCGTGGATGGCACACTATGGTGCGATGAAAACGTGCTTACTCGGCCTTTCGCGTGCGCTTTCCGAACTCACGCAGGGAACGGCCGTACGTGTGAACACCATACTGCCGGGTCCGACGAATACCGAAGCCGTCCGGCGTTACCACGAGGAGATCGCTGCCGAGAAGGGTACGTCGCGCGAGGCAGTGGTGGCTGACTACTTTGACGTTACTGAGCCGACGTCACTCATCCGTCGCATGATCGAACCGGAGGAAATCGCCCGCAGCGTGCTGCACCTAGCCGCGAGCGGGCATCTCAATGGAATGGCGATGCGTGCAGAGGGTGGAACCATTCGGTCCGTCCTTTAGCCAGACCAGCCCGCTTGGAGGAGAGCGGCGATGCCGGTCAATTTCATCAATTCAAACTGGGAGGAAATGCAATGTCGAAAATAGTGAGCTTCGTGGGATCGATCTCGATCACCCTGATTCTGGCCGTTCCAGCATTTGCCGAGCCGGTAAGCATCGGCTGGGTGCAAGGCAACGCCGCGTTTCAGGCCGAGCAGCGGACACAGGACGGATTTCGGAAATTCCTGAGCGAAAACGGCATCTCGGATTGGGAAGTTTCCTATCTCGATTCAGTCGGGTCGGCCGAGAGAGTCGCAAACAACATTGATGACGCAGTTAGCCGAGGTGTTGACGTAATCTATGTGACCTATGCCGACCTGCGCGCATCCAGCAATGCACTGCGGGGCGCGGAGGCAGCGAACATCCCCGTCTACACGGTCGATTCCGGCTGGATTCCCGGTTCGACGGCAGACATCACCACAAACAACTGGCAGATGTCGGCAGAGGTTTCTCTTAGCCTGATCAACGAGATCAGAGGACGCGGAAATCTGATCATTATTACCACGGATCAGATCAAGCCAGTGCGCGAGCGCACCGATACACTTCGCGCCATTCTGAAGGAGTATCCTGAGATCAATGTTATCGGCGAATACAGCTTCTCCGCCGGTTCCTTTTATCAGGACACTTTGAACGCGGTTCAGGATTTTGCCACCCGATATGGTGACCAAATCGATGCTGTCTGGACGCCGTGGGACGAACCGGCGCAGGCAGCCATCACCGCACTCCGAGGAGCGGGCTTGCAGGTCCCTGTCTCTGGAATGGACGGCATGCCGGAGGCCCTGCGCGAGATATGCCAGCCAGGCACGATGTTCATCGCCACGGGTCAGCAGCAATTTGAAGAGTGGGGCTGGAACCTCGCGAGCTATGCTCAACAAGTCATTGTCGACGGAGCGGAACCGAAATCCGTAACCGGAGGCAGGGATATCGTCTACTACAATGCGACCCTCTTCACCGGGGACGACTGTGAGTAATGCGTCCGGAAAGGACGCATTCCACTCCGCTTCAGTCGAGAGGTGCACAATGTCAATAATACTCGATGGCATCACCAAGCAGTGGCCGGGCACCCTAGCGCTCAATGACGTATCCATCGAGGTGGTCGAGGGAAAGGTCCACGGCGTCATTGGTGAAAACGGAGCGGGTAAAACCACTCTGGTTTCGATCTTGAGCGGCGCCGTGAAACCCACTTCCGGAACACTGAAAATCGGCGGGCACGAGGTTGCCTTCGAGAACCCTGTCGGGGCGGTTGCGCATGGCGTTTCGCTCGTCTCTCAGGAAGGCAATCTCGTTCCCCATCTTACCGGGGCCGAGAACATCTGCCTTGGATTCGAGCCGGTGCGAAACCGGTTCGTCATCGATCCGCGTGGCACCCAACAACAGGCGGAAGCGTTCGCCAATCGGTATTTTCCGGACACCCGGATTGCCCTCGACCGAAGGGTCGACGAACTGCCCTATGCAGATCAGAAGGTGATCGAGATCCTTCGTGCACTCTATTGTCGCCCGAAGGTCCTGATTCTCGACGAACCCACCGCAACGCTCCCTGCAAAGGAGAAGCGAAGCCTCTGGGAACTGATCCGTCAGTTGTCCGAAACGGGTATGGCCATCGTGCTGATCAGCCACTTTCTGCAGGAGGTGATCGATCTTTGCGACGAAATCACTGTGCTTCAGGACGGACGAAAAGTTGGCCATCTGCGATCAGAAACCGACGACATCAGCGAGCGTCAACTGATCGACCTCATGCTCACCCGCAGTAACGGGGCGAAACCGGCCGGGGAGTCCAGATCGCGAACCAGGACACCTCCGCTCGACGCCGAAATTGTGGTCGATGTGGACGGTTGGCAAGGAGCGCGGTTCCACGTCGGTGATCTCCAGATTCGAAAGGGAGAGGTGATCGGTCTCATTGGCTTGACTGGCTCGGGGCACTTCGAATTCGCACAATCGCTGTTCGAGCCGAAGAGCGGGGAAGCTGGGAGCTACCGTTTTCGGGGCAGGAATGTCGAGCACAGCAGCGTCCGGGACATGAAGCGACAAGGTGCGGCGCTGATCCCTGACCATCGAATGATCAACGCCATGATAGGCGAATGGTCGGTTCGCGAGAACATGTCGATGGTGGGAATTGACGATATCAGCATCAAGCCGCTCGGGCTGATCCGGATGGCGAAGGAGCGCCGTGAAGCCCAGCGTCAGATCAAGAATCTGAACATCAAAACCTCAAGCTGCGAAACCCGCATCGTCGAACTCAGCGGAGGAAACAAGCAGAAGGTATCCGTCGCCAAGTGGCAGTACGCTTCAGAGGGCAAGTATCATCTGTTTGTGTTCCTTGAACCTACCGAGGGCGTCGATGTCGGCGCAAAACAGGAAATCCACGACCTGATCGTCTCGCTTGCGGACAAGGGAGCGGCCGTTGTCGTCGCATCGAGCGACCTTATGGAGATCGCTGGCATATCCGATCGTGTCATCGCGTTCCGAAACGGGCGGGACGCTGAACAAATAGAACGTGATGACTTCAGCGAAAACCACTTCATCAATGCAATCGCGGGGGCAACCCAATGACTATGGCTACATATGAGAGCGCCACGCGCGACAAACGCCGGATCGATACCGGGCTGTTGGTTCAGAAATACAGTACGCTCGTCGTACTGACGCTCCTATTCCTTGGCTTCGCATTTGGGAGCGATCGGTTCTTCACCACGACCAATCTGGTGAACATCTTGCAGCAGATTTCAATGCTGACCATCGTGGCAATCGGTCTCACCTTCGCGTTTGCGGCAAAGGAGATGGATCTGTCGGTCGGATATGTTGTCGGCCTTGCGGGTCTTCTTGCGCCCCTGCTCATGGCGGGTGGAGTGTCGCCGGTGCTCGCGATCCTTGCCTCGTTGTTCGCCGGTCTCATCGTTGGACTCGTCAATTCTGCAATTGTTGTCGGCGTCGGCGTGCCGTCGTTGATTGCGACACTCGCCGCCGGCTCGATTCTTTGGGGCATCAACTTCATGATTTCCGGTGGCCGGGCGATTTACAGTGGTATCCCTGCAGAATATCTGGCTATCGGCCAGGGCAGGATTTTCGGGTTCCTGCCGGTTCCAGCGCGGATCATGATCGTCGTTGTAATCACATCGTGGTTTGTGATGGAGCGCACGACGTTCGGACGGTATCTCTATGCCGTCGGCGGAAACGCCCGCGCGGCAGAGCTGTCGGGCATCAAAGTTCGTTCATATCGAGTGTATGGCTTAGCCCTGAGCGCATTCTTTGCGGCGATCGCCGGCATCATCCTCTCTGCCCGGTTGGGTTCAGGGCAGCCGAATGGTGGGGAGGCCTATCTCCTGGATGGGCTCGCAGCGGTATTTATCGGCATGACGATGCTTCGGCCCGGGACAGCAACAGTGCTCGGTACGTTTTTCGGTGCGTTGCTTATCGGTGTCATGAACAACGGGCTCAACCTCATGGGCATGGATTCCTACATCCAAAGCATCGTGAAGGGCATCATCATCGTTATCGCAGTGTCCATCGTCTCCCGCACGACAAAGCTCAAGCTGCTCTAATCGAGTTTATGGTCACATTTAAAATAGAGGGTACAAACGATGGATCTTAATCTGAAAGACAAGGTCGTCATTGTTACGGGATCGAGTTCCGGCATTGGTCTTGAAACCGCGAAGCGGTTTCTCGCAGAAGGTGCCCGCGTTTTTGGAGTCAGCCGCGACATGTCACCTGCGGGCAATCTGGCCCCGAAAGTCAGGTGGGCAACGCTGAATATCGACCTTGGCACTGAAGGGTCCGGCGAGCATGTCGCGGAAGCGGCCATGGACACCTTCGGGCGCGTCGATGTCCTGTTCAACAACGCAGCGGTGTGTCCAAGCCGGACCGGTTTCTTGGATGTCTCGGATGCGGAGTGGATGCGGACAATGAACGTCAACCTGTTGGGTTATGTCCGGATGTCACGCGCCGTAATTCCTCATATGCTGGCCCAGCAAAAAGGCGCGATCATCCACTGCGGCTCGGAAGCTGGCCGGATGCCCCATCCTCTCCTTCCGGATTACAGCGCCTCCAAGGCGGCAATCGCGTTGCTCTCGAAGGCGCTTGCTCGTGAGTTCACACCGCAAGGCATTCGCTCAAACGTCGTTGCCCCGGCGCACATCCGCACCGAGCTTTGGGACCGGCCAGGCGGGTTCCTTCATGCGCTGGCTGAACAATATGGGACATCAATTGACGACGCGGTGGACGTATTCTTGAAGGACTCGAAGTTGCCGGCCGGGCGACTTGGAACCGCAGGTGATGTCGCTTCTGCGGTCCTCTATCTCGCCTCGAACCTTTCCGAGTTCATCAGCGGGGACATCATCAACGTCGATGGCGGCGTTATTCCGACGACCTAAGCATCAAATTGAGGTGTCTGTTATGAACGAACTTTCTTCTAAAGCATCAAATCCGCTTGGAGATGAGATCGCAAACGCGAGTCCCCGGGTCGGTCAGACCATCGTTTCCGAGTCGGACTATGCCAGAGTGTGGAGAATAGAGCTCGCACCCGGTGAGCGAATGGGATTCCATCGGCATGAGTTAGACTATTGCTGGATTGCGCTTACCGATGGGCAAGCACGATCTGTGTTCGCCGATGGCAGGGTCCAGGATACCAATTATGCGGTCGGTGACTGCACCGTGTTTGCCTTCGACGATGGTGAAACGATGGTCCATGACCTGACGAACACCGGCGATTCGGACCTCGCTTTTACGACCATCGAGTTCAAAGGTTCACTGAAATCCATTGAGAACCGATCGGATGGTTGAGGGCCATCCCTTCCGCCAGCGAGTACAATAGCGCTCAAATCTGGATCGCGGGCAACGCCGACAGCTATTGGAGGCGCCCGCGTTCGGCAAGGAAATCGAGGAGCGCCCGAACTCGAGACGGTAATGGCCCACCTTGGCCGACATAGACGGCGTGGAAGAGTTCCTTCTCACCGGCATCGAGGTGGGCAAGAACCGGTACGAGGCGTCCCGCAATAATATCATCGCGCACGGTGAAGGCAGCAAGTCTAGCGAGGCCGACGCCGGACAGGGCAAGACGGCGCAGCCCTTCACCGTCACTCGCCTGCACGCGGCCCGTCACCGGCACGACAATGGTTTTCCCTTTATCTCGAAGCGGCCAGCCATCAACAGCGCGGGCGTAGCCGACGCCCAGGCGATTATGCTGTTCGAGATCAGCGATCGTTCGCGGTTCGCCGTAACGTTCAAGATAGTTCGGAGCGGCTGCGATCATCTGCGCGGTCTCGCCAAGCTTGCGGGCAACGAGGCTGGAGCTCTTTAACGGCCCCGCACGGACGGCAACGTCGGTCCGCTCTGCCAAAAGGTCAACCACGGCGTCGGTTTGAACGATGTCCAGCGTGACGCCGGAGTGAAGCGCAAGGAACTCGGGCAGCACAGGCGCAAGAATGTGATTGAAGTAGGAGGCACTCGTATTGAGGCGAACGCGGCCTACCGCTTGTTCCCCACTCCCCGCCGCGCGCTCGGCGTCCGCAATATCGGCGAGGATGCGCGTCGCGCGCTCGTAGAATGTGCAACCCTCGGGCGTGAGCTGGAGTTGGCGGGTCGAGCGATTGAGCAGCCTGGCGCTCAATCTGGCCTCCAGCCGGGCGATCAACTTGCTGACGGCCGAGGGCGTCATGTTCGCGGCCCGCGCGGCAGGGGAGAAGCCGCCCAGTTCCACAACACGCACGAAAACTTCCATTTCTCCGGATCGGTTTTGCTGAAGACTTCCCATGACCTACCAACTCCTTCCGAGCAGTTCACGCGGCAGACCGTCAGAATCCTTGAATTCTCCAGATTTGATGCCGTTTTTAATCAGGATTCTTCTCTATAGGATATCGGCCGGATCGACGATTGCGAACAAACTTCGCCGGCTGGAATCGCCCAGTTCGAGAGCATGGCCATAACCGCTGGGCTGCCGACCAGTTTGAAAGTCACCGAAGCCCTTGCCACCGAGTTTTACGGGCGTCGCATTCATCATCCAGTCATTGAAATGAATTCACAGGTGATATTCCTGATCGTGTTCTACTTCATCTGATGTGAAGTGTCTATCTTTGGGGCAACGAAACATTCTCGGATGGCCTCCATGATCCCAAAGCTCGATCACCTCGGAATCCATTACAGCACGATCGACCTGGCCGGCCTCCAGCAGCGCCGATTGTTTTTTCATGCATCCGGCGGACCGCTGATATCGCGCGATAGCCGTGGCTCAGATCATGCCCCCTTCGCTCGCTTAGCGGCCTGCACTGCGCATCTTCAACTCAAACCAAGGACTAAATAACAATGCGCGTTATCTCCTCGACAGCGGCTCGCCCGAAACGGTCGATCCGGTCAGCGGTCATCGCCGCTGTAATCGCACTCGGTACTACTCTTACCAGCCTGTCCGCGGCCAATGCCGAGGAGCAGAGCTGGGTCGGCACCTGGATGGCGAGCCCTCAGCCAATCTGGAATTCAGATTTCCCCTTCCCGACCAAGATCCCAGTATCCGTCGATGACCAGACTGTCCGACAGGTGGCGAAGATCAGTCTCGGAGGCTCTCGGGTGCGTCTGGTCTTTTCCAATACCTATGGCGATCAGCCGCTAAGAATCGGTGGCGCGAGCCTCGGGCTGGCTGGCGAGAACAGTGCGGCGGAGCCCGGGACGATCCACAAGCTCACCTTTGGCGGAAAGGACGGAACCGTGATCCCGCCCGGCGCTCCGGCAGTCAGCGATCCGTTGGACCTGACGATCGAGGATCAGGCCGAATTGGCCATCTCGATCTACCTGCCTGACCAAACGCCATTGACCACCTTCCACTGGGATGGCCGTCAGACTGCATGGTTCGGCGATGGCGATCTCACCATGGCAGAAGACTTTCCCGCAACGGATACGACAGATGCCCGCGTGATCCTGACCGACGTGCTTGTCGACACTCCCAACGCGGGCGCCGTGGTTATTATCGGGGATTCGATCACAGACGGTAACGGGGCCACGATCGATGCCGATACGCGGTGGCCGGATTTCCTCGCCGAACGATTGATTCCCCACCGAATCGCGGTGCTGAACGCTGGCATTTCCGGCGGCCGACTACTTCAAGATAAGATGGGCGTGAACGTCGCCGCCCGGTTGGAGCGGGATGTCTTGTCTCAACCGAATGTGAAGGCGGCCATCCTTCTGATCGGAATCAACGATATTTCTTGGCCAGGCACCGACTTCGCACCCGATCAGCAGCGCCCGACTGCCGAGGAGATGATCGCTGGCTATCGGCAAATCATAGAATTGGCCCGCATGAACAATATCCGCTTGATCGGGGCGACCCTACCCCCGTTCGAGGGCGCGCTCAGCGGAACGCCGCTCGACAATTACCACCACCCCGACAAGGACGCGCTGCGTCAGGAGATCAATCGCTGGATCAGGGAAAGCGACGCGTTCGACTCTATCGTGGATTTCGATGTCGTGCTTCGTGATCCTGATCACCCGGCGCGGATCATTTCGACCTTCGATTCTGGCGATCACCTCCATCCTGGCGACGAGGGCAATAAGGCGATGGCGGAAGCCATCGACCTCGGTCTGCTGCTCGACCGCTGATCCATCCGCCCCAAACCGAAAGGAACATCACATGGAATATCGCTATCTCGGAAAATCCGGCCTCAAGGTTCCGGTTCTCAGTTTCGGCGCCGGCACATTCGGCGGCTCCGGCCCATTGTTCAGCAACTGGGGCAACTCGGATGCGACGGAAGCCCGCCGGCTGATTGACATCTGCCTGAATGCTGGAGTCAATCTGTTCGACACGGCAGATGTCTATTCGGATGGCGCATCCGAGGAAGTGCTGGGCGAGGCCATCAAGGGTCGACGCAACGAAGTGCTGATCTCGACAAAAGCCAGCCTTCCGATGGGTGATGGACCCAACGACGCGGGTTCCTCGCGCTTCCGGCTGATCCGTGCCGTCGAAGACGCGCTGCGCCGACTTCAGACCGATCATATCGATATTTTTCAACTTCACGCCTTCGATGCCTTCACGCCAGTAGAGGAAGTCCTGTCCACATTCGACACGCTCGTTCGCGACGGTAAGATCCGCTATGCCGGCGTTTCCAATTTCTCCGGCTGGCAGATCATGAAGTCGCTGACCGTTGCCGAACGTCACGGGTGGCCGCGTTACATCGTCAATCAGGTCTACTACTCGCTGGTCGGGCGCGACTACGAATGGGATTTGATGCCGCTGGGCGAGGATCAGGGTCTTGGCGCAATGGTCTGGAGCCCGCTCGGCTGGGGACGATTGACCGGGAAAATTCGGCGCGGTACGCCCTTGCCCGAAGGCAGCCGCCTGCACGAAACCGCCAGCTTCGGCCCGCCGGTGGAGGACGAATATCTCTTTCGCGTGGTTGATGCGCTCGACGCGATAGCAGAGGAAACCGGCAAGACAGTTCCACAGATCGCGCTCAACTGGCTGCTGCAACGTCCAACCGTTTCGTCGGTCATCGTCGGCGCGCGCAACGAGGAACAGCTTCGCCAGAACCTCGGTGCGGTCGGTTGGAGCCTGACGACCGAGCAGGTGGCGAAGCTGGACGAGGCCAGCGCCGTGACCGCGCCCTATCCTCACTTCCCCTACCGGAGGCAGGAGGGCTTCGCACGGCTCAATCCGCCGATGGCGGGATAGCGAACTCCCCACGGACAAAGCATGATGCCGGGTTCAACGCCATTCCGATCCTCAAAGCTCGGCGCTGCCCGGCAGCGCCGCAGCAACCATATCGGCGCCGCCGATAGCCGAGAGTAAAATCGGAACCCGTAAGGTATATCCGGGAGATTATGAGGATTGGCGATAGCAGTCCCAAAACTCGATGGGCCAACGCTGTATCTCATACGCTAGAGCGCATCAGCGACATTATCCTCGACCGGGCTGGCTTCTGAACGCGACCTCCGCAAACGCGCCCGCAAAGGGCTGCTTCGCGCCCTCACTTTGGACGTTCACGCAGACCTGCCTTCGCTGGAAGCGGACATTCGTCAAGCCGAACACGGGTGGCCGCAACGCGCCTGGGGAAGACTGCGGTTTTAGTGATCCAAATCAATTGCCGAAACGTAACCCTTATCAAAGCAATGAGATCAAGAATCATGCCCTACCTCGCCGCATATGCCGCTATCGCCCTCGTTTTCGGTTTGCTCGACGCCGTCTGGCTGACGGTGATGGGCAAACTAGTATACCGCCCCACGCTGGGTGACATTCTGCTCGAGCAGTTGCGCATTGCGCCTGCAATCTTCTTCTATCTTGCCTTCCCGGCAGGCGTGCTGATTTTCGGCACGCTCACAGGCATTCGGTCGGGCGGTGTATGGACAGCGGTGCTGTTTGGCGCGCTTTTCGGCGCATTCGCCTACGCGACCTACGACCTTACGAACTTTGCCACGCTGCGTAACTGGACGCTGCAGATCACGCTGCTCGACATCGTGTACGGCGCGCTGTTGTGTGGCATCGCGGCAGCGGCGGGATACGTCGCCTATCGCGTCGCCGGCGGCTAGCAGACTGCCTGCTTGGTCGCTATAGGTCAGACGGGCGCCAACTGATAGTGGCTGACGGCCCATTCGCTGCCATCGCCATGGCCGAATAGCCCCCGCGTCGCAAGAAAGAAAAGCCGCCAGCGCCGGCGCCATAACCGCCACTCATTTCCGTAAACCTCGCGCAGGATGGCCTCAACCGTTTCGGCATTGCGGTCGAAATTGTCGAGCCAGGCAGCAGCCGTGCGCTCATAGTTCTTGCCGCTCCAGCGCCATTCCTGCTCGACCGCGAAGAGGTCCCCGAATTCACGCATCAGATCATGGCTGGGCATGATCCCGCCAGTGAAGAAATGCCGCGCGATCCAGTCCGCCGGATCGGTGTGGTCGAAGCGATAGGCCGCCGATTTGTGCGAGAATATGTGAACATACATGCGCCCGTCGGGATTGAGCGCGGCACGCGCCTTCGCCAGCAGCGGCCGCCAGTTCGCCATGTGCTCAAACATCTCCACCGAAACGATGCGGTCGAAGGTACCAGGCACGGCGAAGCCGTTCATGTCCGCCGTTAGAACTTCGAGGTTCGTCAGACCCTCGACCGCCGAACGCTCGCGGATCGCGGCGCCCTGCGAATGCGAGTTCGACACCGCCACGATGCGGCTCCCAGGAAAATGCCGTGCCATCCACAGCGACAGTGAGCCCCAGCCGCAACCGAGCTCCAGGATCCGCTGGCCGTCGGTCAGATTGGCGTAGCCTGCGGTCGCCGCAAGGGCCGCTTCCTCGGCTTCAGCCAGCGTCGCCGCGCCATCGTAAAGGCAGCATGAGTACTTGCGTTGCGGGCCGAGCACAGTTTCGAAGAACGCTGCGGGCACCTCGTAGTGCTGGGCGTTCGCCTCGTCGGCATGCATCGCGATGGGATAGTTGCGCATCGCTTCAGCGAAGCTAGCGGTGTCGGCATGGTTGGCGCGTGCGAGCTTGCGCCGTGTGCGCCCCACCAGCATGTCGATTGCCTTGAGGGTGGCGAAGTCCGGGAAAGCGATCCGCTCGCCCAATCCGGTCGCAAACGCCGCAGGGTTCATAACATGGCTCCTTTTTTGGGCGGCAGGGGGAAAAAGACGCTGGTGCGGCGCTGGTACTCCTTGTAGGCGTCACCGCGCGTCTCGATCATGTGCTCTTCCAGCGGCGGCACACCGCTGATGTAACGCAGCAGCCAGAAGATGCAGAGCGGCCCGCCAAACGCCAGCCAGCCCCAGGCATAGGTGCCGGCCAGGTCTATCGCGATCAGCGGATAGGCGAGCCAGCCGAACCATTCGAAAAAATAATTCGGATGGCGCGACCAGCGCCAGAAGCCAACCTCGCATACCTTGCCTTTGTTCGCGGAATCGCGGCCGAAGCGCCGCAATTGGTTGTCAGCGAGAGCCTCGCCGCCGATTCCGACAATCAGGACGACGACGCCGAAAATGTCCTGCAGACGAAGGCCAGGCGCGGGATTCCACGCAGCAAGCACGATGGCGAGCGCCAACGGGACGCTTACCAGCGCCTGCTTCTGCAGGAGCACAAACATCTGCCACGCGGCGTCCTTACCCCATTCCTTCTGCAGGCTTGCATAACGGGGATCGTCGGTAATGCGGCGGGTGCGCAGCGCGATGTGGCTTCCCAGCCGCATCGCCCAAACTGCCACCAGAGCCGAGACGAGCAGTGGCCGCCAGAAGGCCGCGTCAGCGGTGTCAGGCGCGAGCAGCGATCCCGCGATGCCGACCGCGGCGAGGCCGAAGGTCCACACCGTATCGACCCAGCCGGAATTGCCGGTGCTGCGCCAGGCGAGCCATGCCCCGCTCATGGCTGCGCTCAGCCCGACGGCAGTCATCAGAAGCAGGAAGAGAAAGAGGCCGGGCGACATTTCGACCTCAGAGCCTGATCAATGGCTGAATGAGCCGGCCGAGGAAGCTTTGAAGCTCGATCTGGCCCTGCATCGCCACCAGGCAGATGCAGGTCTCGCCCGGATCGACAGACGGGTGGTGCTCGTCGGTTTCGTCCGCTTCGTCGAAATCGCCGGCGCCGTAGGTGCCACCGGCATGAGTGAAGGCGCCCTGCAGCACGCACGTCCATTCGCGCCCCTGGTGGCGGTGGCGCGGCAGTTGGGTGCCCGGTTTGGCCTTCAGCAGGAAGACGCGGACATCGCTCGGCGAGCGCAGTTCCACCGAGCACAGCGCGACGCGTCCACCGATCCCGCGCCAGCGGCCCAGCCTGTGTCCGGCGAGCGTCTGCGGCAGACCTTCCGCCACAACGTCCGCACCACCGAGATCGATTGCGCGTGCGCCCTCGCCGTCCAGCCGCGTCATTGCCGCCTCTCGCGCTCCCGTCGAGAGAGGCGCGGGCTCCAACCTGTCGAGCAATGCACCGCCGACGGCCTCGAAACGACCTACCGTCTGCCGGCAGGCTGCGCAAAGGCCGACATGGGTCGCCACGACAAGGGCGCTGCCCTCGTCCAGGGTACCCGCTGCAAATTGAGCGAGCGTCGCGTCAGATGGATGATGCCGAATGGTCATGACAAGTCTTCCAACAGTTCCCGCAGCCTGCCGAACGCAAGGCGAAGGCGCGATTTCACAGTTCCGAGCGGCAGGCCGAGCACTGCGGAAATCTCAGCATGCGCCATACCCTCGTAAAACGACAACTGGACCACGCGAAGCTGCTCAGGCGGCAGACAATCCAGAGCGGCGCGC
>NZ_CAJXGF010000100.1 GCF_913053745.1 uncultured Nitratireductor sp.
AGGTGACGTATCGTGTGACGCTGCCCTGGATCATGCCGGGCGTAATCGCCGGCGCGCTTTTCGCTTTCGCCGTTTCGTTCGATCAGTTCGTCGTATCCTATTTCCTGTCGACGCCGGGCGAGGCGACGCTTCCCGTCGAGATCTACGCTGCGATCCGCAAGGGCTTCACACCCGAAATCAACGCCGTGTCGACGATCATCATTACCGTGTCGATGAGTCTGATGCTCTTTGCAGCACGCTTCTTCAGTTTCGCAGGAGAGAAATAATGGCGGAAGTCCGCGTCGAATCGATCTCCCGCAGCTTTGGCGCCCATAAGGCGCTCGACGACGTCTCGATTGCCTTTTCCGATGGCGGCTTCTATGCCCTGCTCGGTCCCTCGGGCAGCGGCAAGACGACACTTCTGCGCCAGATCGCCGGTTTCGACTTTCCCGATCAGGGGCGAATCCTCATCGGCGGTGAAAGCGTGGAACGTGTGCCCGTCGAAAAGCGCCGGATCGGCATGGTGTTCCAAAGCTACGCGCTCTTTCCCAATATGAGCGTCGCCGACAATGTCGGCTTCGGCTTGTCGGTACGCGGCGAAACACGCGAAACCATTCGCACAGAGGTCGCGCGGGTGCTCAATCTGGTCCAGCTCGGCGAGCTCGGCGGGCGCCGCCCGCACCAGCTTTCGGGCGGCCAGCGCCAGCGTGTCGCGCTTGCGCGCGCCATCGTAACCCGTCCACGCGTCCTGCTCCTGGACGAGCCCCTGTCGGCGCTCGACAAGGCGCTTCGCGTCGACATGCAGATGGAGTTGAAGCGCATCCAGCGCGAGATCGGTGTGACCACCATCTTCGTCACGCACGACCAGGAGGAGGCGCTGACGATGAGTGACAGGATCGGCATCCTGCGCGATGGGAAACTGGTGCAGGAAGGCCCACCCGAAGAGATCTACGATCGACCCGCGAGCAAGTTCGCGGCGACCTTTCTGGGCGATGCCAACATATTGCAAGGCATTGCCACAGACGGCGGCGTCCGGCTGGCCGACGGGACGCTGGTGCTCGCTGCAAACGGGGCCGCGCGCGCCAACGGCCCGGCAGTCTGCGCGGTTCGCCCGGAGCGCATGATGATCGCACGCGCCGGCGCGGCGGCAATGCCGGAGGCTATGAACCGCCTTGCCGGGCGGGTTTCACGGCGGATTTTCGCCGGCGATACGAGCACCTATTTCGTGCAGACCACCAGCCAGGCGATCAAGGTGCACGTCCAGAACGCCGGTCAGGAACGGCTTTGCGAGGGCGACGAGGTCGTCATCGACTGGCCATCGCAAAGCACCGTTCTCATCACCGAATGAACCATCGTTCCCGCATTGCAAGCCGGCGCCGGAAATGGGCGTGGCGGGGCTGGTGTGCCGGCTATGCCGCCCACGCTCTGCCCTGCCCGCCTGGCAACCGCTAAACCCCGATCCACGCACCCTTACGATGCGTTTGAAAAGACAGTGGCGCGTCTGAAAGCAGAGGCGAAGCTTAACGATCATCGGCATCGCCATCGCCCGCCTCATGCTCAGGCGGCTTCAAGAAGACCGGCGCCAAACAGCCTCCGAGTGAGCATCAAGCCCCATTTCGTATGGCGAAGCACGAGACTGAGCCATAAATGGCAGGCGCAAGCGCGCGACTTCTGCCTTTGGTGCACGGTTGCATTCCAGGCTTCGTGCTATATACTCAAAGTAGGTTTCTTT
Organism: uncultured Nitratireductor sp.; assembly: GCF_913053745.1. Classification (GTDB taxonomy): domain Bacteria; phylum Pseudomonadota; class Alphaproteobacteria; order Rhizobiales; family Rhizobiaceae; genus Nitratireductor. The sequence continues at coordinate 1,712 of NZ_CAJXGF010000100.1, forward strand.
TGGTATATAAACATGACAAGCGCACGGGATAACGGGCTTTCTACTGCGAACCGCGTTCGTCCAAACCGCGAGCAGCGCCGCGTTGCGATGATCATCGAAGAGCCAGGGAAGAGCACCTCATGTCGGGGCTGAAAGCGCTCTACCGGCACCGCATTTTCCATTCCCGAGAAAGAATGGATTCGCACGCCCTTGTCGCAAACGAACTCGCAGACCATCATCTGAGATGGTACGCCGGCCGCGTCGATACACAGCTTTACAAGTTCGACACACCACGCCTTTCGCTTTACTCGTTGCGATACGGTGCCGAGGTCGGCATTCTTCCCGATCTTTACGACCGCTTCTCGCTGGTGCATTTTTCGCTTTCCGGCGGCATTGAGATTGAAGCAGACCGCCAGCGTCAATCCGTTCGGCAGGGTCAAGCGATCGTCAGCACACCCACGAGCAACATCAATCTTCGCTGGTCGCAGAACAGCGAACAACTGATCCTGCGTCTTCCGCATTCGCTGCTCGAAGACACGGCAAACGCGATGCGCATGCCCGATCTGTATCGCGCAATGCGACAGAACCCGGGACTCATGCTGTCCGATGCTGCCGCCCGACAGTGGCAAGCCCAGCTTCAAGCCTTTGTTGCGCTGGAAGGCAGCAGCAGCGGCAACGAAGCACTTCAGCCCTGGCTCGCTCATTTGGAGCACGGCATGGCTATGTTTCTTCTGCTACAACTGAAAACGAAGCGACACGATTGCGGCGAGGAAGGAGCCACGCGTTTGACCGTCGAGCGGCGGCGTCTGGATCGGCTGTACGACTATGCCGCCGCCAATCTTAGCCGACCCGTCACCTTATCGGATCTCGCGCGGGCCGCAGCACTGTCCGAACGTCATTTGAATACCTTCTGCCAAACGCATCTGGGACTCTCTCCAATGAGCTGGCTACGCGGCTTGCGGCTCGATGCGCTGCGCGCCACGCTTCAAGCCCATCCGGAAAGGGAGCTTGCCGATCTTGCAATGCTTCACGGCTTCTTTCACCTCGGCCGGTTTTCAGCAGCTTATCGTGACCGATTTGGCGAGCTGCCCAGCGAGACCCGAAAAATCGCCAGAAACGGATAGCCTGCGGGAACATTCCGCCAGATGCGGATAGACATCGCAAGCCCCGTTCTCCTAGCCTGATCCTGTTCGCAGTTGTCGGTCAAGCTAAGGATTTTCGCCGAACCCGACCCGAGACCGGCCTGCCAGCGATCGCCCTTCGTGGCCCATGTTTTCGGAACATGCCGGCGAGCCACGACTGCGGCCAATTTCTCAAACACACAAAAGACGGGGAAGTCGGATGACGGAAGTGTCCGCCGCTCGAAAGAGCCTTTCAAAGGTCTACGGAGCCTTTATCGACAATGAGTTTCAGCCTGTATCCGGATCGACCTTTCCGGCCGTTGCTGCAGCGAGTGGCGAGCATCTGGCCGATATTGCGCGCTGCGGATCGAGCGAGATAGACGCCGCCGTCGCCTCGGCCAAAGCGGCGTTTGCAATGTGGAAGACCCGCGTTCCCGAAGAGCGGGCCGAATGCTTGAACAAATTGGCCGATGCTATCGAACGTGAAGCTCCGCGCTTAACGACGATCGACACACTGGATATCGGACGAGGGCTATGGGAAACCGGGATCGACCATGCCATCGCCATGCAGCAATATCGCTATTTTGCTGCCGCCGCGCTAACGCATGAAGGTTTCGGACGCCCGATACCCAATGGGTATATGTTGGCGAAGCGCGAGCCCTACGGCGTCTGCGGCCAGATCATTCCATGGAACGTTCCCGCCATCATGACGGCATTCAAGATCGCTCCGGCCGTCGCGGCAGGCAACACGGTGGTGTTGAAACCCGACGAGAACGCCTCGCTGTCGACCCTGGAACTGGGCAGGCTGATCGCGGAGATCTTCCCGCCAGGGGTCATCAACATCGTGCCGGGCCTCGGCGAAGAGGTCGGCGCCGCACTCACAGCACACCCCGACGTGACGAAACTCGCGTTCACCGGCAGTTCCGAGGTCGGGCGTATCGTCTCGCAGGCCGGCGCAAATCGGTTGGTCCCGGTCTCGCTGGAATTGGGCGGCAAGAGTCCGAACATCGTTTTTCCGGACGTCGATCCCGCAGACATCGACGCCATCGTCGACAACGTCACCTTCGCATCGATGTATTGCAACGGGCAGTCCTGCCTCGCGGGCACAAGGCTGTTCCTGCACGACGCGATCTACGACGATTTCATGCAGCGCCTCACCGCGAGCATGAAGCGCATCCGTGTGGCCGATCCCACATCGCAGGGACCGCTTCTCGGCTGCCTCGTTTCAGAAACGCAGGGCCGCCGGGTGCAATCCTATATCGATATCGGCAAAAAAGATGCCTTACTCATTACCGGCGGCAATCGCGTTGAGGTGGCAGGCTGCGACGCCGGCTGGTTCTTCGAACCCACGGTCTTCGAGACCACGAACGACACCCGCATCGCGCAGGAGGAAATCTTCGGGCCTGTCCTCTCCGTCATACGCTGGAGCGATTACGAGAAGATGATCCATGACGCCAACAATGTTCGCTATGGCCTCGCCTCTGGAATCTACACCACCAATCTGAAGGCGGCGTGGGAAACGGCCGATCGGTTACAGGCAGGAAACGTCTGGATAAACAACTACTTCAACCTTGCGGCAGGATCACCTTTCGGTGGCTTCAAGGAGAGCGGTATCGGCAGCGAATTCTGTCACGAGACGTTGAATATGTACACGCACTTAAAGGCGATAACGGTCCAGACACAAATGAACCCGCCTTGGTTTTCTCAATAAAATTCAATCGATAGGAGGGAAACACCGTGAGTAAAGATAACACACTGAACGATAAAGGGCCGGATGAAGCAATTGTGAAATCCGGTTTCGGGCGGCGGCGCTTCCTGCATATGACGGGGCTCACCAGCGCGGCTGCACTGACTTCCGCACTTGCCATGCCCTCGGCCCACGCCAACACCGCGCCGCCCCCGGCAAACAGCGATTTCGTTCTTCAGCTCAACGGCTCTTCGGTCGACGATGTGAGTGCGCTGGAACCTCTTGCATTCGCGGGGTTTGCACACGCCACCTATTTTCAGCTGCGCAACAACCAGGCGCGCGCACTTGACCTGCATCTGAAGAGGTTGCGCGACGCATCCATCGAACTTTACGGCGTCGCACTACCGGATGAGCAGGTTCAATCCTATCTTCGCGCGGCTGTGCAGGTCGGCCCTCCCGATCTCTCAGTGATCGCAACGATATACTCCCCCGCCGGTGAGTTTACCGCAACCGGACACGACGCAATGCCCCAGATGCTTGTACGCACGCTTGGACCGTGGCCGGCACCCAAAGGGCCGCTGACTTTGGCCGCTTTCGAGCATGAAAGAGATCTTCCCCAGGTGAAGCACGTCGGCGAAGTCGGCAAAACGTACTATATGCGCCAGGCCGCCGAACAAGGCTTCGACGATGCCGTTTTCATCGATTGCCGGGGGCGGATCAGCGAAGGCACAATCTGGAACCTCGCATTCTGGGACGGCGAAGCGGTGATCTGGCCGGACGCCGCCATTCTGCTGGGCACCACGATGGGTATCGTCCGTCGGCAACTCGATCGTCTGGGCGTTCCACAGAGGGTGCAGGAGGTCAGACGCGAAGACCTGTCTGGATTGTCTGGTGCGGCGGTAATGAACTCGCTGACACCGGGTATCGCCGTAAACGGGATCGGCGATGTGCCTATTCCCGAAGCACCTGATTTCATAGCACGGCTTCACGAAGCATTCGCCGCCGAAACACCAACCCCGCTGTGAGAATTTCCCGAGACCCGCTCGACCTCTCCTACGACCATCGCGTGATCAACGGTGCCGACGCGGCGCGCTTTCTCGCCCATTACGCGCAATGTCCCGCCGAGCCGCGCCGCATGCTCGAACGGGACGGCGGCGGCATCATCTTTGTTGCGTCGGTGCTCAGTTTCCAGGGCGGCTTCAATGTCCCGGGCTATGCCGCCGCCAAGGGCGGCATAGCGCAACTTACCCGCGCCTTCGCAAACGAGTGGGCCTCGCAGGGCGCAACGTCAATGCGATCGCACCGGGCTATGTGGCGACCGACAGCACAGCCGCGCTACAGTCGGACAAGGCCGGTCCGCGGAGTTGTTGGCACGGGTGCCTGCTGGACGCTGGGGCGAGCCGGACGACATCGCATGGCCGACGGTCTTTCTTGCGTGCGACGCCGCGCGCTTTGTTCATGGCATCGTCCTGCCGGCGATGGTGGCTGGCTGGCGCGTTGAAGATCAGCCTGTACGGTGCCACCGGGGCGACAACACAGAGCACGCGGGACCCAAGACCCGATTGCGGTGCAATCGGCATGCGCGCATCAACGCTTTACTCTCACCAATACCTTCATATTGCCGATTCAACCTTCAGGTCGACCCGCGATAGACCAGTTCGATCGGCACGTGTTTCTGGGTCCGCTCCGGGGTTTCGCCCCGCAAGCGTTTGAGCATCAGTTCGCCTGCCTGTGTTCCGATGTTGCGGGAATCGGCGACAATTGTCGTCAGTCCAGGGGAAATCTCTTCCGCAAGGGTCGAGTCGCCGAAGCCCGCTATCGCCAGTTGATCGGGGATGCGTAACCCCCGCTCGCGCGCCTCCAGGAGCCCGCCGATCGCAAGCAGGTCGCTTGCACAGAAAATCGCCTGAACGTCATGATTCTCTTCCAGAAGACTGCGCATCGCCTCGCGGCCTTCCGGAACACCGGAAACCGTGTCACGCGTGATCTCCCGCTGCACCTGTAGTCCGAGCCGCTCGCAATGCATGGCAAAGCTTTTTCTGCGCAGAGCCCCACGACCGCCACTGCGGCCAATGAACGCCACTTTGCGATAGCCTCGTTCGGCAAAATGCTCGGCAACCATCCGCGCACCATCGGTATTGGAGAAACCGACGAGCATGTCGATCGGATCCCGGGCAAAGGCCCAGCTCTCAACGATGGGCACTCCGAGGCCGCGCAGGAACGATCGGTTCGCCTCAAGCTCCATCACACCGGTTATGAAAACCGCCGCCGGCCGCGTGGCCGTCAGAGACCGGACGAGCGTGGTCTCACGCTTGTAGGAATAGGATGTGCGGCTCAGGACGACCTGGAATCCCGCCGGTTCCAGCACCTCGGCCAATCCTTCCACAGCGAGACTGAACTGCTCACTCAGAATGTTGGAGACAAACGCCGCAACGATGTCGGACTGGCCACTGCGCAGCGCCTTGGCATGGGGATTGGAGAAATAACCGGTTGCTTCGACCGCCTGTCGGATGCGCTCACGCCGCGCTTCCGACACCATCTTCGGATTGCGAAGCGCCCGCGACACGGTAATCGGCGATACACCGGCCAACCGGGCCACTTCTTCGATGCGTACCGGACGCCGCTCGGCACTGGCTTCCTCGGTGGGTGAGGAAACGCGCAGAACATCATCGTAAGTCGGTCGGCTCATGCCCCATCATCGGTTTGGCTGCGCTACAAGCAATTGATCCACATCGGCCAGTTCGGACGCTGCCTGGACCAGACAATCGCCCGCCTCGCAATGTGCATGCAAACGACGTGATATCACGATTCCCGGGAGTTTGAATCTGAGAGTTTTCGGCTGCTCTTCGAGAGCCTCCAGATCGTGCAACAATCCCGCAACATCTCCCTCCGCGACCACCTGCCCGAGCCGGACATGCGGCTCGAACCAGCCGCGGCGCGTTGAATAGATGCCCTGATCGTGACTGTGAAGGCTCAAGAACGCCGGCGCGACCATCTCCGAGACCTCAGCACTCAGCACCGGTTTGTCGATCATGCCCAAGCTTCGCATCAGGCTGTCGATCGCAAAGGTCATCCCGGCCATCGTATCGAGCGTGACCGTTCCACCGCCACCGAACTCGCCGCTGATCCCGATGGCGCCAACACGACCAGCAGCACCCATCGACGTCGGAGAATCGTGACCGTTCCTGGCGACAAAGGCGTATTTCTGACCGAGATTGCTTACGAGTTGAACCGCTCGCTTCATGCGCTCCGCCGTCGCCTGCTCCTCGATCAGCGCGGTGGGAAGATGCTCCATCGAGGTCCCACCGGAATGCATGTCGAAGATCACGTCGTGAGCGGGAAAGAGTTCATGTTCGAGATAATATGCCAATCGCTCTGTCGGCGTGCCCGCGGGATCGCCCGGGAACGCACGATTCAGATTGCCGTCATCCAGCGGAGATCGACGCCGACCGGCCATTACGGCCGGCCCGTTGGCCAGAGGCAGGATCGTCACCGCTCCCTTCAATCCGGAAGGTGAGAGCTGTCTGATTAAATGCGCAAGGGCGAAAACCCCTTCATATTCATCACCGTGATTGCCGGCCATCAAAAGAAGTCGGGGACCTTCCCCGTTCTTCACGCGATAAATCGGCGTCCGAACCTGGAAGTAAGGCGAACGATCCACCGAAAACGGAATGGATAGATAAGATGAAAACTTGCCATCTTCGACAAGCTCCAGATCGCTGATAACACCGGTGTGCACGAATAATCTTCCTGATGGGACTGGAAAGAGGCGGATGCCGACTGCATCCGCCTCTCTGGGATCAAAGAGAGGCGACCGCAGTCATTTCCACCCGCAGATCGGGATCGGCCAATCTGGCTTCGACACAGGCGCGCGCCGGAGGGTTATCCAGATCGACCCATTTGTCCCAGACCGCGTTCATCGCATCGAAATCCGTGATGTGCGGGAGAAAGACATTCACCGCCACAATCCTGGACTTCGAAGACCCGGCGCGCTCGACGAGCGAAAGGACCTTCGCAAGAACCTCCTCGGTCTGCTGTTCGATGGAAGCCTTGCGATTGTCCGCGACCTGACCTGCCACATGCACCAGGCCGTTGCAGGCCACTGCCTGACTCATGCGGGAGCCGCGCTCCAAGCGCTCGATAGACATGGAAATACCTCTCTTTCTACTCGTTCTTCAGATACGCGGCAGGTTGTCCTGCTTCACGTTGAACCATTTCTCCTGCAAGGCCGGCAGCTTGCCGTTCAGGCGATTGGAGAAAAGGAACGTATCGATCCACCGCAGGAAGTCCGGCTCGCCCTGCTTGATGGCCACATGCGCCGGCGACTGGCGGATAAGGAACTTGCGCTCCATCTCAACATCGGGATTGTCCTTTGCCGCTTCGGCAACAATGGCGCTGTTTTCGGCAAAGCTCTGTGCCTGACCGGCCATATATGCCGATAGGGTCGAGGCGACATCCTCGAAGCGAATGAGGTTTGCTTCCGGTGCGTTGTCGGTCAGCCAGAGATCGAGTGTCGTTCCCTTGGCCACGGCAATGCTCGTGCCGGCAAGCTCGTCCGGTGTCTCGGCGACGGGCATGTCGGCCGCCCCATAGACGCCGAGCTCGACCGCTGCATAGGGCTGAGAGAAAGCAACCTGCTGGGCGCGCTCCGGCGTTGCGCCAATGGCCGCAATCAGAATGTCGACCTTGTCCGCCATCAGGCTGGGAATGCGGTTCGGGCCCGTGACCTGCACGATCTCGAGATCGACGCCCAGATCGTTCGCAAGAAGTTCGGCAACTTCCACGTCTAGGCCCGTCGCCTCGCCGCTCTCATCCTTGAAGCCCCATGGTGCGACATCAAGCAATATTCCCACTCGAATTTCACCGGCGGATAGAATGTCCTGCAACTGGTCGGCCTTGGCCGGTGTCGCGACGACACCGATAGCCATGGCGGCTGCGGCTGCGAATTGAACCAATCTCTTCATCTGCGTTCTCCTCTAGTGATTGCTTCCAATAAAGCTCTTCAGCTCCGGTGTTTTGGGATTGCTGAAAAGTTCCGAGGGAGGTCCCTCCTCCCAGACACGCCCCTGATGCATGAACACGATCTTCGTCGCGACATCGCGGGCGAAAGCCATTTCGTGCGTCACCAGGATCATCGTCATGCCGCGCGAGGCCATATCCTCCATGACCTTCAGCACTTCGCCGACCAATTCGGGATCGAGCGCGGAAGTGACCTCGTCGAAAAGCATCAGGTCGGGAGACATGGCCAGGCAGCGTGCAATCGCAACGCGTTGCTGCTGACCGCCCGAAAGCTGCTCCGGATAGGCGTCGATCTTTTCCGACAATCCGACCTGCGCCAGAACCTTTTCGGCAAGCGCCCGGGCGCCGGCTTTGGAAACCCGCCCGGTTCGAATGGGGGCAAGCGTGATGTTCCGCTCGACCGTAAGATGCGGAAACAGATTGAACGCCTGGAAAACGATGCCGACTTTCTGTCGGAGTTCGCGAAGCTTCTTCATCTTCGCGTGCACTTGCTGTCCTTCAACGAAGATCTCGCCGTCCTGGATGTCCTCCAGCCCGTTGATGCAACGCAACAGTGTGCTTTTGCCGGAACCGCTTCGACCGATAATGGTTACGATCTCACCTTCCTCCACGGTGAGCGAGACATCCTTCAGAACCTCCAGCGCCCCAAAAGATTTGCGAACATTCTTGATTTCAACCAGTGCCATTGAGACGCGCCTCGAGTGAACGGGACCATTGAGTGAGCGGAAAGCAGATCGCGAAGTAGATCGCCGCGATGATGCTGTAGACGAGCAACTGCTGGAACGTCGCCGCGCTGGCGATCTGACCCGCGCGCGTGAGTTCTACGAACCCCACAACGGATGCCAGGGATGTGCCCTTGATGAGTTGCACGAGGAAGCCGACCGTTGCAGGCAGGGAGATCTTGAGGGCCTGAGGCGCAATAACGAAGACGAACTGCTCCCAGCGACTGAGCCCAAGGGAGGCCGCGGCCTCCCATTGCGTGTATTTCACGGCCTGAATGCCCCCGCGCCAGATCTCGCCAAGAAAGACACCCGAATAGATCGAGAAGGCGACCGTCACTGCCGTCAAAGAAGGCACCTCAACCCCAAGAAAGACCGGCATCCCGAAATAGAAGAACATAAGCAGCGCCAGCAAAGGGACGCCCTGAACGAGTTGCAGAAATGCCGAAGCCACCCAACGAACGGGAGCAATGTTGCTGGTGCGAAGCAACGCAAGCGCCAGGCCCAGCAAGCCGCCGAAGACGAAGGACAGCACGACCAGAACGAGCGTCCATTGAAGACCTTCCAGAAAGGCCATGAGATCGACAAGGGATAAGGTGCGCATGATTTATTCTCCGACTATCGCCGCACGGGCCAGCGAAAAGCGAACGCTCCGACAACCGCGAAGATGATGTGGCTGGCGACAACCAGAGCGACGTAGATCGCGGAAATAAGCGCGTAGACTTCGAAGCTGCGGAAGGTTCGGGATTCGACGAAGGTCGCGGTGTGAAAAAGCTCCTCGGCCGCAATCTGGGAAGCGACCGATGTGCCCAGCAGAAGCAGAATCAGCTGACTGGTGATCGAGGGATAGATGTTGCGCAGTGCAGGAGCGAGCACGACATAGCGGAAGACCTCGAACCGCGTCAGCCCCAGGCACTCACCCGCTTCCACCTGGCTTTTAGGAATGGAGGCGAGACCAGAGCGGATAATCTCGATCGCGTAGGCGCCGAAATAGACGCTCAGGGCGACGCAAGCGGACGGGAAAGGAGCAAGCCTGATTCCAGCGCTCGGAAAAATGAAGAAGATAACGAAAAGCTGAATGAGCGGCGGCGTGTTGCGAATGAGTTCGATATAAGCCTTGATCAGCACTCTTACGGGCCTAGGGCCGTTGCCCACGAGAACGGCTCCCACAACGCCAATCAAAAGCCCGAAGAGTGCCGCGATGGCTGTCATTTCCAAGGTATTGACGATGCCGTGCAGGAACTCGTCCTGATAGCGCAACACCTGCTGAAAGTTCAGGTTCTGCATCTGGTTATCCGAAAGAGGTTGCGTGCACGGATGTCACGCGATGATTGTCATCGACGACAAAGAAATGCCGCCAGCGATCAAAGCAGGTGCACGGATGCGAAATGCCGAACTCGATAATGTCACCGACTTTGACATCGGCTCCTTGCTTCAGACGAAGAAAGCCGTGTTGATCGTTGAGTTTCTCGATCTCCGCGATGCCATCGAGCGTGGCGTTGCACGAGCCATCGCGCCAGGATTTCAACGCCACCGGAAATCCCTGATCGAAGGACACATCGCGCATGCCGATGCCGCAGATCGCAAGATCGTTCTCCGGACGTGACAGGACCTGCGCCCAAACGCGCATCGCCGGCTGGAACACGCGCGAGGCAAGAGCCCCGCTTTCTCCCGCTAAAGCAAATCCACTGCGAGCGTCCATGCGCTCCAAGGCTTGGGCATACACGCCATGATCATGGAAGAAGATCGCGCCACTGCGGAGAACGAAATCGACATTGCCATCGGATCGGGCCAGCGGAGACAGGGCGTTCACGACGAGATCGAAATACTGGGATCCACCGGAAGAGAGAGCCAAACGGCGCTCGGGCAAAGCACTCCGCACCAGGTCGAACACGCTTTTCAGCAGATCATTCAAGTTCCCGATCGCTTCCACTGTCGCAGCGGGATCAGCCGAAGCCACAGCCCCTTCGTACGCGGCAACGCCGCCAAGGCGCACATGCGTAAGCGTCAAAGCCTTCCCGACAACCTTCCGTGCCTGCTCGACATCACGCAGCCCTGCCCGTCCGAGCCCCACTTCTATAAGAACGGGGAGCACCCGACCGGACATTTTTCCTGCCCTGTCGGCAACAGCGAGCGACGCTTCGGAATCCGCAAACAGGACGACCTCGGCGTCTGGATAGGTATTGAGCAGGCGTGCCAACCCATCGCCCATGCGCTCCCCGCCCAACTGATTGGCAATCAGAAGCCGCTTAATACCGCCCCGCAGCATGACACTCGCCTGCTGGAGGTCGGCAACGGACATACCCCAAGCACCTGAACCGACCAGGTCATGAGCGATGTCGACCGACATCGGCGTCTTGATGTGCGGCGCCAAAAGTGCGCCATGAGTCTTGGCATATGCAAATATCGCATCCCGATTGCCTGTGTAGGCAGAACCGGAAACGGTCAAAACGGGATAAGAGAGGTCTCCACCACTCGCGGACCAGCCAGATTCAGCAACGTCGCGCGCTGCGAACGATACCGTTCCAGCAGGAACACCGCGAAGGGTATCGTCAATGCAAAAGGCGGCGTCTGCCTGGCCGAGGCCGACACAGGGTTGGATCGATTTCTGCATGTCGCCGCGACGGCCTGGAATCCGTTTTTGCATCGATGAGTGTGTTTTCCAGCGTGAGAGAGTGTGTAGACATCGTGTTATGACAACGTTATCATTTTGAATGTCAGACGCAACCCCCCAAATGATAGGGACGCCATTTTGAGCTACGGAACTCCCTCAAAACCCCGTGAAGGAACCGCCTTCGCCACCGTCGATTTCGAACGGGAGGGCCGGCAGACGGGTTTCATTCATATTCCGCATTCACCGCATTCCGACGCCTGGGGCGCAACACGCATTCCCATTGCCGTTGTGAAGAATGGAGACGGCCCCACCGCGCTTGTGACCGGCGGCAATCACGGAGACGAGCATGAAGGTCCGATCACGGTGGGAGAGCTGTTTCGCGAATTGGAGCCGCGCGAAATTTCGGGACGCCTCATTCTGATTCCAGCGCTCAACCTGCCTGCCGTCAGGGCGGCGCATCGCACCTCGCCGGTCGACGGGCTAAACCTGAACAGAACATACCCCGGGGACCCACAGGGCACGATTTCCCAACAAATATCGGCCTTCGTTTGCGATCATCTCTATCCGATCTCCGACGCATTCATCGATCTTCATTCGGGGGGATCGTCACTCGATATTCTGCCGAGCGCGATTGTCGAACCGACCGCAGACCCGGAACACCAACGCCGCAATATCGAGGCCGTGCTGGCATTCGACGCTCCGATGACCGTGGTGGTCAGCAATCTTGGCGAGCAACGCTCGTCAACGGCCGCTGCCGTCAAAGCGGGCCTGACGACTGTCGGCACGGAAATGGCAGGAACGGGCACGGTGTCGATGGATGCTCTGCACATTTGCAGAACGGGCGTACGCAATGTGCTCAAACATCTGAAAATTCTCGAATCGGATTCCAAGCCGTGCAACGCGCCCGGTGCACGCAAAGTGCTCGAAATTCCTGGTCCGCAGGGGTATGTCTTCGCACCCGAAGGGGGCGTGTTCGAACCCTTCGACCGGCTGGGAACAGACGTCCGGGCGGGCGACCGCGCGGGCCAGGTTCATTTCGTTGACAATCCGGAGCGCCCGCCACTCCAACTGCATTATCGTCAGGACGGCATCCTCTACGCCAAGCGCCATCCGGGACGTGTGGAGCCGGGAAATTGCTGCCTGGTGATCGCCGCACCGTTTGAGGGAGCGTTGTCATGATCGACATCCAAGACGTTGAGGCCGCCTCGGCCAGAATCTCTCCTTATGTGCGGCGGACGCCACTTTTGCCGGCGACCCAGTTGAGCAAACCATTCTCTCCCGGCGAGCTCTATCTCAAGCTGGAATGTCTTCAGCCTTCAGGGTCGTTCAAAGCAAGAGGTGCAGCGAACAAACTGTTCTCCGTATCGCCCGAGGAGATGAAGCGCGGGCTGGTCGCTGCTTCGGGCGGAAACCACGGACTGGCCGTCGCCCGCAGCGCCAGCCTGGTCGGCATCCCCGCGCACATATACCTTCCAGACAACGTTCTCCCGGACAAGATCGAGAAGATGAAACGCTGGGGCGCGACCACGGTTATCGCCGGAAAGAACTATGATGACGCGAACGGCAAGGCGCTTGAACACGCACAACAAACGGGCGCCCTGTATTTCCATTCATTCGCTGATCCGACAATCGTGGCGGGTCAGGGAACCGTAGGCCTGGAAATTCTCGAGGATCTTCCCGATCTCGACACCATCGTCGTGGCGATTGGCGGCGGCGGCTTCATCACCGGGACCGCCGTGGCACTGAAAGCAGCCCGTCCGGAGATACGTGTGATCGGCGTGGAACCCGTCGGATCGCCAACGCTCCATCGGTCGATGGAAACGGGGAATGTCGTCGAACTGGAACGTGTCACCACGTCGGTGCCCACCATGGCGTGCCGGCGGACAGACGACGCGTTGTTTGCGCAGGCACGCACCTTGATCGACGAAATCGTACTTGTCGAAGACGAGGCGATGGCCCGAGCTGCAGAAAACCTCTGGTTTGAGTTCGGCCTTGCCGCAGATCTCAGCGGCGCCGCTGCGGTTGCAGCGCTTTCAGAAGGACTTGTCTCGGTCAAGCCCGGCGAAAAGGTCTGTGCCCCGGTCTGCGGCGCGGGACTACCATTCTAGATGCGTCGGCAGTTCCCGCCGTGGGAGCACGAAGCATGTCAATCAGCTTCATGACGGCGCATGAACCGCAAAACGGTGACGCTTACAACTGACGGATGCAAGCGTCATAAGCCGCACCGAGCCGGTTCAGCGCTTGAAGCAAACAGCGAGCCCTCCAACATGGATCTCGGCATCGCCACCGTTCGAGCGGCTGTTCATATCCGCTCCAAGTTCCAAAGAAGTCGAAGCGGGCGGGCTACTTATCGCATCCGCCCGCCCATGATCACAGCAGCGATCAGAAGTCGAAATCGTCGATATTCTCTTTGGTAAAGACCGTACGCTCCGGCAGGAGTACGATACCGTTGTTATCGGCCTCATGCTCGTAACCCTGCACTTCGTTGGGCGACACTTCGACGGTGCCGACACCGGGAACATCGAGTTTATCACCAACCTTCATCGGCCCGTTTTTAAGTACGTGATCGGCAACGTAGACGGAAATCTTGCCCTGTTGGGTCACATCCCACAGGCCGAAGCGCTGGATGGTGCCGCGCTCGATATACGGGCGCATGACATTTGGGGTCGAGAAGCCGACGATCGTAACGCCGTCGGCGCGCTTCAGGTTTTCGGCGGCCTGTGCGGCTGCCGGAAGCGCGTTGGCGTCGGGCGCGATGATGGCGTCGAGGTCAGGATAGGTCTGCAGGATGCTCTCGGCCGTCTGCAGCGACTTCTGGGCATCATTGTAACCGTACTGAGTGGTCACGATCTCCCAGCCCGGATGCTCGGCGGCGATCTTCGCTTTTGCAGCTGTGGCCCAAGCGTTCTGATCGGTCACGGTCGGGCTGGAATAGAAGAATGCCACCTTGGCCTTCTCCTTGGTCACGCCCTCGGCGGCCATGTCCACCAATAGCCCCCCGAGCTGCTCCGGCGTGCCTTGGTTGATATAATAACTGCGACACTCGGGATTGACGTCACTGTCCCAGGTCATCACCAGAACATTCCGAGCCATCGCGCGTTTCAACGCCGGGCACAGACCGTCGGGAGAAACGGAAGAAACGATAATCGCCTTATAACCCTGGTTTACATAATTGTTGATGAACTGAACTTGGCCGGAAACGCTGGGCTCCGTCGGACCGTCATAGGTCACGTCCTGGCCGAGTTCTTCGCCGGCCGCAACCGCACCCGCGCCACCGCTGGTGAAGAAGCCGACACCGACCAGCTTTGGGATAAAGGCGATCTGATCAGCCGCTTGAGCACTGCCGGCCGTCAGCAGCGCACCGGCTATCAATGCGGCACCCAGCGTTTGCCTTTTGAAATTCTTGGTTTTCATTCTCATTCTCCTCCTGAAAGAACCGCCACCCGTTTTGCTTTTTGCTGCCGGGTGACAGCAATGAAATCGGCAAGCATTGCGGCTCCGTGACGCAATGCCACCGCTATGACCAGCAACCCTCCCGAAAGCGCGCTGGAAATCTGGCTGGGAACGCCGGCGGACTGCAGTCCCTGATGCAAATAACCAATGACGAACGTGGCGATGAACGTTCCGATGATGGAACCCTGCCCGCCGTAGATGGATGCACCGCCGAGAACGGCCGCAGTCACAGCCGGCAGCAGGGTGGATGAGCCGAGATCGACGCGCGCCGAACCGAAATAGGCTGACAGGGCCAGGCCAGCGATCGCCGCGCAAAGACCGGTGGTGACATAGGTGATCGTCTGCACGCGCCCGACCGGGATGCCCGCGAAATGTGCGGCGCTCTCGGATTGCCCCGTCAGGAACACGGCGCGACCGAACCGGGTGAAGTGCAGCAGTATGACAAGAATGGCGGCAAGCGACAGAAACAGGATCAGCGAGGCCGGCAACCCCGCAAACTCCGCGTAACCGAAAGCATTGAAGACATCGGGGAAATTGCCAATACCTTCATATCCACCAGCCCCCGCCAATCCCGAGGTGACCGTCGCTGCGCCCTGGAACAGATAAAGACTGCCGAGCGTGACGACGAGCGGCTGAATCTTCGACAGATGAACGACGGTCGCATTCAGAAGGCCACAAAGGGAACCGGTTACGAGCGCCATAGCGATGCAAACGGGAAGCGGCATACCGTAATAGTTGGCGACGCCGAAGATGATCGCGGCGAGACCGATCACCGAGGCAAAGGAGACATCGATGCCGCCGGCGATGATGACCAAGGTCAGCGGCAACGCGACCATGCCGATCTGCACGAAATCCGACACACCGTAGATCAGGTTGGTCAGGTTCAGAAAACGCGGATTAACCAATCCGAAGATTGCGAGCTCGACGAACAGCATCAGCAAAAGCGCGGTTTCCCAGCGGAAAATGATCTTCCTCATTGGCCAACCTCCGAGGCCTTCCCGGTTGCGACGGCGCGCGGGGCTTTGGGCGTACGGTCGTGGATGGCATAGCGCTTGGCGCGAATGCGCCGGCCGACGATAAGCCGGATTCGCCCGTCCAGCAGGATAACGACGAGAAGGATCGCGCCCGCGATCAAATCGTTCCAGTAGGCGGGGATCCTGAGGAAGACGAGTGCGCTGTCGATCGACGTCAGGAAGATCACCGCCGCCATCACGCCACCGACCGAGCCTGTCCCTCCGAGCAGGCTGACACCGCCGAGCACATTGACGGCAATCGCCTTTAGCTCAATGCCATTGCCTGCCTGATTGGGGATGAAGCCGATCTGCGCGGCGAAGGCTAGCCCGGCAAGTGCCGCGCAACCTCCCGTCACCACGAAGGCGATGAACTGAACGAAACGCACTGGAATACCGAGATGGTGCGCAGCCTCGCGGTTGTCCCCAACCGCGTAGAAGGAACGGCC
>NZ_CAJXGF010000101.1 GCF_913053745.1 uncultured Nitratireductor sp.
GTCATATCGGCATGATTTTTCAGGAGCCTATGACCTCGCTCAACCCGGTGCTTTCCATTGGCAAGCAACTGGCTGGCGCGATTTCCGCTCATGGCGGGCTTTCTGAAAATGCGATCCGCGTACGCGCGCTTGAACTGCTCGATCAGGTGCAGATTCCCGAGCCGGCGCGGCGGTTGAAGCAGTATCCGCACGAGCTTTCCGGCGGCATGCGCCAGCGCGTGGTGATCGCCATGGCGCTGGCTCAGAACCCGCAAATCCTGATTGCCGACGAGCCGACCACGGCGCTGGACGTGACCGTGCAGGCGCAAATATTGGCGTTGATCCGCAAGCTGCAAGCCGATCTCGGCATCTCCGTCATCATGATCACGCATGACATGGGCGTGGTGGCCGAGATGGCCGACGATGTGCTGGTGATGCAGCATGGGCGCATGGTGGAACACAGCCCCGCCAGCGTGATTTTCTCAGAACCCAGTCACCCTTATACGCAGGAACTGCTTGCCGCCGTGCCACGACTGGGCGAGATGACAGGAACGAGCACGCCCAAGCGCATGCATGGCGCCACACAGACAGAAACGCCCGTGCGCGCCCAGCCACTGGTGGCGGTGAATGACTTGACCGTGCGTTTCGACATCAAAGGTGGGATCCTGCAACGCCCGGTGCGGCGTGTGCACGCGGTTGAAGGCGTCTCCTTCGACATCGTGCCCGGCGAGACGCTTTCGCTGGTGGGGGAATCGGGATGCGGGAAATCGACCACCGGCAAGGCGCTTTTGAACCTGATCCCGTGGCAAGGCGACATTCGCGTCGCCGGGCGTCCGACGCGTGGCCTTGGCGCCCGCACCATGCGGCCGATATTGCGCGATGTGCAGATGATCTTTCAAGACCCCTATGCCTCGCTCGATCCGCGCATGCGCGTGGGCGAACTGGTGGCCGAACCGCTTCTGATACATGGTCTGGCGAGCGGCAGCGAACTCGACGACCGCGTGGCTTATCTCTTCCGCCGCGTGGGGCTCTCGACGGACCAGATGCGACGGTATCCGCATGAGTTCTCAGGCGGACAGCGCCAGCGAATCTGCATCGCCCGCGCGCTTTCGCTTTCGCCCAAGCTGATCGTGGCGGATGAATCCGTGGCCGCTCTCGATGTTTCTATCCAGGCGCAGGTACTCGACCTGTTACAAGATATCCAGAACGAGACGGGCATCTCCTACCTCTTCATCTCGCACGACATGGCCGTGGTGGAGCAGATCAGCCATCGCGTGGCGGTCATGTATATGGGACGCTTCGTTGAAATGGGCAGCCGGGCGCAGATTTTCGAGAACCCGCAACACGACTATACGAAGAAGCTGATGGCCGCGGTGCCGGTGGCCGACCCCTCACGCCCGCGTCGCGCCTTCATGGAAAAGGCGGAAGACCTGCCGAGTCCGGTGCATGGGCTCGACTACATCCCGCCGCGACAAGCCGCGCGCGACATTGGTGGCGGGCATATGGTGTGGTGGTGAAGAGTGGAGAAACATCTCCTGTCCGTTTCACCAGATCCGGAGAGTTCTGCTTCGCCTTCAACCAACAAAAAAGGCCGGGCGCTAACCCGACCTTCCTGATCATCTCAACACGCCGTGCCAGTACATCCGTGGTCACGTCGCAGAGATGAAAACTATGCAGCCTGCAGATTGTCTGCGGCATTCTTGCCGGACTTGCGGTCCTGCACGACCTCGAAGCTCAGCTTCTGGCCTTCAACGATGTTCTGCATCCCAGCACGCTCCACAGCGGAGATGTGGACGAAAACGTCATTATCGCCATTGTCGGGAGCGATGAAACCAAAGCCTTTGGTGGCGTTGAAGAATTTTACGGTACCAATTGTCATGCGATTTTCCTTTCAAATCGTCATAGGAGATCGATGCCGGCAACCGCCGGGCATCAGAGAAGTCGAATTTGAGGGAAGATCGTAGGGGCGCTTGGCAGCGCGAGAACAAAGTTCAACAGCAATTTCGATACGCAACACATAGATGCGGATTGCGTCGAAAGCAAGGCTTGGTTGAACAAATAACCGCTAGCTGCAAAACGATCCCGAACGGGTTGGATGCCCTCCCCTAAAACAATCGTGCAAGGAAGACCAGGCTCATCACCGTCCCGACGATGATGACCACCGCGCGCACCACGAAGGCAGGAAGCGCCCGGGCAAGCGGCGCGCCCGCATAACCGCCGACGGTGGCCGCAACCATCATCACCAGCGCCTGGGGCCAGGCGACGATGCCGGCAAGCGCGAATGTGGCCACGGACATGGCCGAAAGGATGAGGGACAGGCCGTTTTTCAGCCCGTTCATCGTGTTCAGATCGCGCATGCCCCAGAGCGAGAAAAGAGCCAGCAGCACGATGCCCAGGCCGCCATTGAAATAACCGCCATAAACCGAGACAAGCACAGTGCCGAACCAGCCTTGACCTGTGCTGGCGCCAGTTCCGAAGCGACGGGCAAGACCCTGTACCCTTGCGCCGAAGGCGAAGATCAGCGTGGCGATGGCAAGCAAGAACGGCACCACCAGCGAAAACACCTCATTGGAGGAAACCAGCAGGAGAAGCGAGCCGACCAGCCCGCCAAGAGCGGTCAAGCTGGCGATGCGCAGGAGACGAGGCCGGTCGAAGGCGGAGAGCTCGGAACGGAAGCCCAGCGCGCCGCCGAGATAGCCGGGGAAAACGGCGACTGCGCTTGTGGCGTTGGCCGCGACGACCGGCACTCCGACATAGACCAGCGCGGGAAAGGTGAGAAAGGTGCCTCCGCCCGCGACCGTGTTAAGCGTGCCGGCGAAGAACGCCGCAACTGCCAGGATCAAATACTCTTCCATGCCACCCCTCGAAAGAAATGCTTCCGGGCCACATACTCGATCGGCGCGAAAAGAACCAATGCCTGCACCAATCGACAATTGGTGCAGGCGGATCATGTGGATTGGGCGGCTGCCTGCGATCATGCCGCAAGAAGTTCTTCAGCCTTTGTGATTAATGTGACAATAGGAAACGGGACGGGACTTCGAGCGGTCTACCGTCGGCGGATCGCTCCATTGCATGTTGGACGCTCGATGGTGAATACTTCTACCGCAAGCATGACCGGCTTGATCGGTCCGACGATCATGCTCGTCTTCGCGATCGGATTCGTCTGGGTGTGGCTCGTGGACCGACGCCACAGTCATTCCGTCATTCTCGCCACGGCATGCGCACTCTTCGGTTTTGGCATGCTCTCCCAAGTGCTGGAATGGCCGGCCGGTGTCGGTCCGAACGCGCTTTTTTCGGGCTTTCTTTATACAGTATCCGTATTGCTGACGGGCGAGGGAATATTAAGACGCGATGGCAAACGGTTTAACCCGGGCGCAGGCACCGTACTGTTAGCGGCGATCATGGCATCGCTGTGGTATTTCTCTTATGTGCAGCCCGATCTTCTGGGGCGGATTTACGTTCTGAATTTCAGCTACGGCGCAATTCTCCTGTTCATCGCATTGCGAATCCGACCGTCCAAGACCGCAGGCATGGCAGATCGTATCCTCTTCTGGGTTCTGCTGATTTTCGCTCTACATTTCTTTCCGAGAACATTGCTGACCGCAGGCCTTTCATTGCCGCAACAAGGTGCGGCTCCCGGCGGCTCGCTGTTCTGGCAAACGCTGCAGCTTTCGCTCTCCGTGCTTGGCGCCGCACTCGCTTTGACAGCGCTCGCCACCATTCTCACCGATGTGATGGAAGAGCTTAGAAAAGACCGTGACCGCGACGGGCTCACAGGTGTCCTGAACCGTCGCGGCTTCGAAGAACAAGCCGGCTGTCACGTGAAGACACGCCGCAAAGGGCCACTTTCACTGATCGTCTGCGACCTGGATCATTTCAAGCAGATCAACGACACATATGGCCACGATATCGGCGATGCCGCGTTGAAAGCCTTCGGCGCGATGCTGCAGAAGAGCGGTCGATCCAGCGACATCGTCGGCCGCATCGGTGGCGAGGAGTTCGCCCTTCTTCTGCCCCATACCGATCTGCATGGCGCACGCGACCTTGCCGAGCGGCTACGCAACGGCCTTTCCTTCAATGTCCTTTCAATCAACAAGATTGCCATCCGCCTCTCGGCAAGTTTCGGCATTGTCGAGAAAACCCCGAAGACGACCTCGCCGCATTGCTCCGGCGCGCCGATCATCATCTTTACGGCGCGAAGCGCGCGGGCCGCAATAGAATCTCGTCCGATTCCACGCACAATCGCAGTTCGCGCACTGTCGAAACACCGTCTTCCGCGACGTCCGACGATCGAGCCACCAGCGCCTGAACGCATTCACGAGCGCTGCCTGTTTCCAGGTTTGCCGACAGCGAACATGATGTATTCGACAAAGTCGCACACCAAAAGGGGCGCATTGTCCATCGGCGTCGTGACCACCCAGGCGCGCACGCTGCTCGCCACGATATCGGCCGTCGCCATGGCGACGATCAGGCCCCCAGGAACAATTCCAGCCCAGAAATTCGACGAGGTTCAAAAAGGGCGCGGCGACGGTGGACTACATCAAGAAGCCCGCCTACATCGTCATCAACAATCAGTTCTGGTGAGAATTGCCGGCGCGGTCCTGTTAGGCTGCGCCGACGTTATTTCAACTTGAGGATTTTAGCCGAGCCATGAGTCAACCATCGAATCTGCACGAACGCATCGACGCGATCACAGAGGAAATCACCCCGCATCTGATCGAAATCCGCCGGCAACTCCATGCCAACCCGGAACTGGGCTTCGAGGAATACGAAACCTCGGCCCTGGTGATGCAGGAGCTGACCAGATTGAATATCGCCCACCGCTCGGGCTTCGGAAAGACCGGTGTTGCCGCGTCCATCGGCCAGGGCAATGGCAAGACCATCGGCATCCGCGGCGACATGGACGCCCTGCCCATCCAGGAAAGCGCTTCACCGGAATATAAGTCGCGCAATCCCGGCAAGATGCATGCTTGCGGACACGACGCGCATACGGCCATCGCGCTTGGCGTGAGCGAGGTTCTCGCGCGTCTTTCCGACATGCTGCCGGGCCGGGCGCTGATGGTTTTCCAGCCCGCCGAAGAGGGCTTGGGTGGAGCCCGAGCGATGCTGGAAGACGGCCTGTTCGAGTGGATCAAACCGGATATCATGCTCGGCTACCACAACTGGCCGCTGATCGAAGGGGGTACAATCGGCTATCATCCGAAAACCGCCTTCGCCTCCACAGATCCCTTCGACATCACGATCACCGGCCAATCTGGGCATGGTGCACACCCGCATTTGGCGGTCGATCCCATCGTCGCCGCCGGCAATCTCGTATCCTCGCTGCAAACCATCGTCGCCCGCGAAATCGCACCGCTGGACGCTGCAGTCGTGACCGTCGGTTCCATCCAGGGAGGATCGGCGCGCAACCAGATTCCGGACAGCGTAAAGCTGGAGGGCACCACGCGCAGCCAAAATCCGACCGTGCGCGAGGCCGTGAAAGCAGCGATAGAACGGGTGTGCGCAGGCATCGCGGTTACGCATCGCGTGACTTGCGAACCGACCTTCCTGGCCGGGGTGCCTCCCGTTGTGAACGATCCCGACATCCTGCTCTCCGTGCTCGATACGGCGCGCGGCATACTCGGCGATGACAAGGTTGTCGAACTGCCGCAGGGCTCGATGGGCAGCGAAGACTACGCAGAGTATTCAGCTCTCGTACCGAGCGCGCATTTGCGCATCGGTTCCCGCCTGAAAGACCGCAGTACAATGCTTCACCGCAGTGATTTCGACCTGGACGAGGCTTGCATTCCCACGGCCGTAAAGGCCATAGCGGCAGCGGCGATCGATCTGATGAAGGATTGATGGCGACTGCCGGTCGCACCGGCAGCCTCTTGAAAGAGAAAAAGGCCGGGCAACTCCCCGGCCTTCGCTATCTCAGCGTCGAATTAGGCGAGTGCGCGCTTGGCCATCGCCTTGATCAGATTGGCGCGGTAAGTCGCGTCGCAATGGATATCGGTCATGAGGCCGTCGGCCGACACCGGCACGCCATCGACCGCCGCGACCGACCAGTCCTCCGACAGTGCCCGTTCCAGCCCATCATGGCGGAAAACGCCGTCCGATCCCGCTCCCGTGACCGCAACCCGCACATTGCCACCGCCCCGTTTTGCAACGAAAACGCCAGTCATCGCGTAGCGCGAGGCAGGATTCGGGAACTTGGCATAACCGCAGGCTTCCGGCGCCTCGAAACCGACCGCTGTGACGATCTCGCCTTCGGAAAGCGCGGTGGAGAAAAGCCCGGTGAAGAAGTCATCCGCGGCGATCTCGCGCTTGTTGGTGCGGATCGTGGCGCCGAGCGCGAGGAGCCCCGCAGGGTAATCCGCCGCCGGATCGTTGTTGGCAATGGAACCACCAATCGTGCCCTGATGACGCACAGCCGGATCGCCGATACCGCCTGCCAGTTTGACGATGGCCGGGCACACGCTTGCCAACTGCGCGTTTTCGGCGACCGCCGCATGGGTTGTCATCGCGCCGATCGTCACGCTTCGGCCCGAGACCTTGACCCCGACCAGATCGGCGATGCCGCGCAGGTCGATCAAGTCCGAAGGCGCCGCCAGATGGTGCTTCATGGTCGGCAACAGGGTCTGGCCGCCAGCCAGCAACTGCCCGTCGGAAGCGGCAGAAAACTTTGCCGCCGCATCGTCGACGCTGGTGGCACGGTGATAGGTTAGATCATACATGGCGGGTCTCTCTATTCTGCGGCGATCTTGGACGAAGCGGCGGCCTGCAACGCGGCCCAGACGCGCGGCGCGGTCGCCGGCATTTGAAGGTCGTTGTTGCCGATCGCATCGGTGATGGCATTGATGACCGCCGGCGGTGTGCCGATGGCGCCGGCCTCGCCACACCCCTTGATGCCGAGCGGATTGGACGGGCTTTTGGTGGAATGGTGATGGATGGCAAAGCTCGGAACATCGTCGGCGCGCGGCATGGTGTAGTCCATATAACTTGCCGAAAGGAGCTGGCCATCCTCGTCATAAACCACATTCTCCAGCATGGCCTGACCAACGCCCTGGGCAATGCCGCCATGCACCTGGCCCTCCACGATCATCGGGTTGATGATGGTGCCGAAATCGTCGGACGCGACGAACTGGACGATCTCGGTCTCGCCTGTATCGGGATCGACTTCCACCTCGCAAACATAGGTTCCCGCTGGGAAAGTGAAGTTTTCCGGATCGTAGAAAGCCCCCTCTTTCAGTCCAGGTTCCATCCCGGCGGGCAGATTGTGGGCTGTGTAGGCGGCAAGACCGACCTCGTGCCAGGCCATGGAACGATCCGTTCCGGCCACCTTCACCTCGCCATTCTCGACGACGAGATCGTCCTCGGAAACCTCCAGCACATGGGCCGCGATCTTCTTGACCTTGGCCTCGACCTTGTCGAGTGCCTTTACGATGGCCGACAAACCGACCGGTCCGGACCGCGAACCATAAGTGCCCATGCCGAACTGCACCTTGTCGGTGTCGCCATGCACGATCTGGATGTTGTCGACCGGCAGGCCGAAGCGCTCCGCCACCACCTGAGCGAAGGTGGTCTCATGCCCCTGCCCATGGCTGTGGCTGCCGGTAAGCACCTCGATCGTCCCGACAGGATTGACGCGCACCTCCGCACTTTCCCAAAGGCCCACCCCTGCGCCCAGCGACCCGACAGCGGCCGAAGGCGCAATGCCACAGGCCTCGATGTACGAGGAAAGGCCGATGCCGCGCAGCTTGCCGCGTTTGGCGGCGTCGGCCTTGCGGGCGGGAAAACCCTTGTAATCTGCCGCTTCCAGCGCCTGATCAAGATTGCCGGCGAAGTCGCCCGCATCATAGGCCATGATGACGGGCGTCTGGTGCGGAAACTCGCGGATAAAGTTGGCGCGTCGCAATTCGGCGGGATCGACGTCCAACTCACGCGCCGCCGTCTCCATAATGCGCTCCAGAAGGAAACAGGCCTCCGGCCGGCCCGCGCCACGATAGGCATCGACTGGCGCGGTGTTGGTGTAGACCGTACGCACATTGCAGTAAATGTTCGCAATGTCGTACTGGCCCGAAAGCAGCGTCGCATAGAGATAGGTCGGAACAGCGGAAGAAAACAGCGACATATAGGCGCCGAGATTGGCGATCGTGTCGACCTTGAAGCCGACAATACGGTTGTCTGCATCGAAACCGATCCGCGCCGTGGAGACATGGTCGCGGCCGTGCGCATCTGTCAGGAACGCTTCGGAGCGGTTCGCCGTCCATTTGACCGAACGCTTAGTCTTCATGGATGCCCACAGACAGGCAATCTCTTCGGGATAGATGTAGATCTTGGAGCCGAAACCGCCGCCCACATCGGGCGCGATGACCCTGAGCTTGTGTTCCGGAGCGACCTGATAGAAGGCCGAGAGCACCAGTCGCGCCAAATGCGGGTTCTGGCTGGTGGTGTAGAGTGTGTAATGATCCTCAGCCTCGTCATAGGCGGCGATGGCCGAGCGCGGCTCCATTGGATTTGGCGACAGACGATTGTTGACGATCTTCATCTCGGTGACATGAGATGCACCCTCAAGTGCCTTGTCGACCGCCGCTTCATCGCCAAGCCCCCAATCGAAGATGAGGTTGCCGGGGGCGTTCTCGTGCACCTGCGGGGCGCCGTCTTCAAGAGCATCGGCCGGGTGCACCACGGCTGGCAACTCATCGTAATCGACGACGACTGTTTCCGCCGCCGTACGGGCCACGGCCTGTGTTTCGGCCACAACCAAGGCGACCGCATCGCCGACATAACGCACTTTGTCGGTGGCCAGCGCCGACCAGGCACCCATGTTCATCGGGCTACCGTCCCTAGAATTTACGGCCCAGCCGCAGATAAGATTGCCAATGCCGTCCTCGGTGAGCTGCTTGCCGGTAAGCACCGCAATCACGCCATCCATCTTTTCCGCTTCCGCGCTATCGATGGCAGTGACTTTCGCATGCGCGTGAGGACTGCGGACAAAGGCCGCGTAAGCCTGTCGTTCGTTGCGAATATCGTCGGTGTAACGACCCTTGCCGGTGATGAAGCGTTTGTCTTCCTTGCGCAGGACACGAGCGCCAATACCTTGTTCCGTCATGTCGTATCCTCCCTCAGCCTGCGACCATCTTCGCCGCGCCGTCCTGGATGGCTCGAACGATGTTGTGATATCCGGTGCAGCGGCAGATATTGCCCTCCAACTCGTGACGGATCGCCTCTTCGGTCAGCTCCTTTCCGGCCGCCTTGTAGCGGGCAACCATATCGGTTGCCGACATGATCATGCCCGGCGTGCAGAAACCGCATTGCAAGCCATGGTTCTCTTTGAAAGCGGTCTGCATGGGATGAAGCGCACCGTTGGCCAGCCCCTCGATGGTGGTGACCTCCGCCCCTTCGGCCGAGGCGGCGAGCATGGTGCAGCTCTTCACCGCGCGCCCGTCCATATGAACGATGCAGGCGCCGCATTGACTGGTGTCGCACCCCACATGCGTGCCCGTGAGACGCAAATGCTCGCGCAGGAAATCCACCAAAAGCGTATTGTCCGGGACAGAGGCGCGCGCCGCCTTGCCATTCACCGTCATCGAGATTTCGGTCATGTATTCCTCCCTTGCCTAGGGCTCGTACCCGCGTCACGGGACAGCGTCCTAGGTTGCGATATGCCCTGCCCCTTCAAATGGATCAGCGAAGCTGCAAGACAATCCGTCGACGCCATGCTGGGGCACCCCCCGCGACAACGCCATAAGGCCGATCAAAGCATAAGAAACGGAATTGCGGACACGCCGGATCAAGTGCCACACCCGCGCATAGCGCGCCGTGCCCGTACGAACGATGGGGTTTGGATCCGCCAAGCGACGCCTCCCGCATCAGCTTTTGCGACCGTACAAGGCGGCCGAAAGCTGTTTCAATTCACTCCCGAGGATCATTTAAGCGACGTTTTTGACGAATGCCAAGGCCCCTTATGGATGGGGTTGGAAGAGGGAATACCATAAGCCGTTCGGTACCGGGTTCTGCAATTCGAACGCATCACCTTCTTTCTTGGAAATGGTGCCAAGTCGCCCGTTCTGGCTAATGGTCAATTCCATTCTTCGCCAGCTGAAACGTCTCACCCTCGATGCGAATGGTGTCCGTACTCGGCGCGGAGATCGATCTGCTTCGTCCGTCCCGGCATACCAGTGTCGGCCATTCACCGATCTCACAGTCGATCTCGTCATAGAGATTGGTCAGGGGCACGCCGCGCGCAATCACCAAGGCCCGGCTGCCAAGTCTTATGACATGACCGTCATTGGGCCCAACAAACGCCGAGACCGCATGCTCGCCGGATGCGTTAGCGAAGCCACGGACATAAACAGGCTCCGCCGTCTGACCCGCGATGACGTGCCGATTGGCCGACATCGCCCAGGCATAGCGCCTCAAAACACCGCTGCGACCGTCATAGAGGGTTGCCGTGTCCGGGTGCATTTCCGCGGAAAATGGCATCGGTGGCTGAAACAGGCGCGCACCCCGCTCATGCGCCAAACCTATCCCACAAGAAACAAGCAGCAGCACGGCACCGTGCAACACAAGCGACCTGCGATCCATCGCTACCCCTTGGGGCACGGCCTTCGCGGAAGGCGATGCCCTCTTCGAGAGCAGACCGCCCTTGCGATCAAGTGCATGGGCGGTACACATTTCATTGTGCGGCTAAACACGCGGCATGTCCAGCATGCGGTTTCACCGACCGGCGTTGCCGCGTGGAGCGAAATCGAGCGGCGCGGTGTCTATTCCCGGCTCTCCCCGTTCTCGTTCGATTCGAGCGCATTGAGCGAACTGAGCCGAAATCCGTCGGGCCCGTTCTGGCGCGCCAGTGCGAGTTGTTCGGATGCGATCCGCATAAGTCCACGAAATTCGATCTGATCCTCGAAGATGACGCCGCCAATGTCGAGCGACAACTCGATTTCTTCTCCATGGGCGGCGAAGGGCGCCTCGGCGACCGCGGCCCGTATGCGATCGCCTACCTCCTGCGCCCGCTCGACCGTTGCCCCCGGCAGAAAAACGCCGAATTCGCTGCCGCTCAAACGCCCGACGACATCGCTTCGGCGCACATTGGCACGGATCACCGACGCGATCTGACGCATCGACTTTTCGCCCCAGTTGAAGCCGTAATCGATGCTGATGTCTCTCGTGTTTTCGGCCTCGACGATCAACAGGGCGCCGAAGGTTCGACCCGCTTCGGAAACGGTGGCCGCACGGCGGCGCTCTACCAGTGTGGTGAACATATTGCCGTTGTAGACTTCGGTCGAGGGATCGTAGGCCACAGAGAAACTCCGCTCCCGTTTGACACGGCGCAGTTCCTCCATCGTCTGCCCGATATAAACAAGGAGAGGAGCGGTTATCAGGACCGGCAGCACGAGAGCCACGGCGAGGCTGCGCCGATAGGGATCGATGCTGTCCCCGGAAAACAGCAGGTAGTGGACCAGAAAGGACAATCCCACTGCTGCAAGCGTCCCCAGCAGTGTGAAGGCAATCAGCCAAGTCCAGCGCGGTTTGCTTTGCAAGAACGACTTGTCCATACGGGTTCAATGTCTCCGTCTCACTAATACGTCGATAACCGGCAAGCTTCTAATAAAAGTTGCTTGGATCGGTCGACTTTTAACGATTCGTTTAGAGAGCGGGACCGTCTCTTTGCGGACACGCGACACGGCACTGTCGTGCTGGACTTTCAACCACGCATCAACAGGCGATCATCTTAGGGTGCAGAATCGCGCGTCAAAAACGCGCTCGACCACGCTTGCCCGGCGATTGTGAAGTTTTCGCTGAGCATGGGGTGTGTTCAGACTGCCAATCAAATCTGACGCCACGGCCAGCGCAAATCGTTAAAATGCCGAGAATATCATTTGTTTGCCGGTTACAATTTTCTGCGCATGGTTGTCGCGATGCGGGGGCATTGGAGAAGGGATATCATGCCGACGAACTTTGCATCCGTACACGCTCACCTGGAGAATGCGCAGGCAGAACTGACCGGCTCCGATCCGGCAACGCAACAATTGCGTGAAACGGTCGGCCTTCTGATGGATGCCGCGCTCAAGGCCGAGTTTTCAGCCAAGCCGCATGACTGCAACGTCATTCCGTTCCCGCGCGCTGCGGCCCCCCGGCACGGGCAGACGTCGCGTCACGGATAAGAGCGTAGCCAGCGCGCCGACAAAGGTTCAAACCGCATCGGTGATTGCGCGATTGCGTGCTTTTTCGGCTTCGCGCGCGATCGTTCGCCCGCTTTCATCGGCACTTTCCATTAGAATGGTTGTCCCCGCGCGATCCAGAAAGACGAGTGCAACATCGGCGTCCGGCCCCACCATTACCGCCGCGACCCGCTGAAATTGCGGATCTCCGTCAAGCCTGCGATTGAAGAGAACCTGTCCATCGACTTCGCTCAGAGCGGCCAGCAGGGCGGTCTCGAAACCCTGCGCAACCACATCGGCAAGGCTGAGCAGCAGCTCAAGCTGGACTAATTCCAGCGATGTTTCTTTCGACACGTCTACGCAACTCGAATCGTTATTCACATCGGGAAATTAGCCGAGTGAATCGAAGCCGGGCAACGAAGCTGCGGGAACAGTTTGTATCGCTATGAAACAAATCATCCAGCGGCAAAAAACGTTTCGCAAGACGGCCTCCAATCCCAAAGCCGGCAAATCCCGACAGCGCCGGGAGAAGTGCTATGGCCAGGATAGAATCATGCGCGAACTTGAAATTTTCATATTGAAATCGATTACATTTGCCATACAATCGATTTCATTGGCATGGCAGAGCGTAAGCTTTGTAGAGGAGATGCCATAGGGAAGGAATGCCGCACGATCGGCTACGGAGGCCATGACCGCCTGCGCCGCTGGTGCATTTCATCAGGGAGGAATTCATGAAAAGACTGGCAACTGTTGCCGTGGCCGCCGCCGCTCTCGCGGGCACAACGCTTTCGGCTATGGCCGAGGACTTCAAGATCGGCTTGTCGAACGGCTGGGTGGGCAGCGAATGGCGCACGCAGATGATCGAAGAGGCCGAAGAGGCTGCCGCCGCCTGGAAAGACAAGGGCGTGAATGTCGAGGTCCTCGCCCAGAGTGCCAATGTGGACGTCCCCGGCCAGATCGCGCATGTGCGCAACTTCATCAGCCAGGGTGTCGACGCGATTATCATCAATCCGAACAGCCCGACCGCCTTCGACCCGGTATTCGCACAAGCCAAGGAAGCCGGCATCCTTGTTATCGCGACCGATGCGGAGGTCTCATCTCCCGATGCCATCTATGTGGGCATCGACCAGAAGGGCTGGGCCATGGAAAGCGCCAAATGGTTGGCCGAAACGCTGAACGGCGAGGGCAAGGTCGTCGCCATCAATGGCGTTGCCGGCCATCCCGCCAACGAAATGCGCGTGGCGGGCTATCGCGAAGTGTTCGGCGAGCATGACGGCATCGAGATTGTCAACGAGGTGAACGCCAATTGGGACCAGGCGCAGGGCCAACAGGCCATGCAGAACCTTCTGGCCACCTATCCCGACATCGACGGCGTGTGGGTGCAGGACGGCATGGCTGCCGGCGCTTGGCGCTCCATCATGGACGCCGAAAAGAGCGGTGACATCGCCGCGACCGGCGAAATCCGCAAGGACTTCATCGATATCTGGACGGAGAACGAATTGAACTCCGGCGCTTCGGTGAACCCGCCCGGCGTAATGGCAAGCGCTCTCAATGTCGCGGTTCTCATGCTGCAAGGGCGCGAGCTGAAGGAACCTGCCACGGCGGGGCAGTACAACAATGCGATGTCCCTGCCGATCCCGTTCATCAGCTCGGAGAATCTGGAAGAGGTCGCCGCTTCGGTTGAAGGTGAGCCAGGCTACTATTCCTATACGAATTCTCTTTCCATCGAGGATGCGGAAGCGCTGTTCAAGTAAGCCCGTTGCCTGAAAGCTGAAAGCCGCGCCGGCACGCGCTGGCGCGGCGCGTTCTTCGGAAACCTGTCATGACCAAATTGAAGCTCAGCGGTGTAAGCAAGGCTTACGGCGCCACGCTGGCGCTACGCCGTGGCGATCTCGAACTCGACAGCGGTGAAGTGCATGTACTGATCGGCGCCAACGGCTCCGGCAAGAGCACGCTGTGCAAGATCGTGGCCGGCAGCGTGCGCCCGGATGCAGGCGAGGTCTTGCTCGACGGGCGTGCGGTGACCGTCAGCGGACCACGTGCGGCGCAGGCGCTGGGCATCGGCATCTTCTATCAGGAACTCAGCCTCGCCGACCATCGCAGCGTCGCCGAGAACATCTGCCTGCCCGATCTGCCGCGGCAGAATGGTTTGTTCATCGACCGGACGGCGCTGCGCGCTGAAGCCGAACGATACATCGCCCTGTTCGAGACTGTTGCAGGTGCAGCGCTCCAGGCCGACACCATCGTCGGCGACCTGCGCGCCGACCAGCGGCAATTGGTGGAAATCATGAAAGCGCTGGCGACGGAGGCACCGATCCTGATCTTCGACGAGCCAACCTCCGCCCTAGATCGCGCCCAGGTGGACCGTTTCTTCGAAATCCTGCGAGACCTCAAGAGCAAAGGGCGGAGCATCGTCTTCATCTCGCATCGCATGGACGAGATTTTCGCCATCGGCGACCGTGTGACCGTGATCCGGGACGGCGAGACGGTTGGCACCACAACGATTTCAGAGACAAGTCCGGATGCCGTGATTCATATGATGGTGGGCGAACAGGAAACGCTGGCCACGCCGCAAGCCGCACCGCCCATACATGCCCCATCGACCGATATCGCCCTCAAAGTCGAAGGCCTCACCGGCGCCGGCTTCCACGAGGTCAGCTTCGCTGTTGGGCGAGGCGAGATTCTCGGCCTCGGCGGTTTGCACGGCCAGGGTCAGTCCGCCATTCTCAAGGCGCTTTTCGGGGCCGTAGCACCGCGTTCTGGCGAGGTGAAACTTGCCGGTGAACGGCTTCGCATCGACAGTCCACGCAGCGCCATCGCACAAGGTCTTGCTTATGTTTCCGGCGACCGCGGACGCGACGGCGTGATCAGTGGCAGGCCGATCCTTGAAAACGTCACACCCATTCATGCGCTGCGCAATCGATTGCTTCTCGCCCGCCCGGGACGGCTGGCCGAAAAAGCGCTGCCTGCGCTGAAAGCATTGAACACCAAATTCGCGGGGCTTTCCCATTCCATTGGGTCGCTTTCCGGCGGCAATCAGCAAAAGATCGTTATCGCTCGCTGGTTGATCGACAAACCCGACATCCTGCTGCTCGACGATCCAACCAAGGGCATCGACCTTTCCGCCAAGGCCGACCTTTTCGCGCTGATACGCGAACTCGCGGCAGAAGGGCTCGCCATCGTGCTCTATTCGTCGGAAGACGCCGAACTTCTGAACAATGCCGATCGCATTCTCGTGTTCAACGGCGGCTCGGTGAGCCGGGAGCTCAGCGGAGCCGAACGCACCCGCTACAATCTCTACCAGGCAGCCTACGAGGCGGCATGATGACGACCAACGCTTCTCTCACTGCGCATGACAGCGGCCTGCGGCGGCTTCTGGGACGTTTTCCGTTTTTGCCTGCGCTCTTCATTCTTGCCGTGCTTCTGATCCTGAACGGCATTTTCGAACCCAATAGCCTGAGTTTCCGTTCCCTGACCGGCCTTGTACGCACCTATATGGCGCTGATGCTTCTGGCGGTCGCTCAGACCTATGTGGTCTATGCAGCCGACATCGACCTCTCGGTCGGTGCCATCGCTTCGCTCGTCAACGTCACCATTATCGTGTTGATGCAACATATGGGAGGTGGCGGGCTTTCGGTTCTGGCCGCGCTCGGCGTGGGCGTTCTGGTCGGACTAGCCTGCGGTCTTGTCAACGGTTTCGTTGTCGCGGCCCTGCGCCTTCAGGCTATCGTTGCGACCTTCGCGACGAGTATCTTTTTCACCGGGCTTGCTCTTGTCATCCTGCCGGTCGCCGGCATGCCGGCGCCAACGGTCTTCTGGCGCACCTATGGTGGGAGTTTTTTCGGCATCCCCTTCGTCTTCTACGCCGCCGCGACGCTCGCCATCCTGCTCTATCTGCTCGCACGCACCCGCCTGGCGACCCAGCTTTTGGCGGTTGGCGATGGACAGCAAGCAGCCTTCCAGAGCGGTCTTCCCGTGACCGCAATCCGCATTGGCGGTTATGCGCTGTGCGGCGTGTTCGCGGCTCTCGCCGCCTTTTGTATCACCGGCGATACGGCCAGCGGCGATCCACTCGTCGGCGCCAAGATGACGCTATTCAGCGTTGCTGCCGTGGTGCTCGGCGGCAGTGCGCTTTCCGGCGGTTTCGGCACGGTGGCGGGCTCCGTCATCGCCGCGCTGATCATCGGCCTTATCAATTCGCTGGTCTTCTTCGCCGGCACACCCTCCCATTGGCAGAATTTCGTGCAAGGGCTCGCCATTCTCGCCGCACTGATGGTCGGCGTTCTCGTCAGCCGCAGGGGGCGCGCATGAACCGTCTGACAGGAATCACCGCAAACCCGCTTTTGATCGCACTCGTCCTCATTGCCGCGCTTCTGTTTCTCGGTGACGCGCTTTCGCCGGGCTTCGCTTCGGGCAGCCAGATCCTGCGCCTTCTCATCGTCGCAGCCCTGCTTGGCATCGTCGCCGCCGGCCAGAACCTTGTCATTCTGGGCGGGCGCGAGGGCATCGACCTTTCCGTCGGCGGCGTGGTCTCGCTTTCTGCCATCGTGGCCGGCAATGTGATGAACGGGATGGATGGCGGCATTCCCCTGGCCATTCTGGCCTGTGTGGCGACCGGCGCCCTGTTCGGCCTGTTCAACGGGCTGGGCGTTACGCTCCTGCGCATACCGCCCCTGGTGATGACGCTTGGCATGCTGGGCGTCCTGCAGGGTCTTCTGGTGGTTATCCGTCAGGGCATCCCCTCAGGGCGCGCGGCTCCTGCCCTTTCGGAATTCGTCACCCGGCCTTTTCTCTTCGGATTGCCGGGCATCATCTGGCTCTGGATCGGCGTCGGCCTTTTGATGGCTTTCATCCTGCACCGAACCGTGTTCGGCCAGCGCGTCTATGCCATCGGCTCCAACGAACGGGCCGCCTTCATGGCCGGCGTGCCGGTGCGGCGCATGCGTATTGCACTGTTCATGCTTTCGGGCGTGTTCGCCGCCATTGCCGGGCTTTGTCTGCTTGGTTATTCCGGCTCCTCTTTCGCCAATGTAGGGGAGCAATATATGTTGCCATCGATCATCGCCGTGGTGTTTGGCGGCACGCCGCTTTCGGGCGGCAAGGGAGGCTACACCGGAACCATGGCCGGCGCGGTCCTTCTGGTGGTGCTGCAAAGCATCCTGACGACGATCAACATCGACGAATCCGGTCGGCAGATGGTGTTCGGCGCCACGCTTCTGGTGCTGATGCTGTTCTATGGCCGCGGGCGGGGTCTGCGCGCATGAACCGCCGGCCCAAAATCAAGGACATCGCCGAAGCGCTGGGCGTTTCTTCAGCCACCGTATCGCGCGCGCTAAGCGGCAGTGCGCTCGTGACGGACGAAACCCGCGCGCGAGTGCG
>NZ_CAJXGF010000102.1 GCF_913053745.1 uncultured Nitratireductor sp.
ATCCTCGACCGCTACAACGAGCTGATGATGAACTATTCCGACGAGACGGCGGAGGAGGCATCCCAGCTTCAGGATCAGATCGACAGCCAGAATCTCTGGGATCTGGAGAGCCAGGTGGAAATGGCCATGGAGGCGTTGCGCTGCCCGCCCGGCGATGCCTCGATCGATCACCTCTCCGGCGGTGAGAAGCGCCGCGTGGCGCTGTGCCAGCTTCTCCTGCGTCAGCCCGACCTGCTGCTCCTCGACGAGCCGACCAACCACCTCGATGCCGAAACGACGGCCTGGCTTGAAAAGCATTTGCGCGAATATCCCGGTGCCGTGCTGATCATCACCCACGATCGTTACTTCCTCGACAATGTCACCGGCTGGATCCTCGAGCTCGACCGCGGCCGCGGCATTCCCTATGAGGGCAACTACACCGCTTATCTCGAGGCCAAGGCCAAGCGTATGAAGCAGGAAGGCCGCGAGGAAGCCGCCCGCGAGAAGGCGCTTGCGCGTGAGCGCGAGTGGATGGCTGCGAGCCCCAAAGCCCGCCAGGCCAAGTCGAAGGCCCGTATCCGCGCCTATGACGAGTTGGTGCAGTCGGCGGCCGACCGGCGTCCGGGCGATGCGCAGATCGTCATTCCGGCTGGTGAGCGGCTCGGCAATGTGGTCATCGAGGCCGAAGGGCTCGCCAAGGGCTATGGCGACCGCCTTCTGATCGACGATCTCGAGTTCAAGCTGCCGCCCGGTGGTATTGTCGGCGTGATCGGTGCAAACGGTGCCGGTAAGACGACGCTGTTTCGCATGATCACTCGTCAGGAAGAGCCCGATGCCGGCGAGATCCGCATCGGTGAAACCGTTAAGCTCGGTTATGTCGACCAGAGCCGCGACGCGCTCAATCCCGACAAAACGGTCTGGGAAGAAATTTCCGGCGGCAATGACGTCATCAAGCTTGGCACCCATGAAGTCAACAGCCGCGCCTATTGCTCGTCCTTCAATTTCAAAGGTGGCGACCAGCAGCAGAAGGTCGGCACGCTTTCGGGTGGTCAGCGCAACCGCGTCCACATGGCCAAGCTTTTGAAGGAAGGCGGCAATGTTCTGCTGCTCGACGAGCCGACCAACGATCTCGACACCGAGACGCTGGCCGCGCTCGAAGATGCGCTGGAGAATTTTGCCGGCTGCGCCGTTATCATCTCGCACGACCGCATGTTCTTGGACCGTCTCGCCACTCACATCCTCGCTTTTGAGGGCGACAGCCATGTGGAATGGTTCGAGGGCAATTTCGAGGATTACGAGCAGGACAAGATCCGCCGCCTCGGCCCCGACAGCGTCAATCCCAGACGGGTGACGTACAAGCGGCTGACGCGGTAGACAGACACGCGACTGTCTGTACAATGCACATTCGGAAGGGGCTGCGGCCCCTTCTTTTTTGACGTTAGCACTCTCTTGAAGTGTTTCGGTTAGTATCTCATCGTGAACGTCTGAGTCAGTGTTTCCTTGACACTGCCGCGTCACGGCGTAAATCCGCCTTGAAGGCAAACACAGGCACGGACCATGCTGCGCACCAGCGAGCAAGAGGCTTCAGATTTCGCGTCGCACCATTCCAACGCCATGACGCGCGTTTGCGTCGGCGGGATCGGTGTCGAAATCCCCGAAGCATCCATTTCCAATGAAGAACTGGTCGAGAGCTTCAACGCTTGGGTCGACGTGGAGAACCCGCAGCGTGCGGCCAAGGGTTTGCCGCCTTTGGCGAAATCCGACGCGGGCTTCATCGAGCATGCGTCGGGCATCAAGCGCAGGCATGTCTACGAGCGTGACGGCATTCTCGATCCCAAGCGCATGGCGCCGAACATTCCCGCCCGCGCCGATGACGAATTATCCGTCATGGCCGAGTTCGGTGTTGCTGCGGCGCGAAAGGCACTGGATCATGCCGGGGTGGAGGCGCGCGACGTCGATCTCGTTATCTGTGCCTCGGCCCATCACCAGCGTCCTTATCCGGCGCTTGCCATCGAGATTCAGAAAGCGCTCGGCACCAATGGCGCGGGCTTCGACATGGGGCTTGGTTGTTCCTCGGCGCTCGCCGGCCTGCATGTGGCCACCAACCTTGTGCGTGCGGGCGCCCATCGTCGTGTGCTTGTTGTGACACCCGAGCTGATTACCGCGCATCTGAATTTTCGCGACCGGCAGACCCATTTCATCTTCGGCGATGCGTCTGTCGCCGTGCTGATCGAAGCGCTGGGTGCGAGCGAGGAACGGCCGGGCCGTTTCGAGATCGTCGATACGCGTAGCTGGACCCAGTTTTCCAACAATATCCGCACGAATTTCGGGTTCATGAGCCGCCTGGCACAGGACGATCCGTCCTATCTCGCCATGGAAGGCAATCTCATCAAGCAGAACG
This sequence comes from uncultured Nitratireductor sp., assembly GCF_913053745.1. GTDB lineage: Bacteria > Pseudomonadota > Alphaproteobacteria > Rhizobiales > Rhizobiaceae > Nitratireductor. The sequence goes on from NZ_CAJXGF010000102.1 coordinate 2,381, forward strand.
GCAACAAGGTCTTCAAGGACGTGACCGTTGCCGGCCACAAATTCATCGTCGATTTCCTGGCCGAACATGGCCACACGCCGCACACCATGCGCCGCTTCTGGCTGCATCAGGCCAATGCGCGCATGAACGCGATGATCCTCAAACTCGCATTCGGCGGCGAGGTGGGGCAGGACCGCGCGCCCACCGTGCTCGACCGCCTGGGCAACACGGCGGCCGCCGGCGCTGTTATCGCGCTGGAGGAGAAGCATCGCGACATGAAGCCCGGCGAGCATGGCCTGCTTTGTGCCTTCGGCGCGGGCTATTCCATCGGCGGCGCGCTTTTGCGCATGATGTAGGCGGCAGCGCCGTGCGCTCTTCTGACAGCGCGAGGGACGCCGTAAATCGGTGCATTAGTCGGGATAGCGTATGGGTGACGACCAGACCGGATCGCCGTGCTTCTTCCAGTAGAGATCTTTCAATCGCTTGGTGATCGGGCCGGGGAGACCGTCGCCCACCGCTTTTCCATCGATGCGCGTCACCGGCATGATGCCGCCCGCCGTCGAGGTTATGAACACTTCGTCGGCGCCGGATAGTGCCGTGCGTGAAAGGGGGGCGGCTTCCGCCGGAACCCCGATTCCCTTTGCAATATCGAACACCGTGCGGCGCGTGATGCCGGGCAAAACACCACTGGCCGGCGTGGTCAGGGCTCCCGCCTGCACGGCAAAAACGTTGAAACCCGGTCCTTCGGCGACATTGCCGTCCGTGTCGAGCACGAGCGCGGTTTCCGCGCCGCGGTCATAGGCCTCGTAAAGGCCGCGCACCAGGTCGAGCCAGTGATAGTTCTTGATGGACGGGTCGATGGACACGGGCGGGATGCGGACCGTATCGCTGATCGCCAAATGCAGTCCGCGCTCCATTTGCGAGGCATTGGCGACCGAACCGTAAGGCACGGCGAATGCCATGAAGCGGTTGATGGCATCGCGGGGGTCGCGGCTGAAGGTCGGCGAAGCGCCGCGCGTGCAAAGCATCTCGACATAGGCGGCGCGATGGCCCGAAAGCGCGACACAATTGTGCAGAATCTCCGCCACAGCCGCGCGGTCGTGCGGAATCGTCATGCGCAGTTTCTCAAGCCCACCGAAAAAGCGGTTTAGATGCTCATCCAGCCTGAAAAAGCACCCGTTCCAGACATGGACCGTGTCATATGTCGCATCGGAGTGGAGAAAACCCCAGTCGAGCACCGAAATCTTGGCCTCCGCCATGGGGACATACTGCCCGTCGAGAAAGGCGACGCCGGAGGGATAGCTATGTGGATCCCGGTGATGTTCGGCAAGCTCGGGAAGCGGTTTTTCCGCGTCGATTCGGTCCATGATTTCCTCCAATCTTTTTATGGAAAGCCTATCGACTGCGGAGCGCGGCGATAGAACCAGCGATTGCGTATCGGCTGCTACACCGCGCTGCCGGGCTCCGTTTCCTCTTCCGGATCGAGCAGCCGCGTGGCGTGCCAGCGCGTCAGCACCGCATTGATGTCGTCGACGATGAAATGCCGCGCCGCGTCGCGCTCGTAGCCGTCTTCCAGCATGGCGTCGTAATCCGTGTGCTCATGGCGGATATGCGTGATCGTCGCCAGCCACACGGCGATGGCAGGCGGCAGAGTGCGCAACTTGCGGTCATTCGCCCGGTCGCGGATCGCCTCGGCATCGGCCAACGGCACCCAGGGAATCAAAAGCGTAAGCGCTTTGTCGACCGATTTGCGCCGTCCGGTGGATGCTCGCTTCATGGTGTGAAAATTCTCTTTGGTTGATGCGTCGCTAACGTTTTCACGCTGTGCAGACTGAACCGCGTCGCCTTGCCAAGCAAGGTGAAACGATATAAACATATCTTTATATGTATTGGGAGAAGCGCATGCTGATGCGTCCGGCAATTCATCTCGACCAGATGGTCGATACGTTGAAGGCGGCGGCCGAAACCAGCCGCCTGCGCATTCTCGCCCTTCTGTCGCAGGGCGATTTGACCGTGACCGATCTGACCGAGATTCTCGGCCAGTCTCAGCCGCGTGTCTCCCGGCATTTGAAATTGTTGCTCGAGGCGCAGCTTATCGTACGCTACCAGGAAGGGTCCTGGGCCTATTTCCGACTGGCGGATGCCGATGCGGCGCGCGAATTCGTTGACAGTGTCGTGGCGCGACTCAATCCTGCGGATGCGGTGATCGAGCGCGACATGGAACGGCTTGCCGCGATCAAGCGCCGGCGCGAGGAGCGGGCTGCGGAGTATTTTTCGCAGAATGCGGCAAGCTGGGATGAAATCCGCTCTCTGCATGCCCCCGACAAGGCGGTGGAAGAGGGGCTTAGAAAACTCATCGGCGACCGCCCGTTCCAATCGATGGTTGATCTGGGCACCGGCACAGGCCGCATGCTGGAACTCTTTGCGCCGCTTTATCAGCGCGGTGTCGGTATCGATCTCTCGCGTGAGATGCTGGCCGTGGCGCGTGCCAATCTCGACCGCGCAGGCATCTCCAATGCGCAGGTTAGGCTGGGCGATATTGCAGCACCGGCGGTCGAGCGCGACGCGCACGATCTGGTGACGATCCATCAGGTGCTGCACTACATCGACAAGCCCGGCATCGCCATTCGCGAGGCCGCCAGGCTGTTGCGTCCCGGCGGGCGTCTGGTGATCGTGGATTTCGCACCGCACGAGCACGAGTTTCTGCGCGAGGAACATGCCCATATGCGCCTTGGCCTGGCTGACGCCCAGGTCGTCGAATGGCTTGAGGACGCCGAGCTCGACCTTGACGACACTTTGGAATTCGCACCGCGCGGCGAGGCTGGCAGGGGGCTCACGGTCAAGCTTTGGCTTGCCCGCGACCGGCGTATGCAGATTGCCGACGGCACGATGCCGTCGTTTGCTCAAAAGGAGACGGCTTGATGCCGCAACAGCGTTTTTCCCGCCAGCCCGATGCGGCTGGCAAGCTTCGCGTATCTTTCGAGTTCTTCCCTCCGAAGACGGATGCGATGGAGGCCCGGCTCTGGGAGACGGTGCAGCGGCTGGAGCCTCTGGCTCCGTCCTTCGTCTCGGTCACGTATGGTGCCGGCGGGTCCACGCGCGAACGCACCGCGCGCACGGTTAAGCGCATCCTCGATGAAACGACCCTTACGCCGGCTGCACATATGACGTGTGTGGACGCCTCGAGCGAGGATGTCGATCAGGTGGTCGGCGAATTCGTGGAGATGGGCGTAAAGCGTTTCGTGGCACTGCGCGGCGATCCGAGCGCCGGTGTTGGCGCGGCTTACCGGCCTTATCCCGGCGGATATGCCAATGGCGCCGAACTGGTCGGTGCAATGAAGCGGCAGGGCGATTTCGACATTTCGGTGTCGGCTTATCCCGAGAAGCATCCGGAAAGCCCCGATTTCGCAACCGATATCGACATGCTCAAGCGCAAGGTCGACAATGGGGCCACGCGCGCCATCACCCAGTTCTTCTTCGACAATGATCATTACGAACGCTATGTGGAGCGGGCGCGGCGCGCCGGCATTTACATTCCCATCGTTCCTGGTGTCCTGCCGATACACAATTTCACGCAGGTCGCAAACTTTGCCGGGCGCTGCGGCGCCAGCATTCCCGGCTGGCTTGCCGAGCGGTTCGCGGGGCTTGAAGACGAGCCGCAGATTCATGCTCTGGTGGCCTCGGCGGTTGCTGCCGAACAGGTGCTCGATCTGATGGAGCGCGGCATTGACGACTTTCATTTCTATACGATGAACCGGGCCGACCTGGTCTTCGCCGTCTGCCATATGATCGGCATTCGCCCACGCGTGCGCACCGGGGTGGAACAGCCCGCGGCCGCATAAAACAAAGGGCCGGATCGTCCGGCCCTTTTTCTTATCGTATCAACAAAATCCGGATGCGCTGCCTTTCAGGTGGCCGCTCCGGTCATGGATTTACGGCAGCACGCCCATCACCAGGGCGCCGATGAACACGAATGCCGCACAAATCATCAGTGCATACACAGGCCGTGTCAGTCCCATGGCAAAGCCTCCTCTGCTTATGACCTATCGGATTCTAAAGATGAGGCGCGGTCCGGCAAGTGGATTTTATGCTGCGTTGCGGCAGGTCTGTGAAAAAATCCACCGCTGGAGCGCGCGCCTTTTTGAAATCATTGGGCAATCGGTCTGATTCACTTTGTGTTAACGGATGCGATCGATCAGACGTCCGTCGATGATGATCAGACCAATGGCGATCAGTGCCATTCCGCCCATTTCGAACGTCTCAAGCCGCTCACCCAGAAAGACGCTTCCAAGCAGGATGGCGCTCACGGGGTTGAGGAATGTGACGAGGGAGGCATTGGTCGCACCGGCGCTCGCCAGAACGCGAAAATAGATCAGATAGGCGAATGCCGTCGAGAGGGCCGCCAACCCGATTACCGCGGCCCAGACATTGCCGGAGAATGCAAACAGGTTGCTTGTGCCGTAAAGCGCCAGCACAAGCGGAACCATGATGACGCTGGAGGCGGTGAGTTGTCCTGCGGCGACGATGGTTGAGGGCACTCCGCGAAAGCGGCGGCCATAGATGAAGGCCAGCCCGTAGGAGACGGAAGCGCCGATCAGGGCAAATTTCGCCCAGATCGGGCCGCCCAGTCCTGCAAGGAGACCGGGACCGATCATGACCGCGGTGCCGGCAATGCCGAACACGATGCCGGTGACTTTTGTGGCCGAAAGCTTTTCGTCCGCCGTGAGAAGATTGGCGAGGATCGCGGTCCAGAACGGTGTTGTTGCATTGAGCACGGAAGCGAGCCCGGCACCGATTTCCGTCTGGCCCATGAAAATCAGGGAAAACGGTATGACATTGTTGAGGATGGCCAGCATGATAAAACTGCCGGCAAGCGGCAAGGCCGTACGGAAGGCGGGACCGCGAAAGACAAGGAACACTTGCAGGATGAGCGCCGCGATGACCACGCGGAACATGACCAGCATCAATGGCGGCATTTCACCCACGGCGATGCGGGCGAAGAAATAGGATCCGCCCCACACCGCTCCGAGCAAAAAAAGAAGCCCCCAGTTTTCCAGCGACATCTTTGATGCGGTTGTGCGCGCCGGCGACTGTGCTGTCATCGCGTTGTCCTGGGTGCCGAGATCGATCGTTGCCTTTTGCTTTAGCTCGGGAAGCCTGAATTGCCCACCCGAAACTTGTTTCGCCTGTTCTGTCGCCGGAAAACCCGTGGCTGGAGCGTTTACATGAACGGCAAATCCTCTACCCTTCCGGTCCGCCCTTTGCGTTCATCCGAACCCGGAGCCGCCCATGCAGCTTTTTGAGACCGCCCGCGACGCCGCCCTCAAGCTTCGTCCGGACGATCCGGTCTATTGCTTCCGGCCCGATGTTTTGAAAGCGGATGCGCGCGATTTCATGGGACGTTTTCCCGGCAAGACGGCCTATGCCGTCAAGACCAATGGCGAAAAGCTCGTTTTGAAGACGCTGGCGGAAGCGGGTGTGGATGCGTTCGATGTGGCGTCTCCCGCCGAATTCGCCGCCGTTCGCTCCGTCGCGCCCAACGCCGAGATGCTTTACATGCATCCGGTCAAGGCGCAATCGGACATCCGCCTGTCGCTCGAAGAGTATGGCATTCGCGTCATTGTGGTCGATCACGAGGACGAGGTAACGAAGCTGATCCGTGTGGTGCGCGCGCTCGACATCGATCCGGGTTCGCTCACCGTTTTCGTGCGCATCCAGACGAAAGGGCATGCCGCCTACGAGCTGTCGAAGAAATTCGGTGCCGGCCCGGCCCAGGCTGTTGAACTGCTGCGTCGTCTCGACCGGCACGGCTACAGGCTCGGTTTGTGTTTTCACGTGGGCTCGCAGATCCAGGACCCCGACACCTATGAGCGCGCGCTTGCCTCGGCTGACTGGGTCCGGGGCAGGGCCGGCGTGGAACTTGCCGCTCTCGATGTGGGCGGCGGTTTTCCCGCCGAGTACGGGCACGACCCCAACCGCAAGAAACCGGAGATGCCGAGCCTCGACGAAATCATGACGCGGCTGCGCGCCGATATCGTGGAATGGGGCTTTGACGATATGCCGCTGGTGGCGGAGCCCGGCCGCGTCATCGTCGCGCGGGCGTTCTCACTCATCGTGCGTGTTCTTCTGCGCAAGGGCCGCCGGCTTTACATCAATGACGGCATTTGGGCGTCGCTCTCCGACTCCTGGACCGGCAAGATCACGTTGCCGGCTCGTTTCATCCCAGATCCGGCGATCCGCAACCGCAATGGCGATCCCGACAAGGTGGTGCCGTTCAAGGTTTGCGGGGCGACCTGCGATTCCGTCGACATCCTGTCGCGCCCCTTCTGGCTGCCGGAAACGGTGGATACGGGCGATTGGATCGAGATCGGCCATATTGGCGCCTATTCCTTGTCGCTAAGAACCCGTTTTAACGGGTTTTATCCCGACACGTTCGTCGAGGTTAAAACGCCGTTCGATGCAGGCTCCGCGCCGGAAGGTTTCGCAAGTCTCGAAACCATGGCCGACTGATCGGATCGGACGGGCCGGGCAGGGTACGGGAAAGGAAACCGGACATTGGAAGCGGAAGCACATGCCTTTCCACTGACGGAGGTCGCCTTCGTTCTTCTGGTGGCCATTGCGCTCGGGCTTGGCCTGATGCGCCTGAAACAGCCGCCGCTGGTCGGCTTTATCCTGGCCGGCGTGGTCATGGGGCCGACCGGTTTCGGCCTTATCGGCAATTCCGAAAGCGTGACAGCGCTTGCCGAGATGGGCGTGCTGATGCTGTTGTTCTTCATCGGAATGGAATTGTCGCTGCGCGCGTTCATCATCAGCCTGAAACCCGCCGTGCTCGTGGCCGTCGGTCAATTGACCGTGGCGCTGGCCATCGGCCTTTCCATCGCGTGGATGGGCGGGACTGGAGTGGCCGAAGGCATCATCTTCGGCTTTATCATCGGCATTTCGAGCACGGTCGTTGCCATGAAAATGCTCGACGACATGGACGAATTGCGCCGCGATGCGGGCCGCATTGCCATTGCCGTTCTGATCGCGCAGGACATTGCCGTGGTGCCGATGCTCATCATCGTGTCGGCGCTGGGCGGGGCCGATACGAGCCTTGTCGCCATCGGTGCAAAGGTGGCGCTGGCTGTCGGGTTCCTCGGCTGGCTGCTTTGGTGGCTGGGGCGTCGGGGCAAGCTGCGCGTTCCTTTCGCCGCCGCCATCGCGGACAATGTCGAGATCCTGGCGCTCGGCGCCCTGGGTGTGTGCTTCGGCGCGGCGGCACTTTCCGGTTTTCTCGGCCTGTCGCCCGCCTATGGCGCGTTCGTCGCCGGCATTCTGGTGGGAAATTCCAACCTGCGCGCCCGCATAATCCCCGTCATCGAGCCGATCCAGAGCATCCTTGTCGTGATCTTCTTCCTGTCCATCGGCCTGCTGTTCGATCTGACCTATATCTGGAACAATCTCTGGATGGTGCTGGGGGCGGCGCTTGTGGTTATCGCCGCCAAGACGCTGCTCAACGTCTTCCTGCTGCGCGCCACCGGGCACGACCGCAACACGGCGCTGATCGGCGGCCTTTCCATGGCGCAGATCGGCGAGTTTTCCTTCGTTCTGGCGGCCGCCGGCCTGTCAGCCGGGGCGCTGGCGCAGGACAGCTACCGCCTCGCCATCGCTGTCACAGCCATTTCATTGCTCTTCTCTCCGGCCTGGATGTCGGTCATGCGCCGCATCGAGGATGTGGCATCGAAGAGCTTTTCTTCCTATCGCGAAGCGCTTTCGGAAGCCTATGCCGATGAGATCGAGAATGTGGGCGAGGGGTTGTGGTGGATGCGAGCCCGCTATCGCGCCGGCCGCATGACATTGCGAAAATGGCGCGCCCGCCGGGCATTGGAGACGGCCGCAAAGACGGCCCGGAAGAAAGAGGAAAAGGCGGAAAAGAAAGCTGCCGAGGAGGCCGTTGCAGCCGAAACGGCAGAAGAAAAACCCCGGCAACCCGATGAAAATCAGGCCGCCGGGGCACCCAGGACAAAAGCCTAAAGGTTGGAAAACAACGTCGGTGTCGGCCAGCCATCTGCCGGCAGGCCAAGGCGCAACTGTTCCTGACGCACCGCCTCGCGGGTGCCGGCGCCCAGAATGCCGTCGATCTTGCCCACGTCATGCCCGCGCGCGGCGAGCTTTGTCTGCAACTGCTTCATCGTTTCGGGCGCCAGGCCCTCTTCGGGCGACCGCACGTCGAAACGTGGCGCACCGGCAAGGCGTGCGGCCAGATGCGCCGCCGTCAGCGTGTAGATGAGCGACTGGTTCCATTCCAGGTAGATGTCGTAATTGTCGTAGACGAGGAAAGCCGGCCCCTTGTGGCCCATAGGCATGACGACAGCAGTCGGCATGCCATCGGCGGGCAGCGGGCTGCCGTCGCGGCGGGTCACGCCCATTGCCGCCCATTCCGAGCGCGGCAGCTTGGTTACCCGACCGGTCTTCTCCCATGCCATCTGGTCGGGCACGCGCACCTCTTCCATCCAGGGCTGGCCGGGCTTCCAGCCAAGCGATTGCAGGTTCTTGGCCGCTGTCAGGATGGCGTCGGGCGAACTGCCCTTGAGATCCACTTTCCCGTCGCCGTCCCCATCCACGCCTTTCGTGTAATAGTCGGAGGGCAGCATTTGCATCTGGCCGATTTCGCCGGCCCAGGCGCCTGTCACACTGGCCGAAACCCAACCCTGATCGATCAGGTGCAGGAGTGCGATAAGCTGCGGACGAAAGATTTCCGGTCGGCGGCAGTCATGCGCCAGTGTGGCGAGCGCGTCGAGCGTCGAGAAGTCGCCCTGCACCGCGCCGAAATCCGTCTCCAGCGCCCAGAAGGAGGCGATCACCGGGCCGGGCACGCCGAACTCGTTCTCCGCTCGGGCAAACGTGTCCGCGTATTCTTCAAGATTGGCTGCGCCGTTTGTCAGCCGGTAGTCGTTGATCATGCGGCCGGCGAACTCGGCGAATGTCTGGTTGAACACGCCCTGCGCCCGGTCCCGCTGCAAAACCTTCTGGTCGATGCCGGCATCGTTCAGCGCCGCGAGCCCGCCTTCGCCGATACCGTCTGACGCCGCCTCCTGGCGTACGTTCTCCCGCCAGGCGTTGAAGTCACCGCCGCATTGCTGTGCCAGGGCGCTGCCGGTAAAGCCGAGGGCGAACAGCGCCCCGAACGCGATGGTTTTGCTGCGCATGTCTACTCTCCTTGAAACGCGGACTGAACGCGTTGGACCGATCAGCCGGTATTGGCTTTGAGCCAGTTCCGCCAGGCTCCGGCGTTGCCGTTGAAAACGTTGATGTCGGCCTTGCCTTCAATGCCCGGTATCACGCCGGTGCCGGTGTATTGCCAGAAGACCCAAGGTTGGTTCGAATATTTGTCATCAGGATGACCGGCCACCGAGCGTAACCAGAACGGATAGCCCTTGAAGCTGCTCAGATCATTGTCGTCGAAGAAATCGATCGACGTGTAGATGATGGGCCGCTTGCCGTAATGTCGCTCAATGGCGTCGAGGAAGATGCGCATCTCTGCGCGTACTTTCTTCGCTGGCGGGCGGATGGTGCAGGTGGGAGAGAAGGGGTTCCATTCCATATCGAGCACGGGCGGCAGCGCCGACGCATCGCGCGGCACGTTGCGGATGAACCAGCGTGCCTGCTCGATGGCCGGTCGGCAGAAATAGAAGAAATGGTAGGCTCCGCGAGGGACGCCCGCGGCTTTGGCCTGGCGCCAGTTGCGGGCGAAATAGTCGTCCACGCGATCGCCACCCTCCGTGGCCTTGATGAAAGCGAAGGAAATATTGCTGCGGGCGACCTTGTTCCAATCGATCTCCTGCTGATATTTGGCCACATCCGTGCCGTGGATCGCATAGTGCCAGGGCGCGCCTCCTTCCCATTCGTGCGGATCTGTGTCGGCGAAACGCAGGCCGCCGCCGCGCGAGGCAGAGATTTGTGACGTCGGCGCAACATCTGAGAAGTCGTAGTCGACTGTGGAGCAGCCGACGAGCAAAGCGGATAGACTGGCGATCATCAATCGACGCATGATGAGCGAAGGCTCCTCGGAGTGCGAATCAGCGGATAACGGTGTCGCTGACAGGAATAGGCGAACTTCTCGGCTCCGTCACCACGCGATGGCGGGCAACCGGTCGGAATGAGGGAATTTGGTGGCGGGATGCGATTGGTTCTCAGGCTCTTCAAATGGTTCCTCGGTCTCGTGGCCGTCCTTCTGGTCGGCGGTGCTCTCTGGCTCTATTTCTACCCGCCCGCGCTGATCCGTGTCGGCTCCAATTACGCCGCCAAGATCATCTGCTCGAATGTGTTCATAGCCGGGCGCGATCCGCAGACTGTCCTGGAGCGCGACGTGCAGGCACCGGGTCATCCATTGTTGAAGCTCATGCGCGTGCGGGTTGAACCGTCCGATGCCACTGTGCACACAGGCCTCTTCGGCGTTTTTGGCGGTGGTCTGGCCGTCTATCGTGGTGCGGCCGGCTGTGCCGCAGTGCCCGGCGGCGACGTAAATGCATCGTTGGGCACGCATTTCGAAAAACCGAAATCCGCGGCTCGGGGTGCGGGCTTATGGCCCGACGGTCCGCGTATCGATGTCGAGGATCATCCGCTGGTGGCCGAGCTTCTCAATGACAGAGAATTGACCGGTCCTGGCATGCGCGCCGTGATCGTCGTGCAGGATGGTCGCATCATCGGCGAACGTTTCGGGGCGGAAATCGCCCATCATACCCAGCCGCTTATCGGCTGGTCCATGACCAAAACCGTCACCGCTGCGCTTGTCGGCACGCGCGTGCTGGCCGGAAGGCTTTCGGTGGAAGACGACAATCTCTTCCCCGAGTGGGCGGACGACGAGCGCGCGAAGATCACCGTGGCCGACCTGCTTGCCATGGAAAGCGGTCTCGCCTTCAATGAGAATTATGGCGATGTGAGCGACGTCACCCGCATGCTCTATCTGGAGGCCGACATGCCCGCTTTCGCGGCAAACCGGCAACTTGAAGGACCGGTGGGGGAAGTCTTTAATTACTCGAGCGGCACCAGCGTTCTCCTCTCTCGCGTCTGGCAGAACAGTTTCGAGGCGCCACAGGATGCACTCGCCTGGCCTTATGAGGCCCTGTTCGGCCCGCTGGGCATGGATAGCGCCGTCTTTGAGACGGATCCACACGGCACCTATGTCGGATCCTCGAATCTCTATGCCTCGGCGCGCGACTGGGCGAAGTTCGGTCAGCTTCTCCTGCAGGGAGGCATCTGGAGGGGCGAGCGTATTCTGCCTGAAGACTGGGTGCGCTGGATGCGCACGCCAACCAGGGCGTCGAACGGCGAGTATGGACGGCAGACCTGGTTGCACGGCCCCCGCGCCAACACGCCTCACGGCGTGCCGGAAGACGAGGGGTTCAATTTGCCACCCGATGCCTTCTGGCTGCTCGGCCATGACGGTCAGACCATCACCATCATTCCGTCGCTGCGCATGGTTGTGGTGCGCATGGGGCTTACCCCGTCGCGCCTCGGCTACAAGCCACAGGCCTTGATAGAAGCTTTGGCGCAATTACCGGGTGAGATGGAGTAGGAAGGCGCCTTTAATTACGTTATTTCGCTGGAGAAGCGCAGGGAAGTTCCACAATCGCCTGTACCGCGTAACCGCGAAAAGACGAATCGAAACGCAGGGTTGCGCCCCGTTTCTCGCATTCCGATTCCAGTGCCTCGCGCAGCGAGCCGCGCGGCGTCACATGGAAGGCCGCAAGCCAGCGTCGCAGTCCTGAGCGGAACCAATCGGGCAGTTTTTCCTGCTGGCCGAAATCCACGATGTGAAGCGAGCCGCCCGGTGCGACGCAATCGAGGCCGGCTGCAATGGTTTCCCGCCATGGCGGGATCATCGACAGCGAATAGGAAATGAAAACCCGGTCGAAACGGTCTTGCCCAAACAGCGTAGCGGCGTCGAAAGCGGAGGCGTCACCCTGCGCCAGAAGCGCGTTGATCCGTTCACGCTCCATGCGCGCTCGCGCGGTCGATAGCATTTCCCGCGAAATGTCGAGGCCGAAGAGGCAAGCATGCGGGTAGCGGTCTGAAACCAATGCCAGATTGCGCCCCGTTCCGCAGCCGAGTTCCAGCACCGAGCCGCCCTCCGGCACGTTCAGCCCGCCGATGAGTCCGTCACGCCCCAGCAGATAATATTTGCGCGTCAGATCGTAGATGTGGCGCTGGCGGCGGTAGACGCCGTCCATCAGGCCGGCATGGCCGGCGGTCTGCGGCATGGCCATTTCAGGCCGCTTTCACATAGAGGTGGAACCCGCCATAGATTGCAGAGCGATCATTGGCCGAGAGTTCGCGCGAGCGGATTTTTTCATAGCGCCACTGGTTCAGAACATGGCTGTTCACGCGGCCCGGCAGAAGGCTGGGCGCAGCGGCCGTGCGGAAGATCACGCGGGCGCCCGGTGCCGCCGTGCGGGTGATCTCGTTCCACAGCGCGTTGAGCTGGTCGTCGTTCATCCAGTCCTGCGCATCGAGCAGTACATAGCGATCCACGCTCTGCGCCGGCTTGTTGCCGAGCACATCCATGAGGTTCGCGTGATGGACGCTTACATTGGTTGCCGCCGCACGGATCGTCTCGAAGTTTCTGCGTTCCAGATAGGCGGGCAGGGTGGCTTCATTCTGTGTGGGATAGTGCCGCGCGAAGGCTTGCCATGCGAAATAGTTTTCCTTGAGCGGGAAATGGCAGGCAAGCTTTTCAAGTCGGCTTGAAAGCACGTCCGCCATCGTGCCGTTGCCGGCGGTGATGAGCGAATCATATTGCGCCGGTGGAATGCCGAGGCCGAAGAGCGATGCCTTGCGCGAGGTCGCCCAGCGCACAAGCCTGCGGTTGAACAAGGGGCGCAACTGCTCATCGAAGAAGATGCGCTGTTCGCGCAGCGTGCGCGATTTCATGATGTCGGCCGGGTTCACGCCATAGAAACGAGCGACCGCATGGCTCGTCGCGATGAAAAAGCCGAGCAGGCCTTTGCGATAGAAATTGCCGTTGAACGCCTCGATGCGGGCGCGTCCAAGGGGTGCGCGCTTCTCCCAGTAGCGACGCGATTGGGTGTCGAGCTTCGGGGCGATGAAGCGCCGGTAGGCCTCGGCGTTGCTTCTATTGCCGGAGATGCCGAAGAAGCGCAGCAGATCGGCATGTGAAGGCAGCGCGCTGAAAGCCGTGAGCTTGAGCCGGTTGAGCGCCACGTGCGCCGTGTTGAGATCGACCGCGTCTATCCTCGCCGGCTGCCGTGTGAGATAGGCCAGGATGTTGCAGCCGCCTGACGCGATGGTGACGATGCGATGGGTCTCGTCGAGCTCCATCGCCGCCATGTCCACGTCCGGGTCCTCCCAGATTTGCGGATAGACGAGACCGGAGAAGAGCAGCGCGAAAAGCCGCTCGGACAGGCCCGCCTTGGACAGAGCCCGGTTTTGATAGACGGCCCGGCCGATCGCGCGTTTGCCCGACAGGGCGATGTCTGCGGAAAGGTCAGTCATGGCGCGCCTCCCATCAAATGACATGGTGACCGGGCTACCGCGGCCCGGTTACGGCGCGATGACAATGGTGCGACAGGGCTGTGACAGGCGGCCGGGCAAAGTTCTCCGGTTGCAGGAAAATGCGCCGGCCTCTTGAATTTAAGAATCTTGTTATATAATAATCTAATTATATAAAGGATTCGAGCCTATGCAGACACTCGACGCAGCATTTTCGGCGCTTGCCGACCCGACCCGCAGGGCCATTCTTTCGCGCCTGACGCTTGGGGAGGCGACGGTTCTCGAACTGGCCGAGCCTTTCGACATGTCGCAGCCGGCGGTCTCGCGGCACCTGAAGGTGCTCGAAACAGCCGGGCTGATCACGCGGCGTGTGGAAGGCGCGAAACGCCCCTGCAGGTTGGCGCCATCGGCAATCGGCGAGATCGACCGGTGGCTGGACATGCTGCGGCAGGCACTCGAGCAGAATTACAACCGGCTGGACGGGGTTCTGGCCCAGATGGAACAGGAAGAAGAAGGAAACGTGAAATGAGCCAGCTTAACCTCAAGACCGAAGGCGACACCCATGTGGTGGTGACGCGCCGCTTTGCGGCATCGCCGGAGAGCGTGTACCGGGCACATACCGAGACAGCGCTCCTGCAGAAATGGATGACCGGCCCAGATGGGTGGAGCATGCCGGTTTGCATCAACGAGACGAGGCCCGGCGGAAAGATCCGCTACGAATGGTCCGACGGCAATGGCGGCGGGGTTCACCTGACCGGCGAGTATGTCGCTCTGGAGCCTTTCAGCCGCATCGTTCATGTGGAACGGATGCACCTGCCGGATCCGACGCCCGACAATCACATCGAGACACGGTTCGAGAAGGATGGGGCGGGGACGCTGATGACCCTGCGCATGACGCTGCCCGACGCCGCGACGCGGGCCGCAATGCTCGCCACCGGCATGGAGCACGGCATGGAAGCGAGCTATGTGAGGATGGAAGAGTTGCTCAAGGCTTAGAGCATCTTGCAGTCAGGTGGAAACACCTGACATTCGCATAAATGCGGAAAAACAAACAGATGGGGCGGTTCAGCGTTTCTGTGAAACGATGAATCGCTCTAGCGTCGCAGAGGCAGCGGTGCGATTGCCGCTGCAACATGGATTGGA
>NZ_CAJXGF010000103.1 GCF_913053745.1 uncultured Nitratireductor sp.
GTCCGTGCCCATCAGGAATTCGCCGCCCGGCGGCGAAAGACGGTTCGCGATCGAGAGCTGGCTTGGTGAATGCGTGCTCAGCCACGGTGCAAGGAGCGCGGCCAGGGCGACCACGACCAGAACGACCAGCCCGGCAAGCGCCGTTGGCCGCGCCAGAAGACGGACAAGGACATTGGGCTCGCGGCCCGCGATGGAAACTGCACCGGCCATCAGTAGCGCACCCTTGGGTCAACGAGCAGATAGAGCATGTCGATAAGAAAGTTCACGAGCACATAAAGCCCGGCGACAACGAGGAGCGATCCCTGGATCACCGGATAGTCGCGCCGCAGCACGGCCGAGACGATGAGATTGCCGACGCCGGGCAGACCGAACACGGTTTCGGTCACGATGGCGCCGGAGATAAGCAGCGCCGCCGTCAGACCGATCACGGTGAGGATCGGAATGAGCGCGTTCTTCAACGCGTGTTTCAGAACGACGCGCCATTCGGTCATGCCCTTGGAGCGGGCCGTACGCACATAGTCGTCGTTGAGAACGTCGAGCATGGAGGCGCGGGTAAAGCGCATGATCAGTGCCGAGCTGACGACACCCAGCGTGACGGCTGGCAACACCAGATGCTGGAGTCGTTCCATCAGCGTCGTATCGGGACCACCATAGCCGGAGGCTGGAAACCATCCCATATTGACGGCGAAGAACTGTATCAGCAACAGGCCGAGCCAGAAGCTCGGCACGCTGGCGGCGAGCATGGCCAGCGTCGTCATCGTCTGATCGAAAAGGGAGCCGCGCCAATAGGCGGAGGCGATGCCAACCGGCAGTGCGATCACCATGGCGATCAACAATGAGAAAATCGTCAGGAAGAAGGTCGGTTCGGCACGTTGCAGAAGCGCCGTGCCAACCGACTGGCCAAGGAAAATCGACTGGCCGAGATCGCCTTTGACGATGCCGAGAAGATACGAGCCGAACTGCACGATAAGCGGCCCCTCGAGGCCGAGACGCTCGCGCAGAGCCTTGACGTCTTGTGCCGTGGCTTCGGGCCCCAGCATCACGGCTGCGGGATCGCCCGGCGTGACGCGAACGATGACGAACACGATGGTCATCACGAGGATCATCACCGTCAGCATACCGATAAGGCGGTTGAAAACTTCCCGTACCATGTGCGTGTCGACCGCGTTGTTTTGGTTCTGGTTCGCGACGGCGCGGAGCTTGTATGGCGCCCACGCCGTCGGTTTTGTGTCCCGGTGCGTCGAACGCCGCACCGGAACGCGGATATGGTCAGGTGCTACTCTTCGAGCCAGGCGTTCCAGAAATACGGCCACGGTGCGGGGTGCATGCCCTTCAGGCTGGGAGCTTGGGCAGCCACGGCGTTGAAGTTGCCGACCTTGTATGCAGGCACTTCATCGTAGATCGCTTTTTGAACATCGGCCCAGAGCTCGGCCCGCTTTTGCGGATCGGATTCCGAGTTGAATGCCTGCAAGACCTTATGCTTGGTGTCCGAGACCCACCAGCCGGGAGAAGAGTCCGACATGATGCCCGTCAAAGACGGCTCGGGCAGGAAGGGCGAGTGGGTAATGTAGATGTCCCACAGCGCGGGGTCGGTACGACGCTGGGTGAGCGTCGCCCATTCGACGACATCGAGTTTCACGTCGAAGCCGGCCGCCTTCAGATACTCGGCGGCGACCTGCGCCATCGTGTAATGAAACTCGTATTGCCGGGACGTTAGAATGCGCAGCGGCGAGCCGTCATAACCCGATTCGGCAAGCAGGGCTTTCGCGCCCTCTGTATCGCCATTCGGCTTGTAGGGTTCCGTTCCGGCTTCGGTGTGCCAGACATAGCCGTCCGGATACATCGCACCGTCGGCCTTGAAAAACTCCTCGGTTCCGAAGGCGGCCAGCAGCATGTCGTGCGGTGCGAGCGCCGCCTGGATCGCCTTGCGCACCTTGATGTCGGCGTTGATGCCTTCCTTCGTGTTCATGACGAAGACAGGCCAACCGAAGGGCGCGAGCATCACCGGCTCCGTGCGGCCGTCGGCGATGCGCTGATAGGATTCGACCGGAATGGAATCGATGTAGTGGTATTGGCCGGCCACCGCGCCTTCGACCCGCGTGTTGGGATCGGGAACCGGTGTAAAGACGATCTCGTCCGCATACTGCATGCGGGCACCACCGTAGCCGTCGGGCTCGCCTTCGCGGCTCGAATAGTCTTCGAAGCGGACCAGATCGATATACTGATCGGGCCTGCGTTCCTTCATTCTGTAAGGCCCGGTGCCGATCGGTTCCTTGATTTCGGCTTCGCCGGCGATCTCCGAAGGCAGGATGATGGCGGCCGAATTGTTCAGCGAAAGGAGAGAAACGAGCGGCGCGAACGGTTCCGTCAGCGTGATGCGGACCGTGAGATCGTCGGCCGCTTCCACAGACGCGATGCGCTCGGCGGTCTGTTTGCCGCGCGTGGCGATTTTCATCCAGCGCTCGAGCGACGCGACGGCGTCGTCCGCGCGCATGTCCGTGCCGTCATGAAAGGTCACGCCCTCGCGCAATCGGATCGTATAGACCAGTCCGTCGTCGGAGATTTCCGGAAGCTCCGCGGCCAGTAGCGGCGTCGCTGCCCAGTTGGCATCGAACGTGTAGAGCGTTTCGAACATATGCTGCGTGATGATGCCGACGAGATCCGCGGTGGATGTCATCGGATCGAGTGTTGGCGGCTCGCCGATGGTCGCGACGGTGATCGTGCCTCCGCGCTCCTGCGCATTGGTCGGGGCGGCCAGACTCAACACGGCGGCACTCAAAAGAAAGGCAAGTTTCATGCGTGACATGTTTTCCTCCAGGGTATTTCGTTATTATGAAATCTAGTTCCCTATAAAAGAATGATACGCTGTGAATGCACAGAGTCAAGCAGGACCGGTTTCAACAGGCCGGCAATGTCAGGTTCTTGGTTCGGTCGCTGTTGATCACAAGCGCCCCGTCGGAGACCCGCACGGTGAACAACCAGGGCAATACCCAGGGAGCGAACCGCCACTGATCATGAATCGCGTCATCCACGGGATGCGCGGTATAAAGGTCTCCGGAAATGCGTTTGAGTTTGAGGAGACTCGCCCCGTCGCGCGATTCCAGGCGGAGCTGCCACTCTTCGCCACTAAGGTTCAGGGTCGCCCAAAGTCCCTCGGTCTTGCAGGCATAGGCGGCATCGGCCCGCATCGTTGGCGGGTCCTCAACCCCAGGATCGGCGCGTCGAAACGACAGCGTTCGACCAAACCGCTCAGCTTTGATGATACCGCCCTCGCCCATCGAAAGCCGGAAGGGCGGCAGAGCGCTTTGTGGCTCAAAGCGGCCGTCCTCGGTTTCGGCCAGCGGCGCGCTTCCCATGCCGGTGGTCAGCACCTGTCCGTCCGCGCCGGCCTCAACGATGAAAATCTCGTCGCCATCTGCCTGCCGATAGACACCGTTCGGCAGCTCCTGGGGGCGGGCGGCCGGCATTTTGCGGGCGTCGCCAAGAATGTGAACGGCGATCTTCTCCATCAGATCGAGCGGAGAGAAATCGTCGTGGTTTGATAGGATTGCCATGCTCAGATCGGCTTCTGGAAAGCGCACGGACAGCGAACGTGACCCGGCGATCCATCCGCCATGCCCCACACTGGGATGTCCACAAATGCGGTTGGCGATCAGTCCGATTCCGTATGGCGACCGCGTGCCGTTGATCGTGGCGCCCGAACGCTCCATTCGCTCGATCAGCGCCGGATCGCAGATCGTCGGCCGGGAGAGATGGCGCAACCATCGCAGCATGTCGTCAGCAGTGGAGACCAGTCCACCCTCGCCACCAATGGCGATGCCCCAGGCAGACCGCAGCCAGTTGCCATCCGGCCCGCGCCGGTGATGCGCGGCCAGCCGCGGCAGGATTTCGTCATCACGCACCATAAGCCGCGTATCGGACATGCCGAGCGGCCCGGTGATGCGCTCGGCCAGGAGCGCTTCGAAGCTCCGCCCTGAAACCGCTTCGAGAATCTCGGTCAGGAACAGAAAATTCGTGTTGCTGTAGAGCAGATCTTCGCCTGGTGCGAAGTTGAGTTGCGCACTCCGGCTTGCAACGCGCCGCGCGAAATTGCGAGAGGACGGCGCCGTGATGGGCGTACCACCGATGATCATTCTGTCCAGGATATCGCGCAGACCACTTGTATTGGTCGCAAGGTGCCTCAGGGTGATCCGCGTTCCGTAGTCGGGCAGATAGTCCAGATAGTCGTGGATATCGTCATCCAGCGACAAGCGCCCCTCCGTCTCCAGCATAAGCGTCAGCAGGGTCGTGAACTGCTTGCTCTGCGAGGCGATTCGCAGGACCGAGCGGAAGGTCAGGGGACATCCATGAGCGAGATCAGCCATACCATAGGCGCCACGATGGATATCTTCATCCCCGCGTGCGACGGCAACGATCACGCCCGGCGAGCGCTCGCCGTTCCATTCGGCGCACAGGTCGTCGATAAAACTGGAAAGGTTCATGTGGCTGCTTCGATCCGTTTGATACCGAAAAAGAAAGGCGAACCCCGAAAGTCGGGATTCGCCGCAGCTTCTGTGCCCGCTATTGTTCTTCGCTCAGGGAGACGTTCCAGAACGCCGGCCACGGACTTGGCCGGAAACCTTCAAGGTTGGGAGACTTTGCAGAAAGTGAAGCGAAGTCGCCGATCTTGACGATCGGTGCCTGCTCGAAAATCAATGCCTGCAGCTTTTCCCAATTGGCCTGACGTTCGGCCAGGTCGCTGGTGCTGGTGAAGGCGTTCAGTGCGGCTTCCTTCTCCGGCGTGTCCCACCATCCGCCAGCGGACTTGGAAAGAATGAAGTTCAGAGCCGGTTCCGGCAGGAAGGGGCTGTGGGTGATGAAGATTTCCCAAAGCTCCGGCTTCTTGTTGCGCTGAACCAGCGTCGCCCAGTCCACCACCTGCATGTCGACCTTGAAGCCGGCTTGCTGCAGATAGGCCTGAGCGACCAGCGCCATCTTGTAATGGAACTCGTACTGGCGCGAGGTGAGAATGCGCAGAGGCTTGCCATCGTAGTTGGCCGCAGCGAGGAGCTCCTTCGCCTTTTCGGCATCCGCCTGATTGTAGAGCTCGATGCCGACATCCGTACGCCATGCGTAGCTCTCCGGGTACATCGGACCGTCGACGGCATAGAACTTGGTGTCGCCAAAAGCGGCTGCCAGCATATCCTCGGTATTGAGCGCGGCCTGAACTGCCTGGCGGACACGCATATCGCTCAGCAGCCCTTCCTTGGTGTTCATCACGAAGATGGGCCAGCCGAAGTGTTCGAGCAGGACGGGCTCGCTCTTTCCGGATTTGAGACGCTCGAAGGATTCGACGGGCAGCGTGTCGACGAAATCGAACTGCCCGGCGATGGCGCCCTCGGTACGGGTGTTGATATCCGGCACAGGAACGAAGCGGATCTCGTCGAGATAGCTTTGCCGTGCCCCGCCGAAGCCCGATGCATCGTCCGTCCGGGACGCATAGTCGTCAAAACGGACGAGTTGAATATACTGATCCGGCTTGTGCTCCTTAAGCTTGTAAGGGCCTGTGCCGACATAGTCCGTCAGTGGATTGGCAATCTTCTCTTCGGGAAGAATGATCGCAGCCGAGTTGTTGAATGCCAACAGCGAGAGAAGCGGCGCATAAGGTTCCTTGAGGGTGATTCTCACCGTTTTCTCGTCCAGCGCTTCGATCGACTCAACATCCCCGGCGACCTGTTTGCCGCGCGAGGCGACCTCGAGCCAACGATTGAGCGAGGCGATCACATCTGTCGCGGTCATCGGGGATTCATCGTGAAAGATAACGTTGTCACGAATGGGAATCGTATAGACACGTCCGTCATCGGATATCTGAGGCAGGGTTTCCGCCAACAGGGGCGCGACGTTCCAGTCGGCATCGAAGGTGAAAAGCGTTTCGAAAATGTGCTGCGAAATCATCCCGACGATGTCTGTGGAACTCGCCATGGCATCCAGTGTCGGCGGCTCACCGATCGTCGCGATATCGACGACGCCGCCCTTCTCCTGCGCGACAACTC
This sequence comes from uncultured Nitratireductor sp., assembly GCF_913053745.1. GTDB lineage: Bacteria > Pseudomonadota > Alphaproteobacteria > Rhizobiales > Rhizobiaceae > Nitratireductor. The sequence continues at coordinate 6,033 of NZ_CAJXGF010000103.1, forward strand.
CAGTCACCGAGCCGAAGAAGGCGGCTCCGATGAGACAAGCAATTTTAAAAGCTCGCATAATGCCCCTCTCTAATTATGGAATATATATTGCAATTAAATAATAAGCCGACCAACACTGTGCTTGTCAAGTCGGTATTGGGCGCCTGCTCGCATCTCCGGATTGGCGATACGGCCGCGTCCATCCTGGATGTGTTGCTGCACTCACGCCGCGCGAGAACCGTCTGGGAACGACAAATCGACACCGGACGGCCGGAGGGAATCCTGAATTCGCCGGATCTTGATCGGTAAAAGGCAAAGGGTGGCAGGCTGCTGTCGCCGCTTCGCGCCCTTCTGCAGTGCCCCGCTGTGCGTCGTCGGTATCGCAGGCCGGACAACGCGATAGCGCACGCCCGGCCGCACCTCAGAATCCGACGATTTTGTCCGGCAACCAGGTGGATAGCGCCGGGAAGGCAGCCACCAGAAGGAGGGTCAGCACCTGCAGCAGGATAAAGGGCAGCACGCCGCGGCACATTTGTCCGTAAGTCATGTTCGGCGGCGCAATGGACTTCAGATAGAAGATCGAGGACGCCATGGGCGGAGTGAGATAACCCGTCTGAATGACAATCAGAACGAGTGTCGCGAACCATACCGGATCGATGCCCGCGGCGCGAATGAACGGGGTGAACAGAGGCACGCAGATCAGGACATTTGCCGTCCAGTCGAGAACGAAACCAAGGACAAACACCACCGCCAGGAAGAAAACGATCATGCCCGTCGGCCCGAGGCCCGCGCCGTCGATGACCTCGCGGATCAACCGGGCTCCGCCATTGGCGGCGAACGCACCCATGAACATGGTACCGGCGGCGACGATCAGCAGGATCATCGCCGAGATCCGCACGGTGATCGCCAGCGATTCGCGCAGCATCGCCACCGAGAACCGTCGGTTGACGACGCACAGGACGAGCGCGCCGGCGGCCCCCACCGCGGCCGCTTCCGTGGGCGAGGCGATGCCCGCCAGAATCGACCCCAGAACGGCAACGATCAGGAGGATGACCGGCAACAGAACCGTTGCCGTCAACCGCAATTTTTCGGCGAGGTCCACGGGCTCTTCAACGGGATCGTCAGCCGACGGCTTTGCCGGATAAAGCACGCCGTGAATGAAGATGTAAGCGAGGAACAGAACCACCATCAACAGGCCCGGCAGCATCATGCCGGCCAGAAGTTTGCCCACAGACATCTGCGCAAGCGACGCGTACATGACGGCAATCACGGAGGGCGGGATCATCGTGCCCAAAGAACCGCCGGCACAGATGGTTCCGGCGATCAGCGTGTTGCCGTAGCGCGCCTTCTGCATGGCCGGAATGGCCATCATGCCGATCATGACCTCCACCGCGCCGACCACACCGGCGGCGGCGGCAAAGATCGCCCCCATGGCGATGGTGGCCAGCGCGAGCCCGCCGGGTAGGCGGGACAGCCAGAGATTCATCACCCGGAACAGGCGCTCGGCGATGCCCGAGCGTTCCAGCAACGCGCCCATCAGGATGAACATGGGGATCGCCGAGAGAATGAAATTCGTCGACGCGGAATAGAACGAGCCGTAAAGCTGGTTGAACGCCACCGACCCGAAGGCCGCGAGGCCTGCCCCCACGGCAACGATGGTGAGCGAAAACGCGATCGGCAATCCGAGAAGAATCAGCGCAAACAGCGCCGGGAACATCAATCCTGCGATGAGCATGTCAGGTCTCGATCTTGAAGCTGTCGTCGTCGCGCGGGTCGAACAGGGCGCGCAACCCCTCGGCGAGAAGCTGGAGCGCCAGCGCGAAAAGTCCGATCGCCAGCGCGCTGTAGAAGGGCCACATCAAAGGCGCCCACGGGCTGACATGCTCCACCTCGCCGGTCGTCCAGGCGCGCCAGGCGCGCTGGCCGGCAATCGATGCGAGCCACGTGAAAACCGGGAAGAGAACGACGAGAAACGCCACGCCGTCGATCGCGCCACGCACCCGCTTCGGCAGGCGCGACGACAGGAAGTCGATGCGCACATGGGCATCTTCGCGCAGGGCCTGCGCCGCCCCCAGAACGAAGAGCACACCGGTGCTCATATAGGCGATGTCGAAGGCCCACAGGGTCGGCGCGCCGAAGACATAGCGCGCCACCACTTCATAGAGCATGGAGGCGATCAGGATCAGCACCATCGCCTGTGCGATGACGTTCAAGCCCGCGGAGATCCGGTCTGCAACGGCAAGGACAGCACGTTTCAAGATCGCCTCCCGCGTTTTATTTTTCGTTGCGGATCAGATAGCCGCTCTGCTCGGCCCAGCGATCCTCATAGGCGAAATACCCGTCGAGGATTTCCGCCATGCGCGGCTTGCCGTCGGCCTTCTGCGCTTCGGCGGTCTTGCGGATCCAGTCGCGGCCCGCATCGGACAACTCCTTCTGGAACCCGGCGTCGAGCTCGATCACTTCGGCCTTGCCGGAACGCAAGGTCTCCATCGCCTTCATGTCCTGGTCGTAGAAATGAACCAGCGACTGCAGCGTGGTCAGTTCGGCCGCGGCTTCGATCTTCGCCTTGATCGCATCGTCGAGCGCATCCCAGGTTTCCTGCTTGACCACGACTTCCCAGAGGAAGGTGGGCTGGTGAACGCCCGGCACGACGATATAGGGCGCGGCTTCATGGAAACCTTCGGGCAAATTGCCCGAGGGCGGGCCCCATTCGATCGCGTCGACGCCCTTGCGCTCGAGCAGCGTGTAGATTTCGCCCGGCGGCACGACGGTCGGAACGGCGCCGAAATAGTCGCGCATCACCTCAGCCCAGGGGCCGGATGTGCGGTATTTCAGACCTTTGAGGTCGGCCGCACTTTTGATCGGCTTGTTGGCATGCGCCATGATTTCGGAAGAGCCGATGCCCACAACCAGCGACTTCAGCCCTTCTTCGGCGCGAATTTCGGCGAGCTTTTCCTTGCCGCCTTCTTCGAAAATCCAGGTCGAATAGGCCTCGGGACCCATGCCGCCTGGGAAGCCGGCGAAGATCGCGTTCACCGGATCCTGGTTGACCAAGTAGCTCGGCGTCGAATGCCCGGCCTCCACGATGCCGTCTTTCACGCCGTCATACACCTGCAGCGCCGGCACGAGAATGCCCGCCCCGAAGGGCTGGATTTCAACAGCGCCGTCCGTCAGCAGGTCCACATTGTCCGCAAAGCGTTCGAGAAAATTCACATAGAAGGGCGACCCCTCGGGCACCGAGGTGGGAACCCGCCAGGTCACTTCCTGCGCCTGCGCACCGAATGCGGCAAACGCCACGGCCCCTGCCAGGGCCAATCGTTTCAGGCCGAGAAACATCTCAACTCCTCCATTGTTATTTTTTGAGCCCGGCGAACCCGACCGGGAATGCACTCAAATTTTATACATCTCCAATTCTCTATGTCGACAAAAAAAATAATTAAATTTTTTAAGCCTCCCGTATCGCTTCGATATATGGAAATCGGCGTTCCGAACGAAAGGCGCGGCGCGCATTGTCTGCACGCCGCGTCCGTGAAACCGGACCCTGGAGACGGAGAACGCCGTCAGGATCAGCCTCGCGCATCTTCCGGCAACAGGGCCTCGGGCATGTTCTGGTAACACACTGGTCGCAGGAAACGACGGATCGACAGGGTTCCAACGCTGGTGGCACCGAAATTCGTGCTCGCCGGATAGGGGCCGCCATGAACCATGGAATCGACGACCTCGACCCCGGTGGGAAACCCGTTGACCAGAAGCCGGCCGGCCTTGCGCTCCAGTATCGGCCGCAGGGCCTGGGCATCCGCTATGTCGCCATCGTCCATATGGAGCGTCACTGTGAGCTGCCCCTCGAGCCCGCGCGCAATGGCCTCGACCTCATCAGCCGAATCGGCACGCACCACCAGTCCTAGGGGTCCGAAAACCTCGTGATGCAGCATTGGGTTTTCGAGGAATTCCGCGCCCGTGGTCTCAAAAAGCGCGGGAGAGGCATTGCGTCCTTCCGCATCCGACACCGTTACCGGGCGCGCGACGTCGCTGTGCGCAATCCGGTCCCGCCCGGAAGAAAACGCCTGAGCGATGCCGTCGGTCAGCATGACCTGCGCATCCACCTGCTTCAGCCCCTCTGCCGCAGCCGCCACGAAACGGTCGGCCGTCGTGCCCGCCAGAACCACGGCGATGCCGGGATTGGTGCAAAACTGCCCGGCACCCATCGACAGGGACGCGGCCCAGCCGCGCCCGATTTCCTCGCCCCGCGCCTCGAGAGCCCGAGGCAGAAGGAACATCGGATTGACCGACCCCAGTTCGCCGAAGAAGGGGATCGGTTCCGGCCGCGCGGCACACAGATCGAACAGGGCGCGGCCACCCGCAAGGCTACCGGTGAAGCCCACGGCCTTGATCAGTGGATGCTGAACGAGCGCCTGGCCGACACTGCGGTCACCGCCCTGGATCAGCGAGAACACGCCGGCCGGCATGCCGCATTTGTCAATGGCCGCCCCGATCGCCTCCGCGACGATTTCTCCGGTGCCCGGATGCGCGGAATGTCCTTTCACCACCACCGGACAACCGGCAGCCAACGCGGCAGCCGTGTCGCCGCCGGCGGTCGAGAAGGCGAGCGGAAAATTGGAGGCGCCGAAAACGGCGACCGGTCCGATCGGGCGCTGCACCATAATCAGTTCGGGGCGCGGCGCAGGCTTGCGGTCCGGCTGCGCCTCGTCGTGACGACGATCCAGATAATCGCCCTTGCGGATGTGATCGGCAAACAGGCGAAGCTGGCCGGCGGTGCGGCCGCGCTCTCCCTCCAGGCGCGCAGCCGGAAGTCCCGTTTCCTGCGTGCCGATTTCGGTGATATCGGCGCCGCGGGCTTCGATTTCATCGGCGATGGTTTCGAGGAATGCAGCGCGTTCTTCCCGCGTGCAGCGCGAGTAGGTCTCAAAGGCCGCCTCGGCGGCGTTGACCGCACGGTCGACCAGATCGACCGTGCCCGTGGCATAGCGGTGTGCGGGCCCGTGCGCCGGGGACGATTCGAACGTGTCGCTGCCGGCGATCCATTCGCCGGCGATCAGGTGCTTTCCGTGTGGTGTGAAGGGCATCGGCTCCCTCTTTCGGTTTGAGTTTCGGGTCGTCTGCATGCGATCAAGACCCGTTGGATTCGCATGCTGCATCTTGCATCCGTCTTTATCTGCATACAAAAAGTATGCAGGATTGCAACCAGGCAACCGGATGAAAGGATATTTTATGACCGATACCATGCTGGCCATCGGCGACCTCGAACGCATCGTCGAGGCGATCATGCGCAAGGCGGGACTGTCGCCGCTTCATGCGGGCGCGCTCACACGGGTGATCGTTGCAGGTGAGCGCGACGCCTGCAAATCCCACGGCGTCTATCGGGTCGAAGGGTGCCTGCGCACCATCAAGGCCGGCAAGGTCGTTCCGGATGCCGAGCCGACACTTGCCCGCGACGAGAGCGCCATCGTGCGCGTCGATGCAAAAGGCGGCTTCGCCAACGCCGCCTTCGAACTCGGTGCGCCGGTTCTGGTCGAAAAAGCCCGGCAGCTTGGGCTTGCAGCCCTTGTTATCAACAACTGCACGCATTTTTCAGCTCTCTGGCCCGAGATAGAAGCGCTCACGGCACATGACCTCGCCGCGATGGCCATGTGTCCAAGCTATGCAAGCGTCGCGCCCGCCGGCGGCAGCGGCCCGCTTCTGGGCACCAACCCGTTCGCCTTCGGATGGCCGCGGCCCGATGGTGACCCCTACGTCTTCGACTTCGCCACCAGCGTCGCCGCCCGCGGCGAGATCGAGCTCTACCGCCGCGCCGGCAAACCGCTGCCTGAAGGCTGGGCCATCGACAGAAACGGTGCCCCAACGACGGACCCCGAGGCCGCGCTCGACGGTGCGATGCTCCCCTTTGGCGCACACAAGGGTTCGGCGATCTCGACGATGATCGAACTGCTTGCAGGCGTGATGATCGGCGACCTCACGAGCCCGGAAGCCCTGGATGCGCTCGGCACCACAACCCTGGCACCGGCCCATGGCGAACTGATCCTCGCCTTCGATCCTGCCCGCTTTGCAGAGGGACGCGCCGGCGATCCCATCGTCCGGGCCGAAACCTTGTTTGAGGCCATGCTCGGCCAAGGTGCCCGCCTTCCCTCGCAGCGCCGCTTTGCCGCCCGGGCGAAGGCCCGCTCCGAAGGCATTCGCCTCGGCGCCGACGAAATGGCAATGCTCGAACACTTGCGCGAAAAGGGCCTCGACGCCGTCTGACGAGGGAAAGAGCCCTCCCGCTTCGGGAGGGCTCCACCAAGAGGTTTCAGGCTGCGTATTTCGCGACCGCGCCGGGCAGTTTGCTCCAGTCGGCATACCAGTCGCGGAACAGCCGATACTGCGCTTCGGCATAGCCACGCTGGCTATCGGACAGCGCATCGGTCTCGTTGAAATGCAGGCGGTATTCCTCGTCCCCGTTCAGCACCATCAGATACTTGTAATAAAGGACGAGATCAGCGCCCTCGTCGAAGGACGACAGCACCGCCAGAGCGGCGTCGAGTTCGGCGGCGCGTTGCCGCGCGTCCGCGTCGCCGGCGGCAGCCGCCTGGCTCAGCGCAACGAGATGCAGAACCTCGCGGGGAAGCACATTGCCGATACCGGTAATGGCACCGTCTGCACCACAATTTACGAAGCCGTGATAAACCGTCGTATCGACACCGATCATGAGTTTGATCGCAGGATCGCCGCTGGTGATGTTCTCTGCCGCATAGCGCAGATCGGCTGCACCGCCAAACTCCTTGAAACCGACCAGATTGGAATGCTCGGCGCGCAGCGCGAAGAACAGATCCGCACGGGTGGCGAACCCGTAATAGGGACTGTTGTAGATCACCGCCGGCAGCTCAGGCGCTGCCGAAAGAATGGCCTTGAAGTGGTTCCGTTGCGCCGCGGCCGAGGTGCCGCGCGAAAGAACGCGCGGGATGACCATGAGTCCTTCCGCGCCGACTTTGGCCGCGTGAGCGGCATGCGCGACCGCGCTGGCGGTGTTTACTGCGCCCGTGCCGACAATCACCGGAACGCCGGCTTCGACCAACCGCGCAACGCCTTCCATGCGCTGTTCGTCCGTCAGAAGCGGCCAGTCGCCCATCGACCCGCAATAGACCACGGCGCGCATGCCGGTCCCGATCAGTTCCTTGCCCTTGCGCACCAGCGCATCGAAGTCAGGGCTGCGATCAGCCTTGCAAGGGGTCATCAGGGCGGGAATGCATCCCGAGAAAATGTGATTGCTCATGCCGATCTCCTTCAAAGGCCTGATCTCGTGCGCCGCACCGCTTCCACCGGCGGCCGCATTCAGTTCGGATCAGCAGGAAAATATCACTTGTATTTTTTTTGTCGACACAAATTTTCACGCATCCCGACGCTGACACTGCCAGTGGCGTCGCGCGGGATTTCCCGACGACCGGCAGGATGGCTTCCTAAAGTGCGATTTTCTGGCGGTGATCCCGGGCGATCATGTTGCGAATCTGCTCGACGATCTGGTCCGCATGCTCATTGGCCAACGCATCGGCCTTTTCCACATCGCGCGCTTCGATGGCCGCGATCATGTCTTCGTGCTCGACGACATAGCGTTGCGGCAGTTGATCGTTGAACGAGGAATAGTAGAGGCGCAGCAGGCGCCTTCCCTCATCCAGAAGGCGCAGGAACAGACTTTCGTAATAGGGATTGCGCCCCGCCACGGCGATGGCGGCGTGAAACTCGCGGTTGGTGGCGATCATCCCCAGCGCGTCCTGCTCATCGACGGCCTTGGCGAACTCCGCCTGGCGCGCGCGAATCGTAACCAGATCGTCGGCCTGGTGATTGAGCGCGGCCAATCGCGTGGTCACGCGATACATCAGCGTTATCGCGTCGAAAAACGTGTGCAGGTTCAGGAAATCGATGTTGGCGACCACGGTTGATCGGTTGGGCAAAGTCGTGACCAGGCCCTCGCCGGCAAGGCGTACCAGAGCCTCGCGGATCGGCGTGCGCGACATCGACAGGCGCTGCGCAAGCTGGATCTCGTCAATCGGTGTCCCCGGCGCCAGTGCCAGGTCCAGTATCTCGTCACGCAGCACGTTGTAGACGAACTGTACGCCGGAACCGCGCTTGCGTTCGGCGGGTTTGCGCGTGGCGCTCTCGGACATGACTGATCCTTATGTGTACAAGAAAAATACTGTTAGGAACGAATGGGCGTGATCGTCAAGTCTGCTTGCGAAACTGGTTGCGCCACCCCGAGACAGCCTGATGTCTGAAAGGCTTGCTGGCGTGATGGTGACGGCGACAAGTCCTGGCCTTGCCGCCGCCGGTTTGCGCAATTCCAGCCAAATATAGCTGAAAGAATCAGTCGATTGGCTCGACCCCCTGAGCCTTCAGCCGGGCAAGATGATCGCGCATGTGTTTCAGTTGCTCCGGCGAATGGGGTTCCCACTCGTCGACCTCTCCCAGAACGCGGAGGGGCTCGCGGGATCGGAACGATTTCGTGGGATTGCCGGGAAACTTCTTGTCGGTGAGATTGGGATCGTCTTCGAAGATGCCCGTCGGTTCAACGATGTAGATTCGTTCCCTGCCGTCCCCAACGGCCAGTTCCGCTCCCCAGGTCGCCGCATCCAGCGTGCCGGTGAAATACACCCAGGACATCGCCTTGCGCGACCCGAAGTTGGACTGGCGGCCGGCCGTGATAAGATCGCCAATCGAAAGGTCGGCCCTGGTGCCGTGATACCAGAGCTCGGATTTCGTCCGTGCCTGCGTTCTCATCAGTCCCTCAATCGGCTTTTGCGAAATGTGCCATCTGGTCGGCATGGGCCTTCTTGAACGCGGGGCGCTCCGTGATCCGCGCCACGTAGGATTCCGTCGCCGGCCGATCCCCGAAGGAACGAACCTTGTTAACCCGCAGCACATCGGCCATCAGAAGGTCCGCAACGGTAAATCGGTCGGCCGCCAGCCATTCCCGCTCCTTGAGCACGGTCTCCACGCGGTCGAGGCGGCTCTCCAGCCAGCCGGTCAGAGGGTTCTCCTTGGCGCCGGTCACTTCGATGAACCACCAGGGAACCGAAACCATTTCGACCGAGTTGAGCGCAGCGATCGACCATTGCAGCGTCTGGGCTTCTCCAACAGGGTCGCGCGGCATGAGGCTTTCGCTTTTTCCGGCGAGATGCAGCAGCCCCGCTCCGCTTTCGAAGATTTCAACCTCACCATCGCTCAGGAACGGGATCTGGCCGAAAGGCTGATGCGCCAAATGATCCGGGCCTCGGTCTTTGAAGGGGACGGTTCGAACGGAGTAGGCGAGATCGGCCTCCTCGCATGCCCATCTCAATCTTATGTCGCGCACTAGGCCGCGGGGGCCTTCGGGAACCCAGTCATACGTCCAAACAATCAATTCACTCATGGTATCCAATCCAGTTAAACCGGCACTCCCCAAGTGGCATGACGCCGCCGGCACGATTGCCTGATTTTCCCTGACGTTCAAGATCGCCACACCGAGGCCCGTTTGAATCCAAAAGCAAGGCAACACCGCGCGCGCGAAGCCACGTTCGCGACCAAGCCCAAATCGGGCACGCCCAACGCGCAACGAAACGGGGCAATCGGTGCCCGAATCGACGAATCGTCTGTCGAATCTTCAGAGGAAAAATGGTGGAGCCAAGGGGAGTCGAACCCAACTGAGCTATGGCCCCACCCTCCGGCGATTTGGCCGGCCGCCGTTTCCGGCGAAGAGGTCCGGCAGGCCCGTCGGGCCAACCGTGTGGGCGGCTTCTAAACCTGCCCGGCGGGAAGATCAAGCCCCGATTTTCGCCTCTGCGTCATCTTGTGCCGCCGGCTGGGGTTTTCTTCTCGCATGCTGAAAAAGTCAGCTCTCGTCGTCGTCGTCGCCGACGCCGATGAAATCCTTCACATCGTCGTCATCATCGTCATCGTCTTCGTCGAGGAATGTATCGTCGTCATCGTCGCCGATATCGACATCTTCGTCGTCATCGCCGTCGTCGTCGTCCATATCGGGGATTTCGGCCTTCTTGCTGGACGAAGCCTCATCGTCGGCATCTTCGAGCGAGACCACCTCCGGCCCCTCTTCCTCGCTGTCCAGTTCCTTTTCCTCCACTTCGTCTTCTTCATCCGTGGAGGTGTCGCCGCCAGCCTCGAAAAAACTGCGCGGATAGGTCTGGCCCGTGTAAGGAGATACGATCGGGTCCTTGTTAAGGTCGTAGAATTTGCGGCCCGTCTCCGGGCAGATACGTTTGGTTCCGAGTTCCGGTTTAGCCACCTTGCTGCCTCATCGTCTTGCGGTCGGCCCAGCCTGCGACGGCTCTATCGCGGCCGGCACCGGAAGCGCTTCCTGCCTTACTGAAAATTTCGGTCCCCATAACGGCAAGTCGCGCACCTGTCAAAGCCTAATGCACACCTTGGAAAGGCCTCCACTCCCAAGGTTGCCTCCCTTTACAACCCCGTCGGGGGCCATCCGTCAACCGGGGGATGACCGGCTATCCTCATCATGCTAGAGCGAGCGGGGAAAATCCGCGAATAATCTGCCGCCCGGCAAAGCGCCTACCGCCAAGGATCACACAATGCACGAACACGAGCCGCGCCCCCTGAGCGCCAGAAAGTCAGACGCCCTTTCCGGCCGGGCGCGGGTGCCGGGCGACAAGTCGATCTCACATCGGGCGCTGATGTTTGGCGGACTGGCGTCTGGCGAGACCCGGATCACCGGCCTTCTGGAAGGCGAAGATGTGCTGCGTACCGGCGCCGCCATGCGGGCCATGGGTGCAAAAATCGACAAGCAGGGGGAGCAATGGATTGCCATCGGCACCGGCAATGGCGCGCTGCTCGAACCCGACGCCCCC
>NZ_CAJXGF010000104.1 GCF_913053745.1 uncultured Nitratireductor sp.
CCTTCGGGCCCGAACCGGAAATGGCGGAAAGATCGAGCCCAGATTCCTTCGCCAGACGCCGCGCGAGCGGAGAGGCGCGAACGCCGGACGGCGATGCCGCAGTCGCGGCCGGAGCAGCGGAAACAGGCGCGGTGACCTCGACGGGGACCGGTGCTTCAGCCTTTGCCGGCTCTTCAGCCACGGCCTCAGCGGGCGCAGCGGAAGGGGTGTCGGCGACGGTCTCGCCTTCCTCGTAAATCCATGCAACGACCTCGCCGACCGGAATGTCGATGCCTTCCTTGCCGGTGATGTTGCGAAGGATGCCGGCGGCGGGAGAATCGATCTCCATTGCCGCCTTGTCGGTTTCGATCTCGAACAGGAGATCGCCCTTCTTCACGGTCGCGCCTTCCTCGACATGCCAGGAAGAGATGCGGCCGGTCGCCATATCCATGTCGACCTTGGGCAGGATGACTTCGACAGCCATATCAGCGCGCTCCCGTCGCCAGATCCCGCGCCGCCTTGACGATGCCGTCGACCTGCGGGACCGTCGCCTTCTCCAACTCCGGATTGTAAGGGATCGGCGTTTCCGCACCACCCAGGCGCACGACTGGCGCATCGAGATAATCGAAGGCCTCGCTCTCGGCGATCATCGCCGAGATTTCGGCGCCGACACCGAGTGTCTTCACGCCCTCGTAGACGCACATCAGGCGAGAGGTCTTGCAAACGCTCTCGATGATCGTCTGGCGATCCATCGGACGCACCGTGCGCAGGTCGATGACCTCGACGTCAATACCTTCTTCGGCAAGCTGCTTTGCGGCATCCAGCGCCTTGTGAACCATGATCGAGGTGGCGACGATGGTGAGATCCGCCCCCTCACGCCGCACCTCGGCCTTGCCGATCGGCACCGTGTAATAACCCTCCGGCACCTCGCCCTTCATCTTGTAAAGGATCTTGTGCTCGTAGATCATCACCGGATCGGGATCCTCGATGGCCGCGAGCAGCATGCCTTTCGCATCGTGCGGGGTCGCCGGCTGGATGACCTTGAGGCCCGGCACATGACCAAGCCATGCTTCGAGGCTCTGACTGTGCTGCGCGGCAGCACCCGTACCGGAACCGGCGGGAAAGCGCATGACGCCCGGAACCGAAACGGCACCGCCCAACATGTAGCGCATCTTGGCCGCCTGGTTGACGATCTGCTCCATGGCCAGCGTGGCGAAATCGGAGAATTGAAACTCGAAAATCGGACGCATGCCGGTGACGGCTGCGCCGACCGCGACGCCAGCGCCGCCCAGCTCCGAGATTGGGGTATCCATGACGCGCTCGGGGCCGAAGCGCTCCACCAGATCGCCGGTCACCTGGAAAGCGCCGCCATAGACGCCGATATCCTCGCCCATAAGGAACACGCGCTCATCGCGCTCCATGGCGATGGCCATGGCTTCCTGGATGGCCTGCGCGTAGCTCAGTTCGCGCGTGGCTGTCTCGACTTGCGCGTCCATCAGGCCTGCTCCGTGTAGACGTATTTCTCAAGATTGGCGACTTCCGGCATCGGGCTTTCCTTGGCGAATTCGATACCGGCCTCGATTTCCTTTCGGACGGACTCGCGGATCTCCTCGATTCCGGCCGTATCGATGACACCGAACTCCACAAGCTCCGCCTCAAACGCCTCGATGGGATCGCGTTCGGTCATCCACTCCTCGATCTCTTCCTTGGTGCGGTAGCGGTTGCGGTCGCTCTTGGAGTGGCCGCGATAGCGGTAGGTCTTGCACTCGATGAGCGTTGGCCCCTCGCCATTGCGCGCGCGCTCGGTCGCCTCATGCATGGCCTCGGCCACGTCCGAAACGACGTTGCCGTCAACGATCACACCCGGCATCGCATAGGCGGAAGCACGGTCTGCAATGTTGGGAACCGCCGTCGCACGGGCGACGGAGGTGGACATGCCATAGCCGTTGTTCTCGCAAACGAAGACGACCGGCAGTTTCCAGATGGCGGCCATGTTGAGCGCTTCGTGAAACGCGCCCTCATTGTTCGCGCCATCGCCGAAGAAACAGACGACGACATTGTCGGTCTTCATCTTCTTGGCCGTCAGGGCGGCGCCGACGGCAATCGGCAAACCGCCACCAACGATACCGTTCGCGCCGAGATTGCCAGTCGACACATCGGCGATGTGCATGGAGCCGCCGCGGCCGCGGCAATAGCCGGTGGTCTTGCCGAAGAACTCGGCAAACATCCGCGAAACATCCGCACCCTTGGCGATGCAGTGACCGTGGCCACGGTGCGTCGAGGTGATCTGGTCTTCATCGGAAAGACCGAGGCAGATGCCGACAGCACTCGCCTCCTGTCCGATGGACAGGTGCATCGTGCCGTGGATCAGGCCACGCATGTAGCTTTCTTCAGCACCTTCCTCGAACTGACGGATCAGATACATCTTGCGCAGCGCGTCGCGCAGTTTTTCCTGATCATACTGCCTGTAGATGAAAGGCTGGTTGGCGCCATCGCTTTTCTTGACGCCCTTCTTGGCCGTGGCCGACATATTCACGCTCCTGTTGAGAGTATCGGACCGAAAAGTGGAAACCGGTTTTCGGTTGTTCCGATGCTCCATCAAAAATTGGATCGTCCTCGTGCACGTTCGAACGGTCGCGCGGCGATCTAGCCGTAAACGAGCTTGTCCTGACGCGCACGCAGCTCGGCGATCTTCGAATTGACCGGTGATGCAGCATTGTCGGACGTGATGAGTTCGCCCTTCTTTATGGGCTTGGTGACGGTGCCGCCCTGGAGAAGGCCGCAGGGAATAGCCCCTGCCTCGCGCGCTTCCGGCACCGTCATGATCCATGCGCGGTAGCAATACTCGCCAATCGCATCGAGCGTGTCGCCCGGCTGCATGTCCTTCTTGGCGACGGCGCAGACTTCCGCGACCGGCTTGTCGAGCGGCACCATGTCGGCCTTGCCATAGAGCACGACGCGGGCGCAGGTGAGCGGCACTTCAAGCGAGGTCAGATGATAGGGACGATGGAAGGTGAAGTAGGGGCCCTTGCCCATCTTCAAATCTTCCATGCGCTCCGAAATGCGCGGATGCGACATGTCGGCGACAACGAAGACGCCGGGAGCGACGCCCTTGCCGATGGAATAGTCCACCACGCCGACGCGCGAGAGCACACCGCCATCCTTCTCCGGCACCAGCACGGAGGAAAGCTCGTCCAGCGTCGCCTTGGGGCCATGCATGCCCGGCTTGTCGGGCACGAGACCCGTGGCATTGGCGATGGCCGCCATTTCCACCATGGTCTTCGACCCGTCGACGAACTCGACGAGCATGCGCACATTCATGTTGCGGCGTTCCGCCTCCTCGGCGTAGTCGTCCGGGATTGCATCGATGTTGAGCGGGTTGTTCTTGCCCTTGCCGGCGGCAACGATGGGGTGCCCCATGGCCGAAACGAACTCAATCATCTCCATACAGGAAGATGGTTCGTCCCCCGCACCCAGCGAATAGGTGACGCCCAGACGATCGGCTTCGCTCTTCAGATAGGCACCGATGGTCACATCCGCCTCGACATTCATCATGACGAGATGCTTGCCGTGCTCCATGGCCTTGAGGCCGATTTCGGCGCCGACAGCGGGAACGCCCGTCGCGTCAATCACAACGTCGATCAGGTCGCTCTCGAGGAGGAGATCGGCATTGTCGGTGACGGCAACCTTGCCGGCTTCCATGGTCGCGGTCATGACGGACTGGCTGCCCGCTTCCTTCGCGTGACCTTCTTCCTGATAAGCGATATCCACGGCGCGGCTCGCCGCAGGCAGGTTCAGCTCCGAAATGGCGCCGATTTCAATGCCCGGCATATGAGCGACGCGCGTAACGATATCGGTGCCCATTTCGCCGGAACCCACAAGGCCGATACGAATCGGCTTGCCGGACTTGGCCCGATCCTCGAGATCCCGGGCAAGACCGGTAAGCGCAACATTGGCAGACATTTCTGACCACTCTCCCAGATGGACGTTTCCTCGCAACGAGGCTTATTGAACATCTGTTTTGGTGTCAATACGAATGTCCATTAACAACGCGTCAGCGTGGTGACTTTCCCTCCCAGTCAATGCATCAAGACGAACCGGCCGAGGTTGCCTCTAGGGAAAGCAAAGATCGTAACATTCCAACATTTGTGAACGCTCTGTTTCACATTTCCGATCTGACAGAACGAACAATGGCTTCCTAAATGAGGAACCAGCAAGGGAATAACCCCATGCTGACAGTAATGCCACGTTTTCTCTGACGAAAATGTGAATGGCTTGTTGAAAGCTATCAGGAGTATTGAAAATGAAAACTGTTCTTTCTGCCCTCGTTATTTCTTCATTCGTCGCCGCACCCGCTTTTGCTGTTGAGCCCATCAAAGGAAGCATCAATTTTGATGGTCCTTCTCAGGAAACTCTGAGCAAAACGCCGGTCGGCTCCGTTCTTCAGCACCAATTTACTTCGAACGGAAACGATTATGTCGAGATTTATGTTGTTGGCGCGGACGGTCGTCCGGAACTCGTAAGCCGCACGGCAACGAACAACAGCTAATGCTCGTAAAATCATTTTTGACGAAGGCCCGGACAGCGCTCCGGGCCTTTTTCTATACAGCGGCACCCGCGCCTATCCGTCGACGTTGCTTTGCGAAAGCGAATTATCTGTTGCGCAACACCACGCACGACAAGCCGCCATTCTTGAAGCGGTTGCAAACTCTCACCGCTTCGGAGCGGCTCTGTGCACCGATGCGCACAGCGTAAATCCCGCGCCGACCGCGTGACGAACGCACGCGGGTTATAACCGGTTCATAAGGCTTCAGGAGTGCCGCGTTACGGCGCAGCACCGTTTGCCACAGCCTGATCGCCACGTCGCGGCGAAAGTGCCCAGCAACTTGCACGCCCCAGGGTTTTGTGTGAACGCTGGTCATGGCCATAATCGCGCGCGCGGAGACAGGCAAATCGCGACACGCCGCGTCGAACGCTTTTTCGGGATGGAGCGGTTGAATCTCGGCGACGCGCTCTCGGTCCGAAAACGCGTCAACTGGGGCACCCAGGATCGCCATCACGTAGTTTTCGGTTTCAAGCGGCAGGAACCCGCCTTTGGCAAGCCACCGCGTCACTCTTGCCTCGCCGGCGTTGTAGGCGGCCGCTGCCAAGCCGAGATTGCCGAACTTCTCCTGCAATTCAGCCAGATAGGCAGCCGATGCCGGAATGGCTTTCTCTATGTCGAAAGCATCGTCGAGGCCGCGCAGCGCCGCTGTGCCCGGCATAAATTGTGCCACCCCTTCGGCTCCCTTGGGGCTGACGGCATTCGGATCGAAGCGACTTTCCTTCCACAAAAGGCGCGCCAGAAACGCCGGATCGAAGCGGTTCTTCCGCGCCTGCGTTTCCACCAACCGGCAGATCGAGGCGATCAACTTTGCTTTGTCCGCTTTTTCGTCGCTCTCTTCGGCACCAACCGGGCACGCGCCAAACGCGAGCAAGCCAGCAACGGCCAGAAACCGTATCCACCAGAATGGTCGTGCATGTCGCATAGGCCACCCCATCGCTCTGCAGGAAGCGTAGAGCCGGCAATCGCGGCAAGCAAGCTCCTGAATGGAAACAGGGGAACGGTGCCGATGAAGCGCCGAGGTCGTTCACGCGCAAGTCGAAACCAGACGTCAAGACGCCGGCAGCAACAGCGGCATCAACTGCCCCCGGAAAGCGTGATACTCTGCCCCGTTATGAAACTCGCGGCGGGAGAAGCAAGAAAGACTGCAGCTCCAACCATTTCGTCCGCCTCGCCAGCCCGCCCCATCCAGTTGATCTGTTTCGTGTAAGCCACCCAGCCATCCGGGTCGCCGTTTTTTCGCGCCGCATTCCTGTCGGTGTCTATAAGGCCGGGCGACAAAGTGTTGAGGAGAACGTTGTGCGACGCATACTCACGGGCCTGGCTGCGGATCAGGTTATGTTGCGCCGCCTTGGTGGCGGCATAGGCCGTCACGACGCCCTTGGGGTCATCCTGATTGATCGAGCCGATACTCACCACGCGCCCCCATCCACGTTTCGCCATCGGCGGGAGGCTCGCCTGCAACAGTTCGATCGTCGCGCGCAGATTTACGGCCAACTGAAGTTCGAGCGCTTCATCGGTGAGATCGGCAAGCGACGCATTCACCTGCGCCGACGCATTGATAACGAGAATATCGAGTTGACCGGAACGCTGCTCGACAGTTTCGACGAGGTTTCTCCCCTGCCCTTTTTCGGCAAGGTTACCCCCGATCGCGTGCGCCACACCATCCGCCTGCGCAATCGCTTCACAAGTCGTGCGTGTCGCATCCAGCGTTTGCCCGTGAACGAAACCCTCCGCGCCTGCCGATGCAAGCCCTTTCGCGATTGAAGCCCCGATTCCACGGCTCGACCCCGTAACCAGAGCGACACGCCCACTGAGTCCAAACAAGTTCTCCAATCCGAGCGACATGGCTTACTCCTGCCCCAAAAAACCGGGTGGCAGCCCCTTGGGCCCGGGCGTGCAGGTGAAAAGCCCACCCGACAATGGTGCGTCGTTCAGAACGTTCGCCGGCAAGCGGGTACGCGCCGATGTGATGTAGAGGGTGGAAAGATCCTTTCCGCCGAAAGCAACACTCGTGGGACGAGGAACAGGCAGGTCAATCGTGCAATCAAGATTTCCATCGGGCGTGTAGCGATTGACGCGCCAGCCGTCCCAGATCGCACACCAGACGCCACCCTCCGCGTCTACGCAAATGCCATCGGGCCGACCTTCGTTTTCCGCGATTCGCGCAAATATACGCCGATTGGAGAGCTGCCCTGTCCCAGGCTCGAAATCATAGGCATATACACACCCGGGCACCGTGTCGACGAAGTAGAACGTTCGACGATCGGGACTCCAATCCATACCGTTGGCAACAGTGATGCCGCTCTCCTTGCGCGAGACAACCCCCTCGGGCGTGATACGGTACAATCCGCCCGTGGCCTTGCTCGCATCAAGCCGCATGGAACCGACCCAGATGGAACCGCCAGGACCGATCTTCGCGTCGTTGAGGCGATTGTGGATGATGCCGTTTTCGGGATCCACAAACGTTCTGGTCTTCCCGCTATCGAAATCCAGCCTCTCGATGCCTTCCTGCGACGCGATCAGCAATGATCCGTCGGCGGCAAAAAGCACGGCGCTCACAAGCTTGCCGGTTTCGCAGCTCTCGTTGACTCCCGTGGATGGGAAAAAGCGGTAGACGGCCGGGTGAAGGATGTCGACCCAGTAAAGACATCTCTCACCGGGATGCCAGGCTGGCGCCTCGCCCAGTTGCGCACCCCATGGCAGCGCGCAGGCCAAATCCGCTACAGCTTGCCCCTTTGCGCTGCGAGGACGCGGCCTCGGTGAGATCGCAAAGGAACCGGCGTGGCCCGTAATACGCCGCGCCGCGGCGATCAATTCGCGGCCGGCGGGATGGATGCGGCTCTGGTCCAGTCGATTGGCCGGGCCAAGCACGACAAGGGCGCCGATCGGGCCGCCGTCCTGACCGGATATGGCGCAAGCGACCGAATTCACCCCGGCGAGATGTTCCTCATAGGAAACGGCGTAGCCCCGCGCGCGCGTCAATGTCAGATCGGCCTGAAAGCGTTCCAGGTCGGTAATCGTGTTCGGCAAATGCGCGGAGAATTCGAGCCGATCGATATGGCCTCGCGTTTCGGCCGGATCGAGAAAGGCCAACAGCACCTTCCCTGCAGCCGTACAGTGCAGTGGCACGCGGCGCCCCACATCCACCCGCACACCGAGCCCGTCACCAGAGCGCTCCTCCAGATATTGTACTTGCTCGCCATCCAAACGACACAGCGCAACCGTCTCGCCAAGCTCGCGTGAAAGGCGCTCCAGCTCGGGACCGGCGGCTGCCTGAAGGTCGAACGTATCCCAGACGCGGTGCGACATCTCCAGAAAGCGGCGGCCGAGCGAATAGGTCCCCTTCTTTTCGTCCTTTGCAACGAGATCGAAGGCCACCAGCGTGTTCAGGATGCGAGCGAAGGTCGGCTTCGGCAGGTCAGATTGCCGCAAAAGATCCGCAAATCGCTGTGGACCTTCAGCTTCGGCGACAAGTTCGAGAACGGTCAGCCCCTTGACCAGGGCACCAGTGCCTGCCGGAACCTCCCGTTCCATTCCCATCACCCCTTCAGACGTGCCTTGCGCGCTTCGCCCGCTTCAACCAGCATTCTGTCGATCGTCCACTGCGGGACATAACCCAATGTCTCGCGAATCTTACGGTTCGACGTTTCGTAGTACACGCCAGCCCCCGGAAGATCGACGGTAACGACAGGATATCCGGTTATCTCCGACATCTTTTCCACGAGCGGCGTGAAATCCACCGGGTCCGTTGCGCCGAGATTGAAAACGCCGCCGGCGGCACGCTCATCCTCCACGGCGAGAACCAGTCCGGCGACCATGTCCCGGGTTTCGGTAATATGCATGCGAAACGGGCGGCCTTGCTCGTTTCGGGCGAGAATGTGCGCCGCCGCCCCGGTATCGAAACCACGCAACAGCTTAGCCACGGCCATATTGCCGAAACGCTCCTGCTGCCGGATACGCGGCTTCAGGAAGAAACGCGGTCCCGAGAAAAAACTGTCTTCGTCGAGCAGTTCGCTTGCGTTCTGTGTATGCGAAAACCGCAGGATAACCGTTTCCATGGTGCCACGCCGCTGATGAAAACCGACAAGCTCCTCCCCAAGGAGCTTGGTGAGGCCATAGGGTGAGGTCGGCCGCAGAGGATGCTCCTCGGTGATGGGGAGAACACATGGATCGTTTTCGGGATAAACTTCTCCGCTGCTGGCGAAAACGAAACGCCGGACACCGCTTGCGGCCGCAGCCTCCAGAAGGCGCCGTGTGCCATCGACATTGGCCCTGAACATCGCATCCGCGTCTTGTGGACTCCAGGACATGAAAGCGCCCAGATGCACAACAACATCGACGCCTTCGACGGCGCGCCGGCAGGCGTCCGCATCGTCGAACGACCCCACCACTTCGCTGTAACCGCTTTCGCGCGAACCACCGGCGTTCAGATCGAAACCGCGCACGGTATGCCCGCGCCTTTGCAATTCATCGACCATGGACGAGCCAACGCGACCGGCGGAGCCGGTAATCAGTATCTGCATAACTTAAAGTGCCTGTTCGGTTTCTGGATCGAAGAGAGAGAGGTTTTGAGGATCGAACGAAAGTTGAAGTTCCTGGTCCTCGGCAATCACGCCCGAATGCGAAATCCTGGCGATCAACCCCTTGCTGCGGTCGTCGTCCCCACCACCGGAAGCATGATGATGCGGATCCTGAAAATAGACGTACTTCTCCGAACCCAAGCTTTCGACAAGCGTGGGCTGGATCTTGAAGTCCGCCTCGTGCGTCTTTCCAAGCGCCATATATTCCGGGCGTAGCCCGACGATCACGTTCTTTCTTCCATCAACCCGTTTCCGATCGATATCAATTTCCGTGCCCAGCATCGAAAGCCTGCCGCCGGCGATCTCCGCCTTTACGAAATTCATCCCCGGAGAACCTATGAAGCCGGCAGCAAACAGATTGGTCGGGCTGCGAAACAACTCGTCGGGACTCGCGATCTGCTGAATGACACCATCGCGCATGAGCACCACGCGGTCCGCCATGGTCATCGCCTCGATCTGATCGTGAGTGACGTAGACCGTCGTTACACCCAGACGATTGTGCAGGGCGCTGATTTCCGCCCGCATCTGAACCCGAAGCTTGGCATCGAGATTGGACAGAGGCTCGTCCATGAGAAAGGCCTGGGGTTCCCGCACAATGGCACGTCCCAACGCGACGCGCTGTCTCTGACCTCCCGAAAGGGCTTTGGGTTTACGTTCAAGCAGGTGCGAAACGCCGAGCGTCTCGGCGGCGTCGGAAACACGCCGTTCGATTTGCGCTTTCGACATGCCGCGCATCCTGAGGCCGAAGCCGATGTTCTGCGCGACGGTTAGATGCGGATACAGCGCGTAATTCTGAAAAACCATCGCGATGTCGCGACCACCGGGAGCCACATCGGTCACATCCCGATCTCCAAGGAGCACGCGCCCCCCGGATGCCGGCTCCAATCCGGCGAGGATCTTGAGCATGGTGGACTTACCGCAGCCGGAGGGTCCAACCAGGACAACGAACTCGCCATCCTCGATCTCGAGCGAGAACGGCTTCAGCACGTTCAGAGCGCCGTAATCCTTGTGAACGTTGTCGATCGTAATGCTGGCCATTCTATTTCTCCGCTCCTGCGGTCAAACCTCCCACAAGGTAGCGTTCGAGGAAGAGGTAAATGATGATGATGGGAAGCGCGACGAAGACGGCAGCCGCAGAAATCTCGTTCCAGTCCGTCGTATATTCCCCGCGCATGGTTGCGATGCCCAGATTGGCCGTCCAACTGTCCTGCGAATTGATCAGGAAAGTCCGCGCATAGGCGTAATCGGCCCAACTGAGAACAAAGGCGTAGAGAGCGGTCGCTGCCAGACCGGGCGTGGAAACCGGAAGTATCACACGCCACAGGGCACCAAGCGGCGAGCAGCCATCGACCATTGCCGCCTGTTCCAGCTCGCGCGGTATGGTGTCGAAGTACCCCTTCAGCATCCATGTGGTGAACGGGATAATCAGTGTCGCGTGAGCCAGCACGAGGGTCCAAAGATTTCCGATCATGCCAAGCTGACGAAAGATGGCGAACAATGGAATGACGAGAAGTGTCGCCGGCAACATCTTTGCGGTCAGGATGAACAGACCCAGCCCGTGCCCGCCTCGGACGTTGAAGCGAGAGAGCGCGTAACCGGCCAGAACAGACACCACCATGGAAAGGGCGACGGAGCCAAGCGCGGCCAATGCCGAGTTCAGCAGCCAAAGGGGAATCGGCCGTTCATTCCAGACTTTCGTGAACACGCCCCACTGCGGCATTTCGGGCCAGAAGCTCGGCGGCAGACCGGACAGTTCCACCGTGGTCGACAGAGCCGTCACAATCAGCCAGTAGACCGGGAACAGGATGATGACGAGCGTGACGACAACGCACGCATAGAGAAGGAAGGTTTGAAGCGGGCTACGTTTCATCTTCAACACTCCTCAATACAGGGCCTTGGAGCCGCGTCCGAGCATCGCCAGACTGGCGACCACGCAGATGATCAAGGTGACGATTCCGACTGCAGAGGCGTAGCCGAACTTGAAGAAGCCGAACGCCTGATCATACGTCATGATCGAGAGGGTCTGCGTGCTCTTCAGGGGGCCGCCTTCGGTGAGAACCTTGATGATAGAAAAGTCACGGAACACCCACAGCATGACCAGAACGAGCGTAACGCCGAGAACCGGCATGAGGCACGGAATGGTAATCCAGCGAAAGCGCTGCAGCGCGTTCGCGCCATCCACCTTCGCCGCCGCATAGTAGTCCGTGGGGATCGACTGGAGGCCGGCCAGCGTCATGATCGAGACGAAAGGAAAACCTTTCCAGATCATCGTCACGGTCAGCGCCCAGAAGGCGGCGCCCGGCGTAGACATCCATGCGACCATTCCGTCTGCAAGACCGAGCTTTACCAGAATCCAGCTCAT
The DNA here is from genome assembly GCF_913053745.1 of uncultured Nitratireductor sp. Classification (GTDB taxonomy): domain Bacteria; phylum Pseudomonadota; class Alphaproteobacteria; order Rhizobiales; family Rhizobiaceae; genus Nitratireductor. Next base: position 11,528 of record NZ_CAJXGF010000104.1, read on the forward strand.
CAGACCGAACGAACTGTCGAAAATCCAGGCGAAGATCACCACTGCGATCACTTCCGGCACCGCCCATGGCAGCGCCACAGCAATGCGAGCGAGCGTCCGCCCGGCGAATCTTTGGTTGACCAGCAAAGCCGTGGAGACACCGACAATCAGGCTTCCAACCGTCACGGCCGCGACGAGCTTCAGCGTCACCCAGCACGCCATCCAGAATTCGGAGGAAGAGAAGAGGCGTTGGTAGTTGGTCAACGTGAACGGTTTTCTGGTCTCGCCGATCCTTGGCAGTTTTACATCCTGAAACGACAGGTCGAGCGAGATAAGCAAGGGATAGGCGATGATCAGAAGCACAAGGAAAACCGCTGGTGCGAGCAGCAGATATCCAAGGATATGCTGGCGGCTCGGCCTTGCGAGATCGAAAATTCCGGACTTTGACATGATGCGGTTCCGAGAAAACATGAGATGCCGACAGCCGGCGGCGCACGGCACCGCCGGCTGTTGACTGTTTTGTTCAGCCGTTCTGGATGGCTTCGGCCTTTTCCTGCATGGTTTTGACCACGTCGGCCGGGTCGAGATCCTCGATCAACATGCGCTGAACCTCTTCCTGCACCATCTTGCCGAACTCTCCATACTGAATTTCGAGCCCCGTCGGAATGCGGTCTATACCGGCAGCAGCGGCAGCTTTTTGCGTATCGACGATGATCTGGAAGTGAGGCACATCCTTCTCCACGCCCGAAACATCGGCTGCAGGGCTGGGCGGTGTGTTGCCGGCCACAGTGGCGTAACTGCGCTGGAACTCCGGCGACATGGTTATCTTGATGAAATCCCAGACCAGTTCCTTCTGCTCGTCGGAGATTTCACTGGCCATGCCCAACACGTTGGACGAACCGCCCAAGGGCGGATTGAAAGGCGGTTTCGCTACTTCGAGAACATCCGCAGCAGCGCCTTCTTCCATCGTTCCGTATAGCCATGGCCCGTCGAGCCGCATGGCGATTTTGCCGTCGGCAAAAAGTTTACGGACATCGCCGGCCGACATGTCCACCGGCGTCAGCCCCTCTTCGACGACGGTTTTCCAACGTGTCAGCCCTTCGACCATTTCAGGTGTGTCGATGGTGATGTTGCCATCCTTGTCCGTCCAGTAGGCACCCGCGTCGAGGATGTAGTTCAACATCTCCGTGAGATACTGGCCGGCGCCGCCCTTGGTCTCGTGCCCGGTCCCAAACTGATCGGTGATTCCGTCACCATTCAGGTCCTTCGTGGTCGCTCGCGCAGCGTCGAGAAACTCCTCGTAATTGGTCGGAACCTCGACATTCGCGTCGGCAAGGATCTGCGGATTATAGGCCATCATGAAACCGAAATAGAGCATCATGATGCAGGCGGTTTCATCGTTCCACCGGCAGGTCCCCTGCCCGGCCCAGCCGGCAAGATCGATGCCGTCTTTCTCCAACCAGGGATCGAGGTTCTCCATCCAGCCATTCTCGGCGAAGTTCTGATATTCGAACGAGGCCAGATGGACGATGTGCGGCGGCTGGCCGCCGGCGAAAAGCGTGGTCATCGTGTCGGCATAGCTCGCACGTTCAACCTTGGTGAACTCGATTGTAACGCCCGGATGCTCGGCTTCGAATTTCTCGATCGCCGCCTTCCACCAATCGCCCATACCGCCGTCATCGACTTGCCACGATACGAATTTCAAAGTCTCGGCGGCCGCCGGCAGTGCAGCGACCGACGTCATGAGACCAGCGGTGAGCGCCGCGAGTGCGGCGGATTTGATCAGGGTTTTCATTTGGGTCTCCTCCCGTTTTCCTCGATCATATGGGTTGAAGTAGCGCCAGTGCCTCCTTGGAAAGCTCAACGCCGAGCCCGGCGCCCTGCGGAACCGTGTAGACGCCAGCCTTGCACTCCATGCCCCCGTTCAGGAGCTTGCGGTTCGGTTCAAAAATCGAATGCTGAAATTCATGCGCCGTCACGGCATCGAGCGAAGCGCTCGCCTGCAGACTGGCGGCCAGGAAAATGCCTGCGCCAATCGTCGCGTGCGGAATGACTTCCAGACCATGCTGCTCGGCAAGTTGACCGATGCGCATGAAATTTGTGATGCCCTTATGACCCATTTCCGGCTGCACGATGGACAGGGTGCATCTCCCGATCCGGTGCAGCATGTCGTAGTGGGTGCGCCATTCCTCGCCCACGGCAATCGGAACCGGCGAATAGGTGCAGACGGCTTCCAGCCCTGCAATGTCCTCTGTACGGACCGGAGCTTCCGCAAACCACAGGCCATGGGGTTCCATCGCGCGTATCAGATCGAGAGCTTCTTCACTCGTCTGGTTCCAGTGCATGTCGGCCGCGATGCGCACCCGATCGCCAAGCGCTTTACGCAAGGCCGCGAGCTCACAGGCGGGGCCGTCATCGGCCACCGGGGTCGCGAACTTGAAGGCGTTGAAGCCCCGCTCCAGCCATGTCTCGGCCAGGACGACACGCCGTGCCAGTGTCTTTTCCGGCAGTCCGGAAACATAGGCCGGGATGGTATCGCGAACCTGCTTGCCGAGCAGTTTCGAAACGGGTTTTCCGGCCAGTTTTCCGGCAATGTCCCAAAGTGCGATGTCAATTGCAGCCAACGCGTCCACATAGAACCCGCCCGTATACCCCCGCACACGCATCAAATCGTAGAGCCGGTCATAGATGTCGGAAGGGTTCGCCGGATCGCTGCCTATTGTGAAATCGGCAAGAAGATCGCCAATGATCGCACCCACGGCGCCCGGCGCCACAAGTCCGTAGGTTTCCCCCCAGCCGACAACACCGTTGCGTGTCTCGATGCGCACCAGAACGGAACGGTCGAAGATCGGATAGACGGTCCTGTTACCCTTGCGAACAAGATAGCCTCTCGCATTGGGTTGCTCGCCATCCCGCGCCACGCCGAGATAAGGCGTTTCACGCGGAAGCGTGAGAGCAAATGTCTCGACTGACTTGACGCTGTCGCTCATTCGGCCGCCGACCTCGCATTTTGTGAACCGCTCACGATATCCAACTCGGCGAGATTGGCATCGATATCGGCGATTGCATGCTTGTCGAGCTGCGGTGTGCGTGCACGAACGGACGCATTGTGCAAAACACCCCGACGCATGAGAACATGCTTGGTCAAACGCATGCGGTACAATGCCTGAAGCGTCAGAAGAGGCAGCGTTCGCACATAAACGTCCCGCGCTTCGGCCGTTTCTCCACTGCGCCACGCGTCATCGAGCGCGACATGAAAATCCGCAATCTCCAGTGCCGGCATCGCCGCACAGGCGCCGCGACCGTACTCATCGAGAATATAGCGCGCACCTCCGCCGCCGATCACTCCTTTCAGCGTATCCGGTGCATTGCTCAGAATATGCGTGATTGCGGGGCCAGCCGGGAGAGTTTCCTCCTTGACGTAGGTCACTTGAGGAATGACCCGCGCAACGAACACGATCGCTTCCGGCGCGATATCGGAACCGCGCGGCGCAGGTGCATTTTGCAAGATGATCTCCATCGTCGGCAGGGCCGATGCCACAGCTCCCATAAACTCCACCACCGCCGCAGCCGCATTCCCGATCTTGGTCGGGGGCTGGATCATCAGGTGACGAACGCCCAAAGAACGTGCCGCCTGTCCGTATTCGACAACCGCCTCGACGGATTCCGCGCTTGCGCCCGCCACCACAGGCATCGCCTCCGGCGCCGCCTTCACCACGGTCGAAAGCAACAACTGACGCTCGTCCGCTGACAATTCGGAGACTTCGCTGGCGAAACCCGGAAACACCATGCCCTGAACACCGCACGCCGCAGCGAAATCGACCAGACGCACCATGGCAGAAGCGTCGCAGTCGCCGTTTTGGTCAAAAGGCGAAGGGAGGACTGGAAATATACCTCGGAGCGTCATATTAGGTCCACATTATGATACAATATTATTACTATTTGAACCTAGCGGAAAATCCCTTCAGATGCAACCGGCCTCAAAGCAGGGCGGATCTTCCGAAATGACTGAATGTCAATTCGCCTGAACCAAAACGCGTCACGAGAGCTGAACGATTTCACACTCGACCGTAGTCGAACGCGGCTCGTTCGAAACGGCATGGAATCGGCGAGCGGATGCGGGCGTCTCGACCAGACGCCCGCACCGGACACCGCATATCGATAAGAACGGAAATCTGGCCTGACCGGGCCTCAGACAAGGAATTGAAGAAATTTCCCGATATCAGGAAAACCGTCGCAACTGATCGTGTCCGATCACAGCCGCACAAACCGCCCCATTTCGGGCCGATCGGAGATTGCGAAGGTCACGCGCGCGGAAGGGGCGTTACTTATCCGGCCCCGCCGCCGTTGTTGATCGGGCCGCGTCAACGGACGTCATAATCCTCACATCTGATCTCAACGCTTTCGCGTGTCGAAATGGCCTCTTGCGCTGCAAGCCCCATCACGACCGCCTTCAGGCCATCGGACAGAGAGACCTCCGGATCACCGCCTTCCCGCAGCATTCTATTGAAACGCTGGTGCTGCACAAAGGTCGAGCCGTGATGGTCACCGCGTTTCAGGAGTTCGGGGTCGACTTCGATGGTCTCCACCATTTCCGCATGTTTCTTCCGGTTCGCTACAACGAACTCGGCATTCTTGTGCCGACCGTCGGGTTCGAACCGGCCTGGACCGGGGACACGCGCTTCAAGGAGCGCCTGGGTGCCGATGGCGCTGACGCGCTCCTGAAAATGAGAGCCTTCCGCAAACATGCACAGTTCGAGCATGGCGCTGACGCCATTGGTAAACTCGACGAGCGTAAAGGCATGATCGAGAACATCCGGCACACTGCCGTCGTAACGCTCGTCAAGATGATTGATCGCCTGGCCGCCGATGGACTGGACGCGAACCGGCTCACTGCCGGTCATCAGCCGCATGAGATCGAAGAAGTGACAGCACTTCTCGACCAGCGTACCGCCGGAAGAGGCGTTGAATCGATTCCATGAGCCGACTTTCTCAAGGAACGGATAACGTCGCTCGACGATGGAGACCATCTTGAGATCGCCCGAGCGCCCTGCCTGCAATTCTTCCAACAAGCGGGAGACCCCCGGCATGTAGCGGTATTCCATCGCCACCCAAATCGGCGCGCGCGCTTCGCTTGCTTTCACGGCGATGCGCCTGGCCTGCTCCAGGTCCTTCACCACGGGTTTCTCGATAAGGACCGGCCGTCCATCGTCGATCAACCGCTCGAGAATTTCTGCATGGGTATGATTGGGCGAGGCCACGAGAAACGCATCCGCATCGGTTCGGGCGAGCAAATCGCGCGCATCGGCGTGGAGCGCCACAC
>NZ_CAJXGF010000105.1 GCF_913053745.1 uncultured Nitratireductor sp.
CCTGAGCTGAAGCGGGACTGATCCGGATCATATCTCCGTTGTGTGGTGCGGGGGTAGCGGTGCTCATTTCTCGATCTGGATTGGCCGAAGGGTCGAAAGCGCCTCCATGGCGGCAAACACAATCTTTCCGCAATTTGGCGTCAGGAACCGGAAAACGTTGATGGCAGGTCCGGATTGGCGACCGCATACACCTGCCGGAACGATCCGGAATCCATGAATTCGAGACGATGATCCATGAAAAGAACAATCGGTTGCGCTCTGCTTGCGTCGATACTGGCCGCTTCGTGTCTCAATAGCGGCTTTGCCGCCCCGAACCAGCTCCGTGTCGAAAAACCGGACGCATGGTCCCGTGAGAAATGCCGGTTGTTCCGCCAATTCAAGGAAGCGGCACTGGCCAAGATGGGACGTGATACTCTTGGAGACGCGTTTGTAAAAGCCCAGGACGCGTTCATCGCCCAGGGATGTCTCGTTCGAGCAAGCGTCTGTCCCCAAACGGCGAAAGAGCTGGCCTATGCCGATCTTCTCTCCCTGGAGATGATCAATGCCGGCGCTACGGGATCCTTCCTGCCATTTTCATGTGCGCCTGCCACAGTACGGCAATCGGCGTCGGAGCGAACGCCGTGAACCTTCCGGCGCGCGGTTGGCTTGGCGGACCAAGTCTGTCTCGCGATCCAGCGTCTTAACGGAGCGGCACTCACAACATCAGAACACGGCAGCGGGAGCCGGGCTCGGCTGCGGCTGCGCCCGGTTCGCGCACGATGAGCGCATTGGCCGCCGCCAGCGTCGTCAGCATCGAGGAATCCTGCACGGAAAACGGTGTGGCGATCAATCCATCGGGACCGGCCGCCACAGAGGCTCGGATGTAATCTCGCCGCTCGTCGTTTTCGCGCAGCGCGGTCGCCAGAACCGCGGAACGCAAATCGGGAGTATAGCCGCGTTGGCCAAGCCGGGCGACGAGAGGGCGGAGGAAAAGATGCGCGCAAACGAGGCTGGATACCGGGTTGCCCGGTAGCCCCAGAACACGCATTTCGTCCAATCGACCGAACATCAAAGGCTTTCCGGGGCGCATGGCGATTTTCCAGAAATCCAGTGACATGCCGGCGTCGAGCAGGGCCTGACGCACGAAGTCTCGCGCACCTACCGAGGCGCCGCCCAGCGTCACCAGGACATGCGCGCCGGCATCGGCGGCCGCACGCACCGCAGCGGTGATAGCGGCGCTGTCATCGGCAACGATGCCGAGGTCGAGAATATGCGCACCTTCGCCCTTCGCCAGAGCGCCGATGGCAAATCCGTTGGATGCGACGATCTGATCTGGACCACAGGTTTCGTCCGGTCGCACCAGTTCGTCACCGGTGGCAATAACGGCCACGAGCGGGCGCTCGGTCACCGTGAGCACAGCATGACCGGCCGCGGCAGCGAGGCCGATACCGGCCGGCCCCAATCTGCGCCCCTGCTCGAGTATGGAATCGCCCTCGTGGAAGTCGAGGCCGGCCTTGCGAATGTGCCGTCCCCGCGCTACGGCCGCGACGGCTTCGATCCAGCCATCATCCACAAGCGATGCGTTTTCCTGAATAAGGATTGTGTCGGCACCGTCGGGCACTGGAGCACCCGTAAAGATGCGCACAGCCTCGCCGGCGCCGAGCTTACCGTTGAAGCGGTTTCCGGCCGCTGCTTCTCCGACAACGCGCAATGCCGTTGCGTGAGGCGTGGCGACGTCAGCGGCACGAACCGCATAACCGTCCATGGCCGAGGCATTGAAGGGGGGCTGGGTACGTTTGGCTGCGAGTGGGGCCGAAAGAACACGCCCGTCCGCTTCCTGGATGGGGACCGTTTCACCGGGCAACGCCTTGATACCATCCAGAATGCGTTCGAGCGCCTCATCCACCGGCAGCAAGTTCATGTGTCGGTCACCGTGGCGCGCCAGTCGCCGGATTTTCCGCCCTTTTTTTCAAGAAGGCGGATTCCGTCGAGCACCATGCCCTTGTCCAGAGCTTTTGCCATGTCATAGATCGTTAGGCAGGCGACGGAGGCTGCTGTGAGCGCCTCCATCTCCACTCCGGTTTGCCCGGTCACACGTACGCTTGCCGTCACCTTGAGACCCGGCAAAGCGTGATCCGGCTCAATGTCCACCACCACCTTGGATAGCGCCAGGGGATGACATAGCGGAATCAGATCATGGGTCTTCTTGGCCGCCATGATACCGGCAATCCGCGCGGTGGCGAGGACGTCGACTTTTCTTGCGTTGCCGGACAGGATGGCAGAAAGCGTTTCCGCCTGCATGATAACCGCACCTTCGGCGACGGCTTCCCTACGGCTTTCCTGCTTGCCGCTCACATCCACCATATGCGCTTCGCCCGAAGCGCCGATATGCGTCAGCTTTCCGGGCCCGGCACTCATCGTTCAGCCCGTCATCTTCGCTGCCTCGAGCCCCAACAGGTTGCGCGTCGCGGCCGTCACGTCGTCCTGGCGCATCAGGCTTTCGCCGACCAGGAAGGTGTTCATGCCCGCACGCGCCAGCCGGCGGCAGTCCTCATTGGTGAAGATGCCGCTCTCGCCGACGACGAGCCGGTCTTCCGGCACGCGCGGTGCGAGGCGTTCGCTGGTCTCCAGATGGGTTTCGAAGGTGCGCAGATCGCGATTGTTGATCCCGATCAGCCGGGATGAAAGTTCCAGCGCCCGCTCCAGCTCTCGCTCATCATGCACTTCGACCAGGCAATCCATACCCAGTTCGAGGGCTGTGTCCTCGAGAGCTTTCGCTTCGTCATCCGACACGCTGGCCATGATAATCAGGACCGCGTCCGCCCCCCAAACGCGCGCCTCATAGACTTGATAGGGCTCAAAAAGAAAATCTTTGCGTAGGGCCGGCAGGGCGCAGGCCGAACGGGCGGCTTCCAGGAAGGCTGGCGCGCCCTGGAAGGATGGCGTGTCCGTCAGCACCGAAAGACACGCAGCGCCCCCCGCTTCATAGGCGGCGGCTAGCTTCGGCGGGTCGAAATCGGCGCGAATGAGACCCCGCGAAGGGCTCGCCTTCTTGATTTCGGCGATGAGGCCAAAGCGCCCCGCGGTCTGCATTTCGATCAGCGCGTCGGCAAAGCCGCGCGGTGTCTCGGCGTCCCTTGCCTTTGCGATCAGTTCGGGCAGGGGATGAGCGGCTTTCGCCGCAGCGATTTCTTCGCGCTTATAGGCTTCGATTTTTCGTAGAATGTCAGTCGTCATCGCGATCCATACCTCTGTTGGAAACCTCGACCAGATAGTTCAGGGCGGCTCTGGCGTGTCCGTGATCGAGCGATTCGGCGGCGAGCTTGATGCCATCCTTGAGGGTTTTGGCACGGCCCGCGACGACGAGGGCAGCACCGGAGTTGAGAAGGCAGATTTCGCGATATGCGTTCTTTTCGCCTTCAAGCACGGCGCGCAGTGCTTTCGCATTGTGCGCTGCCTCACCGCCTTTCAGATCGGCCATTGTGACGCGCTTCAACCCAACGTCTTCTGGCGTGATCTCGAAATGGCGGATCTCACCGTCTTGCAGGGCCGCGACTTGCGTCGTGCCGGCGGTGGTCATTTCGTCCAGGCCCGCGCCATGCACGACCCAGGCGGACTCGGTGCCCAATTGCTTCAGCACCTTTGCTATAGGCTCGACCCATTCGGGCGCGAAGACGCCGACCAGTTGGCGCCGCACGCCAGCCGGGTTGGAGAGAGGGCCCAGGAGATTGAAGATCGTACGGGTGCCAAGCTCGACACGCGACGGTCCCACATGCCGCATGGCGGAGTGGTGAGCGGGCGCGAACATGAAACCCAGCCTGGCTTCCGCGATACAGTCCGCGATCTCACGCGGGTTCAGTTCGATATTGATGCCGAGCGCTGCAAGTGTGTCGGCTGCACCCGATCGCGAGGACAGCGCACGGTTTCCGTGCTTCGCCACAGGCACGCCCGCCCCAGCAACGATAAAAGCCGAGCATGTCGACACATTGTAGGAGCCGGATGCATCGCCGCCGGTTCCCACAATATCGACGGCATCGTCGGGAGCATCAACCGGTAGCATCTTGGCGCGCATGGTCGCCACTGCGCCGGAAATTTCCTCGACCGTCTCACCCCGCACACGCAGAGCCATCAAAAAACCGCCTATCTGGCTCGGCGTGGCATCGCCCGACATCATGATCTCGAAGGCCTGCCGGGCGTCGTCGAAACTCAAAGGATCGCCTGAGGCGACTTTCACGATGTACTTTTTGAAGTCGTTCATCACCGACCTCAGAAGCTCAGGGCTTCCTGCATGGCCGCCCGGTTCACCGTTACCGGATACTTGCCCTGCAGGCGTGACACCATCTGGTCGAGCAGATCGTCGGCCAGTGCTGACCGTACGGCACCGCGCTGGTTTTCCGGAATGCTCTCGGCTGTTGTGCTGGCCGGCTCGAATACTTCGGTGACACGGAAAAGGGACTGTCCGTCTCCCGCCGGATTTGCAAACACACCGGTGCCGTCGCGCGGCACGGAGAAAACGGCAGTGACGCCGGCCTGGCCAAGATCGGCATCGTTGGCCGTGCGCTTCAGGCCTCGCTTCACCTGCTTCTCCTGACCGATTTCGGACGCGATCTCGTCGAGCGATCTGCCGCTCTTGAGCTGCTCGGCAAATTCGGAGGCGCGCTCGGCAAGAAGACGATCCGCTTCCGCCTCCTTCCAGTCCTCGATCACCTGGTCGCGCACCTCTTCGAGAGGGCGATCGCGTTCGGGCGTGATGCCTTCGACCTCGTAGAAGACAAACCCGTTTCCACCCATGGACAGTGGCGCGTTTTCAATGCCCGAATCGCTTTCGAAAACCTCTCGCAACAAGTCTGCCGAAACCGGCAGATCGCCAACGATGGTTCCGTCGGGGCGGCGCGCCGTCGCGTCTATGGCCTCAATCGTACGCATGGTGAGATTCAAGCGCTCGGCCGCTTCGGCCATGGAGGCACCGCCTGCACGCGCATCTTCGTAGCTGTCATGCACGTCGAGAAGCACGCGGGAGGCCTCTTCCAACGCCAAATCCTCGCGAATCTCATTTTCGACCTCCGTCAACGGCCGCACGACTTCGGACTGTATCTGTGAGATATAGACGATAACAGGGCCGAAGGCGCCGTCGATCACATCGCTGAACTGGTTTTCCTCGAGCGAGAAGGCGGCTTCGGCTATCGCTTCGTCGGCGACTTCGTCGCGGGCGAGAGTGCCAAGCGAGGTGTCGGCGCTGCTCTTGCCGGCAGCCGTCGCCACATCGGCGAAGCTTTTGCCGTCGAGCAAGTCCTTCAAGGCTGCTTCCGCGGCGGGACGATCCGAAAAGACGATCTGGTCGATCATGCGTCTCTCCGGTGTCGTATAGCGATCGCGCAGGTCTTCATAAGCTTTCTGAACCTGGTCGTCGGAGATCGCCTCCGGATCGGCGATATCGGAAGGCTCCAGTTTCACATAGCTAAACTTGCGGTATTCCGGCGCGGCGTAATCGGCCTTGCGCTCCTCGAACCAGGCCTGCAGTGCAGACGCTTCGGGTTCGCTCACGGGTTCAACGAGCGTTCGGGGCAGCGCGAGATATTCGACGGTGCGATCCTCACCGCGATAGAGCGCCATGTTCTTGAACATCTCGTCAGGCACGCTCATGCCGTCCGTGGCCGCCTCTACGATCTGCTGCCGGATGGCCACTTGCTCGCGATTCTGCAAATAGTCTTCGGGTCGCATGCCGATCTGCCGCAACACGAAATCGAACTGTTGACGGTCGAAACGGCCATCCGGGCCGCGAAACGCCGGGTCCTCAGCCGTCAGTTGCGCGAGCTTGTCACCGGAAAGACCAAGACCGAGGCGCCGGGCCTCTTCATCCAGCAATGCGCCTGCGGCCAGTTGCTGCAACACTTGGTCGTCAAGCCCGAAGGCGACGGCCTGTTCGCGTGTCACGCGGGTGCCGAGCTGCTGCGACAGAGCGTTGATCTGGCGATCATAGGCAAGACGGAAGTCCAGCATGGATACGGAGGAATCACCAGCCGAGAGAACGTTGCGCGACTGGTCGTTCAGGACCTGTCCCGAAATTCCCCAAACGGCAAAGCTCACGACAAGAAGGCCCAGGAGCAGCTTGGCGATCCAGGTGGAGGCGGCGTTTCTCAGACTATCGAGCATGGCTTTTCCGAAGTTCCTTGCGTCTATACGGGGCGTTGTCCCCAACGAAGCGCAATAGCGCCCCAGACGCCAAGTGTCGATAGTGGAATGGGATTTGCCATCCCAATTGCTTTTGCATCGGCCCGCGTTTTTGCTAGGGAAGCTGCCAAGTTTGGTTTTTGTGAGGACGCTGACGCATGACGCCCGGTATTCGCCCCCTGATCGCAGGCAATTGGAAAATGAACGGCACGAGCGCCGATATCGGTGAATTGAGCGCGATCGCAGAGGGAGCGTTTGGTGGGGCCGATGCCTTGATTTGCGTCCCTGCGACGCTTTTGACGCGGGCTCGCGATGCGCTCGGTGAGACGCATGTGCGATTGGGCGGACAGGATTGCCATGGGGCCGCTTCAGGCGCGCATACGGGCGATGTTTCGGCAGAAATGCTCGCCGATGCCGGCGCGACCCATGTTCTGGCCGGCCATTCGGAAAGGCGCACAGATCACGGAGAAAGCGACGCAATCGTATCCGAAAAGGCGCGGGCCGCCTGGCGGGCCGGGCTCACGGCGGTGATCTGCGTTGGCGAGACGGAGGCCGAGCGTGAGGCGGGAAAGACGTTGTCCGTGTTGTCCCGCCAGATTCCCGGATCGGTTCCGGCAAAGGCTCAGGCCGCAAACACGGTGATCGCGTACGAACCTGTCTGGGCCATCGGGACCGGGCTGACGCCAACGGTGGAGGATATCGCCAAAGCGCATGCGCATATCCGCGGCGAGCTGAAGACGCTCCTGGGCGCGGAGGCGGACGGGATGCGGATCCTCTATGGCGGTTCCGTGAAACCGGGCAACGCGACCGAGCTTCTTTCGATCGCGCATGTGGACGGCGCGCTGGTTGGTGGCGCAAGCCTTCGAGCCGTCGATTTTCTGGCGATTGCCGCAGCTTGCCCGGCTTGAGCGAAGAGAAAAGTCTTGCGTTGCGCGCGCAACCGCCTATGTGAGAGCGAGCCGCGCGCAAAATCCGAGATTTCGGTGATTTTGACCGAAAACCGTTTGGGATGCCGTGAAACCGAGTGCGATCGGTCTTGGAAAAGCGGCAAAAGCCGTGTAATGAGCCGCGTCCGCATAAGATGGACACGTCAAGCCGGAGAGCCGGAAGGAAACATGCAGACCGTTATCATCGTCATTCATCTGATCGTCGTGGTCGCGCTGGTCGGCGTCGTCCTCATGCAACGCTCCGAGGGTGGCGGGCTTGGTATCGGCGGCGGTTCAGGCTTCATGTCCGCCCGGGGCGCGGCGAACGCGTTGACGCGTACGACGGCCATTCTTGCCGCGGCCTTCTTCGCGACGTCTTTGGCTCTGTCGCTGATCGCGCGTTACGGTGCGAGCCCGACCGACATTCTGGATCGTATCCCGGCCGGAAGCGAGCAGACCGACGATTCCGGCGGCGTTCTCGATCAACTTGGCGGCGCAGGCGCATCCGCGCCGACCGAGGAGCCTTCGGCTCCGGCTGAAGCCGATCCCGAAGACCAGATTCCCACGGGGCAGTAAGCACGATCCCGCGAACTCGACCGGTCGCATTCCCGCGGCCGGTATTGTCGATCGCAGAACTTATTCACCGCAGGGCGCAAAAAGATTTGCGTCTCGTTATTTTTTGCTGGCGGAATCGCCTGTGTCCGGTTAAGCGATGAGTCCCATGGCGCGATATGTTTTCATAACCGGCGGCGTGGTCTCCTCCCTCGGAAAAGGCATTGCAGCAGCGGCCCTTGGCGCGCTGTTACAGGCCCGTGGGTACCGCGTTCGCATCCGTAAACTCGATCCCTACCTGAATGTTGATCCGGGCACGATGTCGCCCTATCAGCATGGTGAGGTTTTCGTCACCGACGACGGTGCCGAGACCGACCTGGACCTTGGCCACTATGAGCGCTTTACCGGGCGCTCGGCCAACAAGCAGGACAACATCACCACAGGCCGGATCTACCAGAACATTCTGGAAAAAGAGCGTCGTGGCGACTATCTGGGCGCCACGGTGCAGGTGATCCCGCACGTCACCGACGAGATCAAGCAGTTCGTTCTCGAAGGCAATGACGATTACGATTTCGTTCTGTGCGAAATCGGCGGCACCGTCGGCGACATCGAGGCGATGCCGTTCCTTGAGGCGATTCGCCAGCTCGGCAACGAACTGCCGCGCGGCAATGCCGTTTATGTGCATCTCACGCTGATGCCGTGGATCCCCGCGGCCGGCGAGCTCAAGACCAAGCCGACACAGCATTCGGTCAAGGAATTGCGCTCCATCGGCATTGCGCCCGACATTCTTCTGGTGCGCGCGGACCGCGAAATTCCGGCGGAGGAACGGCGCAAGCTGTCGCTGTTCTGCAATGTGCGCGAAACGGCAGTGATCCAGGCGCTCGACGTGGCGCATATCTACGATGTGCCGATGGCCTATCACGATGAGGGGCTCGATTCGGAAGTCCTGGCCGCGTTTGGTATCGACCCGGCTCCCAAACCGCGTATGGAGCGTTGGGAAGAGGTTGCAGACCGCATTCACAATCCCGAAGGCCAGGTCACCATTGCGGTGGTCGGCAAGTATACGGGCCTCAAAGACGCGTACAAATCGCTTATCGAGGCCTTGTCGCACGGCGGCATGGCGAACCGGGTACGTGTCAAGCTCGAATGGATCGAGGCGGAGATCTTCGAGAAGGAAGATCCAGCGCCCTGGCTCGAGAAAGTGCATGGCATCCTGGTGCCAGGCGGCTTCGGAGAGCGTGGCGCGGAAGGCAAGATTCTCGCAGCCAAGTTCGCGCGCGAGCGCGAAGTGCCATATTTCGGAATCTGCTTCGGCATGCAGATGGCGTGCATCGAGGCGGCCCGTTCGCTGGCCGGTATAGAGAACGCTTCCTCCACTGAGTTCGGCCCCACGGACGAGCCGATTGTCGGTCTTATGACGGAGTGGCTCAAGGGCAATATGCTCGAGAAGCGCACCGCGTCGGGCGATCTCGGCGGCACGATGCGTCTCGGCGCCTATGAGGCCAAACTGGTCGAGGGTTCGAAGATCGCCGAGATCTACGGCTCGGAAGATATTTCCGAGCGTCATCGCCACCGTTACGAGGTGAACATCGGCTACCGGCAGAAGCTGGAAGATTGCGGGCTGGTTTTCGCAGGCCTGTCGCCTGACGGCGTCCTTCCCGAAACCATCGAATATCCCGACCATCCCTGGTTCATCGGTGTGCAGTATCATCCAGAACTCAAGAGCAAGCCGTTCGAGCCACACCCGCTCTTCGCCTCTTTCATCGCTGCCGCCGTGGAGCAATCGCGCCTCGTGTGATAGCGTTGCCCCTGCCGGAAACGAGGCAGGGGAAGGACCGTGGCAACGCCGCTCGACGTTCTGTTCGACGATCCCGACTATCTGCCTGCGGACGGGTCACCGCCGCAGGCCGCAATCGACGAGATGACGGCGTTTTCCGCCTATCTCGATCAAACGGTGCCACCCAAACGCGCTGTCGACCGCAACATCCTGATCGCCACATGGAACATCGCCCATTTCCGCTCTCTGACACGCAAATGGTCGGTGCCCGCTTCTTCCGATGACAGTCCCAAGCGCGACTACCGCTGTCTTTGGGCGATCACCGAGATCCTCTCGCGCTTCGACGTGATCGCGCTCCAGGAGGTGGGGGAAGATTTTACGGCTTTGCGTTCGGCCATGAAGGTGCTCGGCCCCAACTGGAGCTTTCTGATGACGGATCGCAATGCCGGGCAGGGAGGCAATGACGAACACATGGCCTATGTGTTCGACACGACACGCGTTAGTCTTTCCGGGCTCGCGGGCGAACTCGTTGTGCCTGACGAAGCGGACGAATTCGGCTTC
This sequence comes from uncultured Nitratireductor sp., assembly GCF_913053745.1. Lineage (GTDB taxonomy): Bacteria > Pseudomonadota > Alphaproteobacteria > Rhizobiales > Rhizobiaceae > Nitratireductor. Next base: position 9,967 of record NZ_CAJXGF010000105.1, read on the forward strand.
GATGCCGGCAGTTTCAAGAAGCAGTTCGCGCGCAACCCCTATGCCGTCTCGTTTCAAACCCGGGACACCACCTTCATTTTGGTTACCACACATATCGACTACGGGGATGAAGATGTGGAACGCTTGCCGGAATTGCGTGGTATCGCCAAATGGATGCAGAACTGGGCGGCGCGCGAACGGCGCTGGCACCATAATCTGATTGCACTCGGCGATTTCAATCTGGAGCGGTCTGGCAACAGGCTCTACGAAGCGTTTGTCGAGACCGGGCTGGAAGTGCCTTTTGTTCTGCAAAGTCACCCGCGCACGATTTATGCACGCGCTTCCGAGCCCGAACGTTCCAGCTATCACGATCAGATCGCCTGGTTTTCCCGTGGCAATGCGGCGCTGATCGGTCTCGATATCGCCAATGGCGGTGTTGTCGAGATTTGGGGCCGCCTGTTGACCGATCTCGCCCTTTCCAAGCGCAGTTTCGCCGCACGCATTTCGGATCATCATCCGCTTTGGGTTGAATTCCGGCTGCCGAAGGATTGAACCTTGGCCACTTGCATTGCGCCCGGGCATCGGGCACATGCGATGCATGGTTTCCGAAGACGATGCCCGATCCCCGCGCAGCCTCGATCACTGTGTGCTGCCGACAGTTAGCCTGGCCATTGCGCGCGGGCGTCTGGAAGCGCTCGGCTTCACTGTGGCTGCCGATGCCGCGCACCCTTTCGGAACAAGCAATTGCTGTGTTTTCTTTAAAGACGGTTCCTATCTCGAACCCTTGGCGCGGATCGACCCGACGGTCGCCCGAATGGCGCAAGCCGAAGGCAATGTCTTCATCGAGCGCGATAGCGTCTTCCGGCAGACATTCGGCGATGAGGGTTTCTCGGCCGTGGTTCTGGGGACGGCCGATGCACAGGCGGACCACGCACGGTTTGTCGATGGAGGCGTCTCTGCGGGAGATCCCTTGACATTCTCGCGGCCATTTCTGGATGCGCAAGGCCGTCAGGCCACGGCGTCCTTCAGGCTGGCGTTCGCCGCGCCCAAGGTTGCGAACGGGCATTTTTTCTTCACCTGCCAAAGGGTGAATATGCCGGCTGCGGGTCGGGGCGGTCTTGAAGAACATGGGAATGGCGTGTCAGGCATCACCCAGATCATCATGCTGGCACCGTCGCCATCCGACTATGCCGGTTTTCTGGAGACGTTTTCGGACGGGGCGTCGAAGGGCCACGCCGACGGCGACATCGAACTTGACCTCGACAATGCCCGATTAACGGTGACGACATCGGAGCGCTATGGATTGCGTCTCGGACTCGATCGCGTTTCACCGCACGGCCGGTTCGATCTGGCTGCAATCGTTTTCCAATGTCTGGACATTGCCAGATTACGGGACCATCTGTCCGATCGCGAGATCCTGTTCGCCGAAATTGCCGGCTCAATCATCGTTCCGCCGGCGGAAGGGCAGGGCGCAGTCTTTGTCTTTGAGGAGTCTACCCCATGAAACCCAATCCACGCGTCACGGTCGGTAAGGTCGTGTTCGGCAATGACGCGCCTCTGGCTCTGATTGCCGGTCCCTGCCAGATGGAGACACGCGCGCACGCTTTCGACATGGCCGGTGCGCTCAAGGAGATGACGGACGAGCTAGGGATCGGCCTCGTCTACAAGAGCAGTTTCGACAAAGCGAACCGGACATCGCTGTCCGGCAAGCGCGGCGCCGGGCTGGATGCGGCGATGCCGATCTTCGCGGATTTGCGCAAGGAATTCGGCGTTCCGGTTATAACCGATGTTCACACCGAAGAGCAGTGCGGCATCGTCGCCGAAGTCGTGGATGTGCTGCAGATTCCAGCCTTTCTGTGCCGCCAGACCGATCTTTTGATCGCCGCCGCCGAAACGGGCAGGGCGGTGAATGTGAAGAAGGGACAATTTCTGGCGCCTTGGGACATGGAGAATGTGATCTCCAAGATCACGGATTCGGGCAATTCCAATGTAATGGCGACCGAACGCGGCACCTCGTTCGGCTACAACACGCTGGTGTCCGATATGCGCGGCCTGCCGCAGATGGCCGCGATGGGAGCGCCTGTCATCTTCGATGCAACCCATTCGGTGGCCCAGCCCGGGGGGCTCGGCGGTTCTTCGGGCGGGCAGCGCCAGTTCGTCGAAACGCTTGCGCGGGCGGCGGTCGCCGTCGGCGTTGCCGGCGTCTTCATGGAAACACACCAAGACCCCGACAATGCGCCGTCAGACGGGCCGAACATGGTGCCGCTGAACGAGATGAAGGGGCTTCTTGAGCGTCTCATGGCCTTCGACCGCATCGCCAAGGCGAACTGAGCCCGATCCCGACATTGAGTTTTCACGTGTCTGCGCTATGAAAAGCGCGAGCCTTTTCTCCCGGGACGGGCGCCGGGAACAACCTCCAGATCAAAGAGAGTTCAAATGACTGCCATTCTCGACATTGTCGGACGCGAAATACTGGACAGCCGCGGCAACCCCACGGTCGAGGTCGATGTGGTTCTGGAAGACGGCTCGATGGGCCGTGCGGCGGTGCCCTCGGGCGCATCGACGGGCGCACACGAGGCCGTGGAGCTGCGCGATGGCGGCAAGCGCTATCTCGGTAAGGGAGTCGAACAGGCGGTCGATGCGGTCAATGGCGAAATCTTCGAGACGCTGAGCGGGATCGAAGCGGAAAACCAGATGCAGGTCGATCAGGCGATGATCGATCTCGACGGCACACCGAACAAAAGTCGCCTTGGCGCAAATGCGATTCTCGGCGTTTCGCTGGCGGTGGCGAAGGCTGCGGCCGAAGCTTCCAATCTCCCGCTCTACCGCTATGTGGGCGGCGCCTCGGCGCATGTCTTGCCGGTGCCGATGATGAACATTGTCAATGGCGGCGCGCACGCCGACAATCCGATCGATTTCCAGGAATTCATGGTCATGCCGATCGGCGCGCCGTCTCTGCGGGATGCCATACGCTGGGGCTCGGAGATCTTTCACACTCTCAAAGCAGGCCTGAAAGAGGCTGGCCACAACACCAATGTGGGCGATGAAGGCGGCTTTGCACCGAACCTCAAGAGCGCCGAAGACGCGCTGGACTTCGTTCTCGCCTCCATCGAGAAGGCCGGTTACAAGCCGGGTGAGGAGGTGGCAATCGCGCTCGACTGCGCGGCGACCGAGTTCTTCAAAAACGGAAACTATGTCTACGAGGGCGAAGGCCAGACGCGCGACGGAAAGGCGCAGGCCGAGTATCTCGCAAAGCTCGTCGGCAGCTACCCCATCATCTCCATAGAAGACGGCATGTCGGAGGACGATTTCGAGGGCTGGAAGATACTGACCGACCTGGTGGGCGACAAGGCCCAGCTCGTTGGCGACGATCTGTTCGTCACCAACTCTGCGCGTTTGCGCGACGGCATCAAGATGGGCATCGGCAACTCGATCCTCGTCAAGGTGAACCAGATCGGCACGCTGACGGAGACGCTCGACGCGGTGGAGACGGCACACAAGGCAGGTTATACGGCGGTGATGTCGCATCGGTCCGGCGAGACCGAGGATTCGACAATCTCCGATCTGGCCGTCGCCACCAATTGCGGACAGATCAAGACCGGCTCGCTCGCCCGCTCCGATCGGACCGCGAAGTACAACCAGCTCATCCGCATCGAAGAAGAACTTGGGCAGCAGGCGCGTTATGCCGGAAAATCGATCCTGCGCGGATAAAGTTTCAAGGTGACGGTAGGGAAATAACGGTCCCTTAAGCAACATATGATCACATGCGGGAGAAGGGTTTTTTCCGCATGTGGACACGTCATCACAAACGCCGCAACACCGGTCGCCTGATCGTCCCGACGATCACGGGATTGTTTCTCGCCTATTTCGGTTTCCATGCCTATCACGGCGAATACGGCATCTATTCCAAATATCGGCTTGAAACGCGCATCGCGGACGCGCAGGCGCGGCTCGACACGCTGATTGCCAAGCGCAAAGAGCTCGAGCATCGCGTTGCGCTGGTGAATGACGGCAGTCTTGAAAAGGACATGCTCGACGAGCAAGCACGGCGCGCGCTCAACCTGGCGCGGGAAAACGAAGTCATCATCCTTATCGGCGCAGGCAAGTGAATTAATCGAATTTCGGTTAATTGATGAGAATAGCTGTAAATCCAAGGGTTTAGCTGCATGGCAGCTATGCGGATTTTGAATGGCCCAAACGCATTCTACGTGCTAGCTTCACCTTCCATAAGCGGGAGATAACGGGAGGCTCACGGCGCAACCTTTGCCGCGCTCGACCGTTGCACAAATTCCCCGGAATGTCAGCTAGGGAGTAGAGGCATGGCGCGAGCCGCAAGCAAGTCAGGTGCCAGCAGGTCACGCTCGACGAAAAAGGGGGCGACGAGCCCCGCCCAGACACCGAAGGCCCCCAAGCCCGAGGATTTCGACAAGGAGCAGGAGCTTCACGCGTATCGCGAAATGCTTCTTATCCGCCGCTTCGAGGAAAAAGCCGGCCAGCTATATGGCATGGGTCTGATCGGCGGCTTTTGTCATCTCTATATCGGCCAGGAAGCCGTGGTCGTCGGCATGCAGATGAGCATGAAGGAAGGCGATCAGGTGATCACCGGCTATCGCGACCACGGTCACATGCTGGCAACAGGCATGGAGGCGCGCGGGGTCATGGCCGAGCTCACCGGCCGCCGCAGCGGCTACTCCAAGGGCAAGGGCGGCTCCATGCACATGTTCTCCAAGGAGAAGAAGTTCTACGGAGGGCACGGCATCGTCGGCGCGCAGGTGCCGCTGGGCACCGGCCTTGCCTTCGCCAATCGCTATCGTGAAGACGACAGCGTCTCGGTCACCTATTTCGGCGACGGCGCGGCCAATCAGGGACAGGTTTACGAGAGCTTCAACATGGCCTCGCTGTGGAAGCTTCCGGTGATCTACATCATCGAGAACAATCGCTACGCCATGGGCACCGCCGTGTCGCGGTCCTCGGCCGAGACGGATTTCTCCCATCGCGGCCTCTCCTTCAAGATTCCCGGCATCCAGGTGGACGGCATGGATGTGCGCGCGGTGAAGGCCGCCGGCGACATGGCCGTCGAATGGTGTCGTTCCGGCAAGGGACCGATCATTCTGGAAATGCAGACCTATCGCTATCGCGGACATTCCATGTCGGATCCGGCGAAATACCGTTCCAAGGACGAAGTGCAGAAGATGCGTTCCGAGCACGATCCCATCGAGCAGGTGAAACAGCGCGTTCTGGCCAATAAATGGGCCGACGAGGACGAGCTGAAGGCTCTCGACAAGGAAGTGCGCGACGTGGTCGGCGATTCGGCCGAATTCGCACAGACGGATCCGGAACCGGACGTGTCTGAACTCTACACCGACATTTTGCTTTGAGGGGAGGGCCGACATGCCAACCGAAATTCTCATGCCCGCGCTCTCTCCGACCATGGAAGAGGGCAATCTTTCCAAATGGATCAAGAAGGAAGGCGATGCCGTTGCCCCCGGTGACGTCATCGCCGAGATCGAGACCGACAAGGCGACCATGGAAGTGGAAGCCGTGGACGAAGGCACGCTCGGCAAGATCCTGATCGTGGAAGGCACTGAAGGCGTGAAGGTGAACACGCCAATCGCCGTTCTTCTGGGTGAGGGCGAAAGCGACGCCGACCTCGAGAAAGCGGCTTCCAAACCCGCTCCCGAAGCGCCCGATGAGGCTGAAGAGAGCAATGCGCAGGACGCGCCGGAGGAAAAGTCCGCTGGCGCGCCGGTGCCGGCCGCCCCCGAGGTGAAGGTCGCGGCCGATCCGGACATCCCCGAAGGCACGGAAATGGTTTCGACCACGGTGCGCGAGGCGCTGCGCGATGCCATGGCCGAGGAAATGCGCCTCGACGAACGTGTCTTCGTGATGGGCGAGGAAGTGGCAGAGTACCAGGGCGCCTACAAGGTGACGCAGGGCCTGCTCGACGAGTTCGGGCCGAAGCGCGTGATCGACACCCCGATCACCGAATACGGCTTTGCCGGTATCGGCACGGGCGCTGCCATGGGCGGCCTTCGCCCGGTGGTGGAATTCATGACGTTCAACTTCGCCATGCAGGCGATTGACCATATCATCAATTCCGCGGCGAAGACCAATTACATGTCAGGCGGCCAGATGCGTTGCCCGGTGGTGTTCCGTGGCCCCAACGGCGCGGCAAGCCGCGTGGGCGCGCAGCACAGCCAGAACTACGGCCCGTGGTACGCCAGCGTGCCTGGCCTGATCGTCATTGCACCCTACGACGCGCAGGACGCCAAGGGCCTGCTGAAATCGGCGATCCGCAGCGATGACCCGGTCGTCTTCCTCGAAAACGAACTGGTCTATGGCCAGAGCTTCGAGGTCGCCCAGCTTGACGATCACGTCCTGCCCATCGGCAAGGCGCGCATCATGCGTGAAGGCAGCGATGTCACCATCGTGTCCTACTCGATCGCCGTGGGCGTGGCGCTGGAAGCTGCCGAGGAACTGGCAGAGCAGGGCATCGATGCCGAAGTGATCGACCTGCGCACGCTGCGCCCGCTCGACACCGAAACCATCCTCAAGAGCCTGGCGAAAACCAATCGCGTGGTCATCGCGGAAGAAGGCTGGCCCACCTGTTCGATCGCTTCG
>NZ_CAJXGF010000106.1 GCF_913053745.1 uncultured Nitratireductor sp.
AACCCGGGCAATCCCAACGGCTTCATACACTGGGACGCCGACACGTCGATCAGGCCGTTGCCCATCGGCGTCCAAGGTGTCTTGAGCCTGAAAAAACAAGACGGCGATGTGGGCGGTTTCCAGTGCATACCCGAACTGTTCGAGCATTTCGACGAATGGGTGAAAACCCAACCTGATGATCGCGATCCGATGCACCCGGACACGACCGGCTTCTCGATCACCAATATCGACATGGATGCCGGCGACCTTCTGATCTTCAACTCGCTGCTGGCGCATGGTGTGCGCCCCAACCATTCGAAAGACCGCGTGCGGATGGCGCAATATGTGTCGATGCACCCGGCCGAATACGAGAACGAAGAAGAACGGAAAGAGCGCATCCGCCTTTGGCGCGAACTGGATCACCCCAAACGCGACGCATTCCCCGGCGATCCGCGCGATTGGGAGAAGAAAAATGCCGAGACCGCCAAGCTCACGGAACTGGGGGAAAAGCTCTTGGGGTTGAAGGCTTGGGAATGAGGTAGAGGAAGGGGGCGGTGCGAAAGCCGCCCCGCCTTGGCACCAAATCACATTTCAACACACCGGCGAGACTGACCGCCGAAATCCGTATCGGTTGTTGCGTGCAAACAAACGCGCTTTTGTGTCCCGCAACTTAGCCAGCGCCCCTGCGCCCCCTTACCGCCAAGCGATACACCCATCCGGTGACATGCACAGCACGGCAAAGATGATCGAGCCTGTGAGGTAATTTCACCTTCAAGCAATCCCAGCTATGACCGCGAAAGGTTCGAACCGTGTCCGGATCTGGAGCCGGTCGCAAACCCGGCGTCTTCACCGATACCCAGCCCAATGCGCTGTCACGATCCAGGCGCGCGAATCGAACAACACCCCTTCATCGGTCGAATGCGCCTCCAGCAGGTGGTGCAACTGCGGAAGCGGCTTGTCGGCAAACGGAGCCATAGCCGCACGCTGGTCCTCCGTAAGAAAAACATCGATGACGGCCTCATGCGCGGCATCGACGTCCGAGCCGTAAAAGACGGGTTCGTGGACCTCGGTGAAATCGACCGATGCAAAGCCGGCCGCAGTCAGAACGCATTCCGTCACGCGGGGGTCGCCCAATGAGAAGGCCGGGCTGTCGTCTCCGGAAGAGAAACCGGCAGGCGTCAAAGCATGCTGAATGGCAAGCGCCCATTCATTGCACGCAAAGGGCTGCCAAACCATCAACACAAGACGCCCGTCGGGCCGCATCGCCCGACCGACATTTGCAAACGCGATCGTCGGGTGGGCAAAGAACATCGTACCGAAGCGGCTGATACAAAGGTCGAAACACGCGGCCGGGAAACCGTGCACCTGGGCATCGCCCAGTTCGAAGGCGACGTTGCCCAGCCCCGCCTCCGCACACCGTTGACGGGCGACTTCGAGCATCTCCTGCGAAACATCCACGCCGAGGGCGCTTCCCATCTTTGCAGCGCGGGCCGCGTCCCGCGTCGATTGTCCGGCACCGCAGCCTATATCAAGCACGCGGTCGTGCAGGCCGACGTCCATTGCGGCGCGGAAATGTTGATGATGCCGTCTGAGTTCGGCGTCGTAGAAATCTGCGCGGTCGACCGCCATCACCGCGCCTCCCGTTCTGGCCGACTCTGTTTCCGTTCCCGGCTCAATGCCAGTTGCACGGTCGGCCGCGCTTCGATGCGTGACACATAGTTTCGATACGGTTCACCCAACGAAAACCCCATCTCGAGCGCACCCCGCGCCATGACGAAGAGATAGGCGTCCGCCACGCCGAATGCCTCACCGAAGAGGCAATCGCGGTTGATATACGGGGCAAGGAAGCCGAACCACCGTACGATATCGACTTCAAGCGTTTCGCGGGCGTCCTCCGGAAGCGAAAAGTAAATCGGAAACCGCTTGTGGATCTCGATGGCGATGAGGCTGAGCGTCTCCAGCAACCGATAGCGCCCCAGCGCCCCGGACGGCGCTAATTCCGGCGCCTGGTCGGCAATCCAGGTAAGAATAGCCACATTCTCCGTGAGGACTGCGCCATCGTCCAGCATCAAGGCGGGCACCAGTCCCTTGGAGTTGATGGCAAGGTAGCTGCTTCCATCGCCAAGCTGTCTCGTTTCGATATCGACCTCCACGATGTCGAATGCGAAACCGGTTTCCAGAAGCGCAATATGACCGGCAAGGCTGCTGAACTCAGGGGCAAAAAAGAATTTCATGACCAGCTCCATTCATGCGGACAAACGAGTGCGAGCCTATGCGCCGTGCAGCGGATCCGTGAGAGCGCGCCGCCGAAAAAGCCAGACAGAAGAGTCTGTGTTCAGTCATCACGGGTCGGATTCGCGCCACTCGCCGCGTCACTCCGATAAGCAGGTAAAACCGAATTTCATTCGGCAATTTATAAAAACACACGAATTAAATTCTGAAAAGAATCAATAGACGAACACCGCAAAGAACAGACGGTATTCGACAAACTGCACGAAAGGCGCGCCCACCCCTTACGCCTGGCCGAACGAGATTAGGCCTACACAAGACGCGCTGTGGATACGCATTCGCCCCGTTATCGACCCGCGCGAGCAACGATTTACTTCTCGCCTGAACATGCAAAACGGCGACGGTGCCATGAGGAGGCGCGCGAATTCGAGAGCTTCGACTTGCTTCGAGACGATACCGGATATCGGTTTCGGGGCGTGCTTCCACCTCAGACACACGTGTTGACCTTTATGTGGAGGTCGGAATGATCTGCCCTCATTTAAGTCGCAAAGTTCCGTCACGTGTGACGGCGCGGGAGACGATTAACGAATGGATTTTTACCAAATGTATAGAACAGTTTTTTCCGTTGTATCAGTTCTTTTTCTCGCCAGCCCCGTGCTTGCAGCAAACGAGGCCCCACGTTTCGACCGTTTCGAGGTGAACGCTGACTCCATCGAAGTGGATGACGACAACATCATGCATGCCAGCGGCAATGTCGTACTGACAGACGAAAACACCGAAATCCACATGGACAGGGCCACGATATCCGTCAAGGACGGCAGAACAATCATCGAAGCGGCCAGCGAGCGCGAAGACACATCGAAATAGGTCCGCGGCCTCGGGCGAGACCGGGGTTCAACTTCGAACAAGGTCTCGCCATCTTTGAACAGTCCAGGTCGATTTCGGCGGGTAAGGGACGAGAAATCCAATCTCGGCAAAGGAGCGTCCGCTTACCCTCGCTTGCCCCGTGGCCGAGCCAACCTCCGCGCCTCATTCAAATGCGACGCCGATCTCGGTTAAGCTGCGCCAGCGGATCACCGCCGGCCGCACGCGATCGCTGCCTTCGATCTCGACATAAACCGCATCGGGAACCGCGCAGATATCGCCGAAGCGGATACGGGCACCCTCATCGCTGAAATCCAGCACAACGCCAAGAAGCATGCATTCGCCATTCTTCCAGTACAACTTGGCGCGTCGTTCCGCGTCTTCACGGGCAGCCTCGCGCCGTTCGGCGGGAACCGGACGCTCCGGGTCCGGGCCTGTTTTCGTGTCCGACATCACCTTCACCTCCTCGCGATGAGTGGTTCCATCACGCCTTACTGAGCGAAAAACGTGCCAGAAACCTGTTTCATCCCGGGACAAGGCAAAAAGCGATCCGGACCAGCCAAGAGTCCAGATCAGCAAAGAGAAAGGCCGCGGGCGATGCCGCGGCCTTCTGTAATGACAATGCAGAAAGAACTAGTTCTTTTCCTTGTCCACCAGCTTGTTCTTGGAGATCCACGGCATCATGCCGCGCAGCTTCTCGCCCACTTCCTCGATCGGATGCTCGTCGTTCAGGCGACGGGTGGCCTTGAAACGGGCGGCGCCGGCGTGCCATTCCTGCATCCACTCGGTGGTGAAGCGGCCGGACTGGATGTCGTGGAGAACGCGCTTCATTTCCGCCTTGGTTTCGGCCGTGATGATGCGCGGACCGGTAACGTACTCGCCCCACTCGGCAGTGTTTGAGATCGAGTAATTCATGTTGGCGATGCCGCCCTCATAAATGAGGTCGACGATGAGCTTCACTTCGTGCAGGCACTCGAAATAGGCCATTTCAGGCGCGTAGCCGCCCTCGACCAGCGTCTCGAAGCCGGCGCGGATGAGCTCGACCAGACCGCCGCACAGAACGACCTGCTCACCGAACAGATCCGTCTCGCACTCTTCGCGGAACGTGGTTTCGATCACGCCGGAGCGACCGCCGCCGACACCGCAGGCGTAGGACAGGCCAAGGTCCAGCGCATTGCCCGAAGCGTCCTGATGAACGGCGACAAGGCAAGGCACGCCGCCGCCCTTTTCGTATTCGCCGCGCACGGTGTGACCCGGGCCCTTCGGCGCAACCATGAGCACATCGACAGACTTTTTCGGCTCGATCAGGCCGAAATGCACATTGAGACCGTGTGCGAAAGCGATGGCCGCACCGTCGCGGATATTCGGCGCGATTTCGGCATTGTAGATACCGGCCTGCAGCTCGTCGGGCGTGGCCATCATCATCAGATCGGCCCACCCGGCCGCCTCGGCTACCGTCATCACCTTGAGACCGTCGGCCTCGACCTTCTTGGCGGTTGCCGAACCGGCACGCAACGCAACGGCGATGTCCTTGACACCGGAATCCTTCAGGTTCAATGCGTGCGCGCGCCCCTGGCTGCCATAACCGATGATGGCGACCTTCTTGCCCTTGATGAGATTGAGATCGGCATCGCGATCATAATAAACCCGCATACTCAATTCCTTTCTTGATCCAACTCACTGTTGTGTATTCTCGACCGCCTCAGAGCCTATCCGCGCGCGTCGTCTCGTTTTCCCGCGCTCCGAAGAGAACGAAAAACCGGTCCACCGCCTCCTCTGCGAGAGCGGCGTAATGCTCGGGCCGGCGCACGCCGGCCTCGCCCAGAAGCATGCGCACATGAAGGTCGCGCACAATCAGGCCATACAATGTGTGATAGGCAGAATCGCGGTCGTTGTAGGAGATCAGACCACGTTGCCTGCCGGCCTCCAAAAGCGCGCCGGCACGTTTATCAATACCATGCCGGCCTCGCTCGATCAGGAGCGCTCCAAGCCGGCTGCCTTCCCGGCTGGCCTGTCCTATGGCCAACCGGTTAAGCGCCAGCGATACATCGCCGCCCAAAACCTGCAAGAGATCATTTGCGAAATCCACCAAATGTGCGCGGAACCGGTCGAGATCGAGCCTCTCGCCGCTGTCGATCCGGGCGCGCACCTTGCTCGCCTGATGAGCGATCATGGCAGCCAGAAGCCCGTCGCGGTCACCGAACCATTTGTAGAGGCTTTCCTTGGAACAGTTGGCCGCGCGCGCCAGCCCAGCTGTCGTCAACGCGCGCTCGCCGCCTTCCATCAGAAGCCCGAGTGCCTTGTCCAGAACCGCGCGCTGGCGCGGTGTGAATGTATCCTGCGTTTCCGGCTTGTGGCGCACGAAGGTCGCTGTCCCCGATTATGGATCGTACCGTACGGTACGGTTCTGTCATACGGGCCAACAGAATGCAAGCGGGTTTGCGCCGATAGAAGCCTTCTACGACAATGTGGAAAGGTGAGAGCCGAGCGGCTTCGCGGTCAACTCGCCTGATCGAAGCGCTCGCGCGCGACGAGCGCGGCCGCGTGATTGTCCTGCGCCCAGCACACCAGGTCGTGAAGGGCCCGAACATGGAGCGGCGGAGATCGCGTAGGATCTGCGTCAACGGGCCAAATGGTTCCTTAGGGGTAACCACTGGCAGAAAAACTGCCTTCTTTACGCCTGGAGAACCCTGCGCATGGCATCGCCATTAACGCCCGCACTGACGCATCTGCTGCGCGTAACTGCTAGCCATGCTCGCAGCCTTGCGGGCGGATTTCTGCATCTGCGGATTGTTGCGCCACACGCCACGTCGATAGCCTGCATGGCCGGCGTAATAGTTGAGATACAGACCGTAAGCGTCGTTAAGGGCCACGCCATTGGTGCGGTAACTGGTCTGGTGATACCAGCCGACGAAATCCACCGCATCGGCGAAACTGCTCCGCCGCGCCATCGGATTGCCCGTCTCGCGCTTGTAGCTCTGCCAGGTGCCATCCAGAGCCTGGGAATAACCATAAGCGCTGGAGGCGCGCTTCCAGGGGATGAAACCGAGCAGCTTACGACGCGGCGGCCGTGCATCGGCGTCGAAGCCGGATTCGATGCGGATGGTCGCCATCAGGACCTCTGCCGGCACGCCGTATTTGCGCTCGGCACGCTTGGCCTGCGTATACCAGCCGCCGAAAAAGCTCTGCTTCTGGTCGAAAACGGAACACACATTGTTAATGCTGCGCGGCGTCGAGGCACAGCCTGCCAACGCCAGCGCGAGCAGCACGGACACTGCAACGATACGCATGGAACACCTCTAAACCGGGCCCATCCATACGTTAGGGAATCCTAAGAAACCCTATCGGGGCGCGTTAACGCTCGCGGCAATGCCGTGACCATTTGCGGGCGATTTAGAGATGCCGCTAGCCATCGCAGGCGCGCATGAACCGGCGCACGGTCTCGGCCATGCCGTGTTCGAGCGCGTCGGCGGTCAACCCATGACCGATCGATACTTCGCAAAGTGCGGGCACGCGGCGCGCCAAAGCAGGAAGATTGGCAACCGTGAGATCGTGTCCGGCATTGACACCGAGCCCCTGCGCGGCGGCGGCGGCGGCCGTTTTTCCAATCTTTTCCAGTTCGATAGAGGCTTTTTCGGAATCTTCGTGGCAAGCGCTGTAAGGTCCGGTGTAAAGCTCGATCCGATCCGCCCCCAGATCCGCCGCCGCCGGCACCTGATCGGGATCGGGATCGGCGAAGAGCGACACGCGAAAGCCTTGCTTCTTCAGCCGCGCGACGATGGGCCCGAGAAAACCTCCCTGCCCTGCGAAGTCCCAGCCATGGTCCGAGGTGGCCTGCGCCGGATCGTCGGGCACCAGCGTCACCTGTTCCGGCTGATGCTCTTCCACCAGCATCAGAAAATCCTCGGAAGGATAACCCTCGATGTTGAATTCACGGTCGGGAAACTCGTCGTCGATCAACGCCCGGATTTCCGGCAGATCGGAAAAGCGGATATGACGCTGATCCGGGCGGGGATGCACGGTCAAACCACAGGCGCCAGCCTCAAGCGCGATGCGGCCGAGTCCCGTCACACTCGGCCAGGGCAGATCGCGCCGATTGCGCAACATGGCGACGGCATTGAGATTGACGGAGAGTTTTGCCGGCATTGTGTGTCCGCTTCCTTGTGGCTCAACGTGCGATGTCATCGCTGCATAGCGCGTTCGGCAAGGAACGGACAGGGCCCAGATCGCGTTGTCGGTTTATGCAAGTGGGAGAGCGGTCAGGAGCAAGGGTATGACCATCAACGACAATCCCCCCAATGTGCGGCGCATCGAGACCAACCGCGACGATGCCTACGCGTTCGAGATCGTCGGCCATGTCACCGCGTCGGATATGGAAAATCTTTACGGGCTTCTGGAAGGTGCCTACGAGGTGCACGACAAGATCGACGTTCTGGTCATTATCCACGATTACGAGGGCTTCGACTGGCAGGCGGCCTTCAAGGAACAGACAATGACGGGCAAGACCAACGCGCTCAAGCACATCCGCAGATACGCGGTGGCCGGAGGGCCGGCCTGGATGGGCACCACCATCGCCTTCTTCCGCCCGTTCTTCTCGATGGAAATGGAGTATTTTCCCTATGAAAAGGTCGAGGAAGCCTGGCAATGGCTGGAGGCCGAACCCGGTCCGACGCCGACGTGAGGAACCCCTCTAGCGGACGATGGTCAACCGCTCCGAAGCTCGGGTGACGGCGGTGTAAAGCCAGCGCTGGCGCGTGTCCCGGAACGCATAGCTCTCGTCGAAAAGCACCACTTCGTCCCATTGAGAGCCCTGTGCCTTGTGCACGGTCAGCGCATACCCGTAGTCGAAATCGTCAAAGCGCTTCTTCGTTTGCCAGGGTATGTCGGCTTCCGGATCTTCGAACGCGGCTTTCAAGAGCTTGATCTTGGCCACGCCGCGATCGGGATCGTCCTCCTCGGGCGAAACCAGCAGATTGATGCCGGGTTTGACCGTCTCGCGCGACGAAGTCATCACCTTCCACAGCGAACCGTTCAAAAGCCCCTTGGCGGGGTCGTTGCGCAGACACACGAGCTTGTCGCCAGCCTGCGGATAACCGGCATCGAACCCTTTGAGCTCGCGCAAGCGCTGATTGTAGCGACGACGAGTCCGATTGGTGCCCACAAGCACCTGATCGGCCGAAAGCACCAAATCCTGATCGACCTCGGCCTTGGAGATGACCTGCGCCGCGCCGTAATCGCCATATGAAATCTCCCGCCCCTCTCGCACGTCGAGCGCAAGCTGGATAATGGGATTGTCGCGCGCCTGACGATGGATTTCCGTCAGGAGATGGTCCGGTTCGTGCTCGGTGAAAAAACCGCCGCCGGAAATCGGCGGAAGCTGACCGGGATCGCCCAGAACGAGGATCGGCGTTCCGAACGACAGGAGGTCGCGTCCCAAGGCCTCGTCCACCATGGAGCACTCGTCGATGATGACCATCGCCGCCTTGGCGATAGGACTTTGACGGTTGAGCGAAAAGGTCGGCGACATGGAGGTGCGTCCGGTCACCTCGTCTTCCACCTCTTCCTCACCACGTGGACGATAGATCAGTGAATGGATGGTGCGGGCGTTGGTGGCTCCGCGCGACCGCAGAACCTGCGCGGCCTTGCCGGTAAAAGCGGCGAACTGAACCTCGCCGTCGACGTGCTCGGCAAAGTAACGCGCCAGTGTGGTCTTGCCCGTACCGGCATAACCGAACAGGCGGAAAATCTGGCTTTGACCGGCCTTCAGCCAGCGCGCTACGGCATTCAGCGCTGCATCCTGTTGCGGGGAAAACTCCATGCGCTCCAAAAAGCAGATTCGCCCCCGCCTGAACAGGCCGCAATCGCTCTATTAATGCGGCGACAGGTCCCGGCCGGGCCACGTGGTGACAGGCGGTTCCGGCATGATGTCCTCCCCCAAATGGGTCGTTACGTGGAGAATGTCGCTCCACAATTCATCCTTGCCATTGTCATTGAGCACACGGAGCATGACGAGATAGCGTTTGCGGGCCCTCACCCCGCAGACCGGTGGCGAGCGCAGATTGTATCGCTTGCGCCAGCGCTGCACTCTCTTTCGCACCACATAATAGCCATTGCCGGCGGGATCCTCGAAACTTACCTCGATGATCGCTCCATGGCGAAGATGCCTGATTTGCTTCACCAGAAGATCGTAGTGAATTTCCGAACTGGTGTGGTCAATCGTGAGCTCGCCACCGAGAACATCCAGAAGCGGTCGGTCGTCCGAGACCTCATAGGTCATCCAGCCGATGGCGAACAGCAGAACGCACGCGACAATCATCGCGATGAACAATCGGCATGTGACAGCGGTCTCATCGAACCGTGCCATACGATCACTCCGTGACCCAAGCCGCGGCACTTAAACATATAGCCGGCTAATTATCCAGTTGAAATCGCCTCGCGAACGTCTGGTTTGTGCGGCCTGCCCACATGAAGCGCCGCCTCTAAAGGCAGGACCTAGCGGAGCATCGGCCAAAGGGTCGCGGCGAGCGCCAGGCCCATGACAATGTTGAACCATTTGAGACGCACCGGATCGGCAAGGAAACCGCGAAGCGCGACACCGAAACCGGCCCATACGGACACGCTGGGAAAATTCACGACAACGAAGGCGAGCGCCACCAGAAGGACGGTGAGAAAGGGGGCGGCAGGGTCGGTGTAAACCGCCATCGCGGTCAACGCCATCACCCAAGCCTTCGGGTTCACCCACTGGAAGGCGGCGGCCTCAAAAAACGTCATCGGCACCGCCTTGCCGTCACCGCCCTGCCCGAGCGCGCGCGACATGGCGATACGCCAGGCGAGATAGAGCAGATAGCCGCCTCCGACGATCTTCAAAACCAGATGCAATGCGGGCGCCGCGGTAAGCAATGCACCGAGGCCGAATCCAACGGCAAGAAGCAGTGACGCGAAGCCGCCGGCGATACCGAGCATGTGCGGAATGGTACGCCGGAACCCGAAATTCACGCCGGAGGCCAACAGCATGAAATTGTTGGGACCCGGGGTCACCGAAGAAACGAAAGAAAAGACCAGCAAGGCAAGAAAGACGTCGAATGACAACCATTCGCTCCCGAAAGACACCCGGCGCACGGGCAATAAGGACAGCATTATCGACCCGCCTTCAGGCACAAGCCATGTGAAACTTGTCCCCCAGGCCCGAAAAATTGTCCCCCGCTCCGGTTGGAGGCGACGCCTACATGCCGTCGGGGCCCCGGTTCATGGCCGCCACGCCGGTGCGGCAGACCTCGACCAGTCCCAGCGGCTTCATGATCGCTATAAACTGTTCGATCTTGGAGACACGGCCCGTGATCTCGAAGATGAAGTGCTCGGTGTTGGCATCGATCACCTGCGCGCGGAAAGCATCCGCCAGGCGCAGAGCCTCGACACGGTTGTCCCCTTCTCCACGAACCTTGACCAGCGCCAGCTCGCGCTCCATCGGGCGGTCGTGGCCACGTTCGTCGGCGACAACGGAAAGATCCACCACGCGGTGAACCGGAACGATACGCTCGAGCTGATGCTTGATCTGCTCGAGCACATGGCCCGTCCCGCGCGTCACGATTGTGATGCGCGAAAGATGGCGCTCATGCTCGGTCTCGGAAACGGTGAGGCTGTCGATGTTGTAGCCGCGACCGGAGAACAGGCCGATCACCCGGGCCAGAACGCCCGGTTCGTTGTCGACGAGGATCGCCAGTGTATGCGTCTCGGCGGCTTCGGTTTCCTTGGTGATGAAATAGGCAGAGCCGGTGGGTTGTAGCTGCGCGTTCATTGCATGAATCTCTTTTGCAAAACCATCGTGTAACGGACTGAAAACAAAGCGCATCACCCGCTGGGCGAGGCGCTCCGAAACCGTCAGACCAATTGCCTGCCCTTCTCGTCGATCGCGTTGGCGACCACGTCGTCGCTCGCCTCGTCGGGCAGCAGCATCTCGTTATGCGCCTTGCCGGACGGGATCATGGGGAAGCAGTTGGCGAGCGCCGCCACACGGCAATCGAAAATCACCGGCTTGTTCACCTCGATCATCTCGCGGATGGCGTCGTCGAGCGCAGCAGGCTTGTCGCACATGATGCCATGGCAGCCATAAGCTTCCGCCAGTTTGACGAAATCGGGCATCGCCTCCGTGTAGGAGTGCGACAGGCGGTTGCCATGCAGAAGCTGCTGCCACTGGCGAACCATGCCCATATACTGGTTGTTCAGAATGAAGATCTTGATCGGCGCATTATGCTGCACCGCAGCGCTCATCTCCTGGATCGTCATCTGCACGGAGGCATCGCCGGCGATGTCGACGACCAGTGCATCCGGATGCGCGATCTGAACGCCGAGCGCCGCCGGCAGGCCATAACCCATTGTGCCCAGACCGCCCGATGTCATCCAGCGATTGGGCGCTTCGAAGCCGAAATGCTGCGCGGCCCACATCTGATGCTGACCGACTTCGGTCGTGACATAAACGTCGCGATCCCTGGTCAGTTCGTACAGTCGCTGGATCGCGTATTGCGGCATGATGACGTCGTCATTCGGCCTGTAAGCCAGCGAATCGCGTGCGCGCCAGATATCGATCTGCGTCCACCATGGCTTGAGCGCGCTCCTGTCAGCCTTCGTGGTGGCGCGCCACAACCGCACCAAGTCTTCCAGAATGCGGCCGGCATCGCCGATGATGGGCACGTCGACCCGGACATTCTTGTTGATCGATGATGGATCGATGTCGATGTGAATCTTACGCGAGTTGGGCGAGAAGGCATCGAGGCGGCCGGTGATGCGGTCATCGAAACGCGCGCCGATGCACAGCATCACGTCGCAATCGTGCATGGCCATGTTTGCTTCATAGGTGCCGTGCATCCCCAGCATGCCGAGCCAGTTGTCGCCCGAAGCGGGATAGGCACCCAGCCCCATCAGTGTCGAGGTGATGGGGAAGCCGGTCAGTTCGACCAGTTCGCGCAGGAGATGGCTCGCCTCGGGACCGGCGTTGACGACGCCGCCACCCGAATAGATCACAGGCTTTTTGGCATGCGCCATCAATTCGATCGCCGCCTTGATCTGATTGATGTCGCCCTGCTCCTGCGGGTGATAGCTGGTGCGCGGGGCTGTCTGCGGCGGCGTGTAGGTGCCCTTGGCGAACTGAATATCCTTGGGAATGTCGACCACGACCGGACCGGGGCGTCCCGTGGTCGCCACGTGGAACGCCTCGTGAATGATCGACGCAAGCTGGTTGACGTCCTTCACCAGCCAGTTGTGCTTGGTGCAAGGCCGGGTGATGCCGACGGTGTCGCATTCCTGAAAGGCATCGGAGCCAATCAGGGCGGTGGGAACCTGACCGCTGATGCACACCAGCGGAATGGAATCCATCAGCGCGTCCTGCAGAGGCGTCACCGCATTGGTGGCGCCAGGACCAGAGGTCACCAGCATCACGCCGGCCTTGCCGGTGGCACGCGCATAGCCTTCCGCCGCATGTCCCGCCCCCTGCTCGTGGCGTACAAGGATGTGCCGGACCTCTTCCTGTTGGAAAAGTTCGTCGTAGATGGGGAGTACGGCGCCACCGGGATACCCGAAAATATTCTCGACCCCGTTGTCCTTGAGCGCCTGAACGACGATTTCGGCCCCCGTCATCTCCTGATGGGCGGACATATCCGCTGCTGGCTCCGACACTGCCTTGTTCATCTTGGTCTTTCCGTTCTGTCTACCGGCGAAGTTTGTTTAACCGCCCCGTGCCTCCGAAGAAACACCGGGCCAATAAAAAAGGCCCCCGAAGGAGCCTCTGTTTCGCGCATGGGATGCTTTCGCCAGACGGCTACGCCGCCTTGCCCATGCGCCTTCCTACGATAAGAATGTTTCCTGTCATCATGGATGCGCACAATAAGGTTGCTTGAACGCCGCGTCAACCGGCTTGCGCAGACCAGTTGAACGGTCCTGTTTACCTGCCCTCAACCATCCCCAAACACGGCGTCTTAACCTCATACCCCTAGGGTCCACGATCAGGGATAATGGGGTGGCACAATGTTTGTGGAAGGCGGAACGACGCAAGGCGAAACCACGTCGCAGGAAAGACGCGCAGCCGATCAGCCGCGCAGGCGTCTGCTCGGCCATGTGGTCCATTGCGACGGCGCCCGCGCCACCATCGCCGCCGACACCGAGATCGACGATGACGGCCAGCCCAATTACTGGACCGTGGGCAAAATGATCTCCATCAATCTGGGAACCACGCGCACGGTCGGTCTCGTCTACGCCGTGGAACGGCCCGACCACCGCTGGCGCAACGACGAAACAAACCCCATCGCCATATCCGTCGAACTGGTCGGCGAGGTGCGCGACCGCGGCGCCGAGCCCGTTTTCGACCGGGGCATCACCGAGTATCCGCATATCGGCGCACCGGCCCACCGCATTCGCTCGCGCGACCTGCAGGCGGTCTACGACCTTGCAGGACGCCAGCAGGCCGTCGTCGGCAAGTTGTCGCAGGATGAGGCCATCGACGCCTGCATCGCCGTAGACGATACGCTCAACCGCCACTTCGCCGTGGTCGGCACCACAGGTGTCGGCAAATCCTCGGCTGTGTCGCTTCTCCTGCGCAAGACCATCGCATCCCGGCCGGATCTGCGCGTGCTCATTCTCGATCCGCACAACGAATTTGCCTCGGCGCTGCCCGAACACGCGGTCCGGGTCGACACAACCACACTGAACCTCCCCTTCTGGCTGTTTCGGCTGGAGGAACTGGTGGAAGTCTTGTTCCGCGGGCGCGAACCGGTCGCCGAAGAGGTGGAATTGCTTCGCGACCTCATTCCAAATGCCAAGCATCATTATCGCAACCCGGGCAATTCGGCTGCGTTGCGGCGGAACAACGATGGCGGCGGACTGACTGCCGATACGCCGGTGCCCTACCGCATGGCCGATGTTCTCAAGGAGATCGACGAACGGGTCGGCTTGCTCGACACCAAGACCGAGCGGCCGCTCTACCGCAGCCTGAAAGCGCGCATAGAAGCGGCGGTCAACGACCCGCGCTACCGTTTCATGTTCGCCGCGCGCGTTATCGAAGACACGATCCACGAAACGATCGGCAAGCTTTTCCGCATTCCCAGCCACGGCAAGACAGTGACTTGCTTCGAGATGGCGGGCATGCCCCCGGAGGTGGTCAACTCCGTCTGCTCCATCATGGCCCGCCTTGCCTTTGACCTGGCATTGTGGAGCGAGGGCAGGCTCAATCTTCTGGTGGTGTGCGAGGAAGCCCACCGCTACATGCCGGCCGACCCGCGGCTGGGCTTTGCGCCCACCCGCCATGCGCTCGCCCGCATCGCCAAGGAAGGCCGCAAATATGGCTGCTATCTCGGTGTGGTGACACAGCGGCCCGGCGAACTCGACCCGACGGTCCTCTCCCAGTGCTCGACCGTGTTCGCAATGCGGCTTGCCAATGACCAGGACCAGGCGATCATCCGGTCGGCCATAGCGGATTCGTCTGCATCCATGCTGTCCTTCCTCTCGGCCATGGGCCGGCGCGAGGCAATCGCCTTCGGCGAAGGGGTCGCGACAACCATGCGCATGAAGTTCGAGTCTCTGCCGCCGCACGCCCTCCCCGGCCTTCGCGACGGCGAACAGCGCAAAGCCTCGAGCCCCGAGGAGATCGACCGCGAAGTGGACCTGGCGTCTATCGTCAATCGCCTGCGCGACACCGGACGAACCGTGCGCAGCACACAGACCGATACGGCCCCGGACATCGGTTCGCCCGTACCGGCCGGTCTGCAGGCCGGAGACCGTGGCTACGCCCCGCAATCGAACGTCACGGCAGCCGAACGGCAGGAGATTTCATCCGCCCCCTGGTCGCGAGAATCGCCCGGCACAAGCCGGCATGCTGGCGCAACGCCCCAACCGCGCAGCAGGTTCGGAACCCGCTGACCGACACGTCCCCGGCCGATCGATCATGGCAAGAAAACCGCGGTCGTGTCGTTGCGACCGCCGTTTCCGTGAGCAAAAGAATCCCGGCGGACCTGTCAGGCGCAGACGCGGTTGCGACCCAACCGTTTGGCCTCGTACAGCATCTTGTCGGCGCGGCGATAGAACTCTTCGGCCGATTCCCGACCGTTCCAGATCGACAGACCGACGCTGATCGTAACCCGGATGTGCACATTCGATGTTTCGATCATCAGCGCGCCGACCGCGCGGCGAATGCGTTCGGCCAGTTTTACCAGCGATTCGTCGTTCATGTTCGGCGCAACGATGGCGAATTCCTCACCGCCCATCCGCGCCACCACATCGTGATAACGGGTTAGATCTTTCAGACATCGCGCCACGGCACGCAGCACATCGTCACCGACATCGTGCCCATGCGTGTCGTTGACCTGCTTGAAATGATCGAGGTCGAGAACCATCAGGCCAACCGGTTTCTCGATCCGGCGAAACTCCTGAAGATACTCGCGCAGGGCGTCGTCGAAAAACCGACGGTTCTGCATGCCGGTCAGGCTGTCGGTCAGCGCCGCGTGTTGAAGGGATTCAGAGCGCGCGCTGAGGGTTTCCGTCATGGCGCGCAGCTTTCCTTCCTCGCGCACCTGGGTGCGCAGCAGCGGGTAAATGAAGAAAACACCGAAAATAATGGCCGTCGCCAGAAGGACCCCGATGACGAACAAAATCTGGATGAAGCTTCCCAGATCCGGCGGCGCGGGGAACATGCTCACATCGGACCGCAAGAACCAATAGGCATAGGCGAGCAAGCCACCGGCGCTCAGCACAAGGGAAATGAAAACGAAAAACGCGGATTCCGCCTTATGGAAGCGCATGCCTGCCCCGAGAAAAACCTTTGTCGCTTTCTCGCACAGTCTCACTTACGCAAGGTTAATCTCCACAAGTGGAAATGCTTCTATCGCGTGGTTTTGACCTTTCGCTCCGAGAGCTCGGCAAGCGTTTTCGGCAACACCGTCCCCCACGTAAGCGGCAGCCTGTGCCAATCCTCGCCAAGCTGATGACGGAACCACGTCGCCTGTCGCTTGGAATAACGCCGCGTCGCTGTCTTGGCTCGGGCTATGGCATCTTCCAACGCGCATTCGCCACGCAAATAGGGTGCCCGTTCGCGCACGCCGATGGGCTTCATCGCCGGC
>NZ_CAJXGF010000107.1 GCF_913053745.1 uncultured Nitratireductor sp.
GAGCCTGCGCACAGCCCAGATGGACTCACCACCATGCAGCTGGCCTCCCTCAAAGCTTCCCGGTTCTTCGTTTGTCTTCTTGCGGCTTCTGCCGCCCGGAAAGCGGTCGCAAAAACTATGCGGTCTTTGACCGAAAAATCAACACTCTAGGGCCAAGTTGCGCGCGCGACCTCCCAGATCGCGCGCCTTTTTCAAGCCCTTGCAAACTCTCCTGATGATTTCCCTCAACTCACTTCATGGTCGGGATGGAGAACTCCGCCCCTTCCTTGACGCCCGAGGGCCAGCGCGAAGTCACCGTCTTGGTCCGCGTGTAGAAGCGGAAGCCGTCGGGACCGTGCTGGTTCAGGTCGCCGAAGCCGGAGGCCTTCCAGCCGCCGAAGGTGTAGTAGGCCAGCGGCACGGGGATCGGCACGTTCACGCCGACCATGCCGACGTTGATGCGGTCGCAGAAGTCGCGCGCCGCGTCGCCGTCACGGGTGAAGATCGCCGTGCCGTTGCCGTAGGGATTGGTCATCGTCATGTCGACGGCATCGTTGTAGGCCTTGGCGCGCACCACGGAGAGCACGGGGCCGAAGATCTCTTCCTTATAGATGTCCATGTCGGTGGTCACCTTGTCGAAGAGGCAGCCGCCGACGAAGAAGCCGTTCTCGTAGCCCTGCATGGTGAAGCCGCGGCCGTCGACCGCCAGCTCGGCGCCCTGCGCCACGCCGCCGTCCACCAGGCCCTTCACGCGGTCGCGCGCGGCGGCGGTCACCAGCGGGCCCATGTCGACGTCGTCGCCGGCGGTGTAGGGGCCGATCTTCAGGCTCTCGACCCGCGGCACCCGGCGCTCCATCAGGGCGTCGGCGGTCTTCTCGCCCACCGGCACGGCGACGGAGATGGCCATGCAGCGCTCGCCCGCCGCGCCGTAGCCGGCGCCCATCAGGGCATCGACGGCCTGGTCCATGTCGGCGTCGGGCATGATGATCATGTGGTTCTTGGCGCCGCCGAAGCACTGCACGCGCTTGCCGTTGGAACAGCCGCGGCCGTAGATGTATTCGGCGATCGGGGTGGAGCCGACAAAGCCGATGGCCTGGATGTCCGGGTGATCGAGGATCGCGTCGACCGCTTCCTTGTCGCCGTTGACGACGTTGAAGATGCCTTCGGGCAGGCCGGCCTCGATGAAGAGTTCGGCAAGGCGCATCGGCACGCCCGGATCGCGCTCGGACGGCTTCAGGATGAAGGCGTTGCCGCAGGCGATCGCCGGTGCGGCCTTCCAGAGCGGGATCATGGCCGGGAAGTTGAACGGCGTGATGCCGGCAACGACGCCGAGCGGCTGGCGGTCGGTGTGGGTGTCGATCGCCGGGCCGACATGGCGCGAGAATTCGCCCTTGAGAAGGTGCGGAATGCCGCAGCAGAATTCGACCACCTCGATGCCGCGCTGAACCTCGCCGACGGCATCGGCGTGGGTCTTGCCGTGTTCGGCCGAGATCGCCGCGGCGATGCGGTCGGTGTTGGCGTCGAGCAGTTCCTTGAAACGGAACATGAAGCGGGCGCGCTTCAGCGGCGGCATGTTCGCCCATTCGGGCAAGGCGAGCTTGGCCGCGGCCACTGCCGCGTCGAGCTCGGCCGCCGTCGACAGCGGCAGCACCGCCGACTGCTCGCCCGTCGCCGGATTGAACACGGGCGCAGAGCGCTCGCTCGACGAGGGCGTGAGGACGCCGCCGATGATGTTGGAGATGGTCTCCATCAGGGTCTCCTGAAAACGCGCGGCTTGGCTGCCGCTTCTTGTCGCCGGGGTCTAGTCCAGCTTCTTGAGAATGCCACCCAGCGTCTCGAAGATACGGTCGATTTCCGCTTTCGAGATGATCAGCGGCGGCGACAGGGCGATGATGTCGCCGGTCGTGCGGATCAGCAGGTTCTCGTCGAAGGCCTTGAGGAAGGCGGAGAAGGCCCGCTTGGTCGGGGACCCTGCGATCGGCTCCAGCTCGATGGCGCCGACGAGACCGCAATTGCGCACGTCGATGACGTGCGGCAGGTCCTTCAGAGCGTGAAGCGAGTCCTCCCAGTATTGCGCCAGCTCGCCACCACGGGTGAGCAGGCCCTCCTCCTCGTAGGTGTCGAGGGTGCCGAGGCCGGCCGCGGCGGCCACCGGATTTCCGGAATAGGTGTAGCCATGGAAGAACTCGATCATGTGCTCGGGGCCGTTCATGAAGGCCTCGTAGATCTCCTTCTTCACGAACACCGCGCCCATCGGGACGACGCCGTTGGTCACGCCCTTGGCGGTCAGGACGATGTCCGGGGTCACGCCGAAATAGTCGACGGCGAACGGCTTGCCGAGACGGCCGAAGCCGGTGATGACCTCGTCGAAGATCAGCAGAATGCCGTGCTTGTCGCAGATCGCGCGGAGCTTCTCGAGATAGCCCTTCGGCGGCACCAGCACGCCGGTCGAGCCCGCCACCGGCTCGACGATCACCGCCGCGATGGTGGAGGGATCGTGCAGGGTGACGATGCGCTCCAGTTCGTCGGCATATTCGGCGCCATGCTCCGGCTGGCCGCGCGAGAAGGCGTTACGCTTGATGTCGTGGGTGTGCGGCATGTGATCGACACCGGTCAGCAGCGTGCCGAACATCTTGCGGTTGGCAACGATGCCGCCCACCGAGATGCCGCCGAAATTGACGCCGTGATAGCCGCGCTCGCGGCCGATCAGCCGGAAGCGCGAGCCGTCGCCCTTAACCCGGTGATAGGCAAGCGCGATCTTCAGCGCCGTGTCGACGCTCTCCGAGCCGGAATTGGTGAAAAACACATGATCCATGCCCTCTGGCGCCATGGCGGCAAGCCGATTGGCGAATTCGAACGCGATGGGGTGGCCCATCTGGAAGGCGGGCGCATAGTCCAGTTCGGCCGCCTGTTGTTGGATGGCCTCGGTGATCTTCGGCCGGCAGTGTCCAGCGTTCACACACCAAAGCCCGGCCGTGCCGTCCATGATCTTGCGGCCATCCTCGGCCGTGAAGTGCATGTCCTTGGCGGCCACCAGCATCCGTGGCGTTTCCTTGAACTGCCGGTTCGCCGTGAACGGCATCCAGAACGCGGATAAATCGTTCGGCCTCTTGTTGAGCCTGTCGAGCATGACCAAGCTTCCCCTGATTGTTGTTTCGCTCGGCTTGTCCCGGCCAATGCTTGGTGCTTTGCGCGAAGATATGCTACGCAATTTTTGACCGTTTGGACAAACGTTAACACCGCCGTGTTGGCGGTCAAGGGGATAGTAGGGAAATGTCCATGCGCTTGCGCATTCCACAGTGGACTAATCGGCTGGACCAATCGCGCGATCCGAGAGGTGGCTGCGGGGTTAAGGGGCGCCGTTCTTGCGCGCTGAATCCCGAATTTGAAGCCGATGGAACAGCCTTCTGATGGACAAACCTGCCGTGCGCCCCAAACGAACACGCATACAGCGCGAAAAGCGCGAACTCATCGGCGAAGCCGCGCTCGAGGTTTTTTCCCAGCACGGTTTTCGCGGCTCCACGATCGACCAGATCGCCGATGCCGCAGGCATGTCGAAGCCCAATCTTCTCTATTATTTCAAAAACAAGGAGGAGATTTTTGCGACATTGATTCATCGTCTCATGGAAACCTGGCTGGCGCCGCTGCGGGAGATGGACGCCGCCGGCGATCCGCAGACGGAAATTCGCTCCTATATCCGTCGCAAGATGGAGATGTCGCGGGATTTTCCGCGCGAAAGCCGGTTGTTCGCCAACGAGATATTGCAGGGTGCGCCACGCATTCTGCCGCTGCTCGAGGGCGAGTTGAAAGAACTGGTTGATGAGAAGGCGGCGGTGATTTCGGCGTGGATGCGCGAGGGACGGTTGAAGAAGAGCGACCCTCATCACTTCATCTTCGCCATCTGGGCGACCACCCAGCACTATGCCGATTTCGACGTGCAGGTGCGTGCTGTGTTGGGTGGAAAACGCAGCGGTGAGGGGCGTTTCGAGGATGCCGCGCGGTTTCTGGAGGGACTTTTCATCGGTTGAGTTTGAATGGTTCCCGTTGGCATGGAGCCGGGGCGTTCGAACCGGATGGGGAATGCGCCTCCGTCATTGCGTATCCGCGGCGCGAAAAACCGCGAACTGCCCATCAAAGGCACGCTGATAGGCGGGACGGGCTTTTCCCCGTTCGACGAATGCCGACAGGTTCGGATATCGATCCAGTATGCCGCTTCCCTCGAGGCGGCGCAGGACACATACCATCATCAGGTCGCCGACGCTGAAAGTGCCATCCAGCCATTCGGCATCGCCGAGACTGGCCGATAGGTCCCGTAGGCGGACATGCACACGCTCGTTCAGCATCTCGAGATGTTCTTCGAACCAAGAGCGGTTGCGCTCGGTGTATGTTGCCGTTTCGCGCTCCACGATGGGCGGCTCCACCGTGTTGAGAGCGGCGAACATCCAGGTAATTGCCCGCGCCCGGGCGTGTTCGTCTTCGGGCAGAAGGCCCGACTGTTTCTGCGCGATATGGAGGACGATTGCGCCCGATTCGAACAAGGTGAGGCCGTCTTCCTCATAGGTGGGGATCTGGCCGAAGGGATGAAGCGCCCGGTATGCGGGCTTTTTCATCTGCTTGAAGGAGACGGTGCGGATATCATAGGGCTGCCCGACTTCCTCGAGTGCCCATCGCACCCTCATATCGCGTGCATGCCCCTGTCCACGATCGGGAGAATTCTCGAAGACGCTTATAATGGGAGCCATATTCTTTCTCCATGCTCACAGACTGTTCGTACCCCCCAGGACGAAACCGTTCCGCAAATTCCGACATGCCGTCGGATGCAAGGCTGTGAAATGTGCCCTGATG
Organism: uncultured Nitratireductor sp.; assembly: GCF_913053745.1. Taxonomy (GTDB): domain Bacteria; phylum Pseudomonadota; class Alphaproteobacteria; order Rhizobiales; family Rhizobiaceae; genus Nitratireductor. The sequence goes on from NZ_CAJXGF010000107.1 coordinate 4,825, forward strand.
AATACGCCCTTCAATGTGACACAATCCTTCCCATATTCGGCTGACGTCTTGTCAGATCAACGGGGTCCGCCCATGCGTATTGCCTCTTTTGTCTCTTCCTTCCTTCTCGCCGCATTCATCGCCTCTCCCGTGTCCGCCGAACAGGTGGGGGAGATCGGTGTCGATTGGCTCGGCAACGACATCATTATCGAGGCCGTTCACGATCCCAAGGTGGAAGGCGTGACCTGTCATGTCACCTATTTCGATCGTGGCGTCATCGACCGTCTGCAGAAAGGCAACTGGTTCGAGGATCCGTCCAATTCCTCCATCTCCTGCCGCCAGACCGGCTCCATTGTCATCGGCGATATAGAGCTCGGCGAGGATGGTGAGGAAGTGTTCAAGCAGCGCCAGTCGCTGATCTGGAAGTCGGTTGTCGTCAAGCGCATTTATGATGAGAAGAACGACACGCTGATCTATCTTTCTCACGCCCGGCAGGTTCAGGACGGTTCGGCTAAGATGGCGATTTCCACCGTGCCGCTCTACGGGCAGGCCGCGGTATGGAAAAACAAGGAATAGGCTGAGTGCCGTCCGGCCCGACGGTGTGCTGCGGTCAATATGGGCACCACCAGTAGAGCCTTTGCACGCAGTTGCCCTGGGCGTCGCCGAAGGCGTGGTAGGTACGTTTGAAACGCTTTTCGTCGATGCCGAAAAGGGCTGCGACCTCCGCAATCTGGAAGTCGTTCAATCCTGCCTTGGCCAGATCCCCGAAATAGATTTTTGAGACAAAACCGCTTTCGTCGAAATCCAGGCAATGACGAAAAAAGGAAATCTCCTCATTGCTCAAGACAGAAAGATGCGATGAATCGAGCTTTTCATCGTCTCCGCAGAACTCGTCGAAATCTTCCAGAGAGCTGATCATGACTGTCCTCCCAGCGTCGTTGCAGCGAGAAATGCACGATCAGGTTAATCTCTTCTTGGTTGATCTGTCACCCCAAATAAAACGTTTCTCCGCCAGCGCTTATCCATCCAGATAGGCGTAAGCGCCCGTCGCCGTGAAGGCGAGGCGGGTGTCGCCCTCGGCCCGCATCTCCACCCGCACATAGGCCATGCGCCTCCCGTTCGACAGAACCTCGACCCGGATCGCCACCGGACCAGGCTTCAGCGGACGGATGAAATGGGTGGTCATATCCACTGTCGTGCATGTGCGGAAACGGCCATTGGCGGCGGAAAGTGCCGCCACCGCACATGTATCGGCTGCCGACGCGGTCGCCTGTCCACAGATAACGCCGCCCGCATGCGCAAGGTCCGCGTTTTCCGGCAGGCGGAAATCCACGCCCGTTTCGTCGGCTGAAAGCGCTTCTATTTCAAGGGTCGCGATCCATGGCGCGAACACCGTTGCAAGCGTGTCGCGCGCGGCCTTGAGGCCCGCCTCTCCGGTCGTCGTTTCGCTCATCTGTTCTCCATCTGCGAAAAAGCGTTACGAAATATTGCAAGTTTTATGATTTTTTGTTACGTATTGATTGTGGGCCGAAGCCCCGCCCTGAGCCGCGCGTGAGCATGGAGGACGAGCGATGTATAGCCAAGGGCTTATCGGTGCGAAAACCGATACCATGGAAGACGAGGCTTTTCTTGCCGCTTTTCAGGCGCGGGTTGACGCCGAAGAGAAGATCGAACCCAACGATCCGATGCCGGAAGGTTATCGCAAAACGCTCGTGCGTCAGATTGCGCAGCATGCGCATTCCGAGATCGTCGGTATGCTGCCGGAAGGCAACTGGATCACGCGCGCGCCGTCGCTGCGTCGCAAGGCGGCACTGCTTGCCAAGGTGCAGGATGAGGGCGGTCACGGGCTCTATCTTTACTCCGCCGCCGAAACGCTCGGCGTGTCGCGCGAGCAGATGACCGAGGAGCTTCTGTCCGGCAAAGCGAAATACTCTTCCATTTTCAATTACCCGACGCAGACCTGGGCCGACATAGGCGCCATTGGCTGGCTGGTCGATGGCGCGGCCATTATGAACCAGATCCCGCTCTGTCGGTGTTCCTACGGTCCTTATGCGCGTGCCATGATCCGCGTGTGCAAGGAAGAGAGTTTTCACCAGCGCCAAGGCTACGAGATCATGATGACGCTGGCACGTGGTACGCCCGAGCAGAAGGACATGGCGCAAGATGCGCTGAACCGCTGGTGGTGGCCCTCGCTCATGATGTTCGGTCCTTCGGACGGCGACAGCCAGCACAGCGACCAGTCGATGAAGTGGAAGATCAAGCGCTTCACCAATGACGAACTGCGTCAGAAATTCGTGGACGCGACGGTGCCGCAGGGCGAACTCATCGGCCTGACCTTCCCCGATCCCGATCTCAAATGGAACGAGGAGAAGGGTGGTTACGATTTCGGCGCTATCGACTGGGACGAGTTCTGGCGCGTGGTGAAGGGGCACGGTCCCATGAACCGCGAGCGTGTCGCAGCCCGGCAGAAAGCTTGGGACGATGGCGCCTGGGTGCGCGAGGCCGCCCTTGCGCATGCGCAAAAGCGAACCGCCCGCCGCGAAGCGGCGAAAATGGCTGCGGAGTGAACCACATGACGAAGAACCTGATTCCCCTTTGGGAAGTTTTCATTCGCCCGCGCAACGGGCTTGCCCACAAGCATTGCGGTTCGGTGCACGCCGCCGACGAAGTTATGGCGTTGCAGGCCGCGCGCGATGTCTATACGCGCCGCGGCGAGGGCACGTCTATCTGGGTCGTTCCGTCGGCGGCGATCACCGCGTCGGACCCGGAAAACAAGGACGAGAACTTCGAGCCGGCCCTGTCGAAAGTCTACCGCCATCCGACTTTTTACGACATTCCCGAAGATGTGGGGCACATGTGATGGCTGGCACTGCGGCTGTTTCCCGCGAGGCGCTGACGGCGTTTTTGCTGCGCCTCGCCGACGATCATCTCATCCTCGGCCACCGGCTTTCGGAGTGGTGCGGCCACGCGCCCATGCTTGAGGAGGATCTCGCCATGCCCAACATGGCGCTCGATCTCATCGGTCAGGCGCGGTCGCTCTATCAGTATGCTGCCGAAGTCGAGGGCAGGGGTCGTGACGAAGATCAACTGGCTTATGTGCGTCGTGAGCGGGACTATGTGAATTGCTTGATGGCCGAGCGCCAGAATGGCGATTTCGCTCACACCATGCTGCGTCAGTTCTATTTTGCCGCTTTCATGCAGCCGCTCTGGCAGGCCGTGACGTCATCCACCGACGAACATTTGGCCGGCATCGCCGCCAAGGCCGAAAAGGAAGTTGCCTATCACATCCGCCACGCCGGTGAATGGGTTGTGCGTCTCGGCGACGGCACGGAAGAAAGCTCGCGCCGCATGAAGGCCGCGGTCGAGGCGCTGGCGCCCTATGTGGACGAGCTTTTCGAGAGCGACGGTGTTTCGCGGGCGATTGCCGAAGCCGGCATCGCGCCCGATCCGTCCACGTTGCGGCCTGCCTTCGACGCCATTGTCGGTCCGGTGTTCGCCGAAGCGGGGCTCGACTGGGTGGAAACGCCTTATGGCCAGACCGGTGGCCGTCAGGGCCGCCATGGCGAGGCGCTGGGCTTCCTGCTTGCAGAACTGCAATACATGCAGCGCACCTATCCGGGGATGAGATGGTGATGGGCGAAGCGATGATGAGCACCCAGTCTTCTCAGTCTGCGGTGCACAGTGCGCGGCGGGCAGGTGAAGTGCGAAGCCGCGAACGCGCTTATCGTGCCGCCGCTGCTGTGGTGGATCCGGAAATTCCTGCCGTCACCATCGCCGACCTGGGCATTCTGCGTGGCGTCGAGATGGAAGGCGATGTCGCCGTCGCCTGCGTCACACCAACCTATACGGGGTGCCCCGCGGTGCTTGCCATCGAGCTTGCGGTGGAAGCGGCTTTGCGCAAGGCGGGGTTCGAGCCACGCGTCGAGCGGGTCATTTCGCCTGCCTGGACGACCGACTGGATAACAGAAGAGGGGCGCGAGAAGCTGCGCGCCTATGGCATTGCGCCACCGGCGAATGCGTCCAACTCCATCCGGGCCCTGTTTGGCGAAACGGAGGTGGCGTGTCCGCGTTGCGGTTCGCTGGAGACCGCGCGGGTTTCCGAATTCGGTTCCACGGCCTGCAAGGCGCTTTATCGCTGCGAGCGCTGCCACGAGCCCTTCGATTATTTCAAGTGTATCTGACTGACCCCAGACCGAGGTGACCATGGCCCCGCGTTTTCACGATTTGAAAGTGGCCTCCATCGAGCGCCAGACTCCCGATGCCGTGGCGATCGCCTTCGAAATTCCGGCCGATCGGGTGGAAGCCTTCGCTTTCACGCCCGGCCAGTATCTGACGCTTGCCACCGATATCGACGGTAAGGAAGCCCGCCGCTCCTATTCCATCTGTTCCGCGCCCGGCGATCCCTATCTGCGCGTCGGCGTGAAGAAAGTGGCCGATGGCCGCTTCTCCACCTTCGTCAACGATGTGCTTTCGGTCGGCGACACGATCCGCGTGATGCCGCCGCAGGGTCGCTTCACCGCGCTCAAGGGCGAGCGCCACGATTACCTTCTGTTCGCCGCCGGCTCCGGCATCACGCCGATGCTCTCCATCGCCCGCACGGTTCTGGCTCACGAGCCCGACAGCACGATCACGCTGGTCTATGGCAACCGCTCCACCGAGACGATCATGTTCCTGGAGGAACTCAACGACCTCAAGGACCGCTACATGGGCCGCTTCACGCTGATTCATCTCCTGTCGCGCGAAACGCAGGATGTGGAGCTTTTGAACGGTCGTATCGATGCAGAGCGTGTTGGCGAGCTGGCCGCTGGCGGGCTTATCGAGCCCGCTGCCATGGATGGCGTGTTCCTGTGCGGTCCTGGCGAGATGATCGACGCGGTCTCCGGCGCGCTTCAATCCATGAATGTCGAGCGCGACCGCATTCGCTTCGAACGCTTTACCCCGTCTGGCGAAGCGCCGGCGCCGCGCAAGGCGTCCAAGGCCGCGCGCGAGGCGGTTCAGGAAGGCGTTGCCATTGAAGTCGTGGTCGATGGCGTGCGCCGCAGCTTTTCCATGCAGGATGCCGATGGCACGGTGCTCGACGCTGCCCACAAGGCCGGCATCGAGCTGCCTTATTCCTGCGCCGGCGGCATGTGCTGCACCTGCCGTTGCCGCGTGGTGGAAGGACAGTCGGAAATGGCGGTGAACTTCTCGCTCGAACCCTGGGAAGTGGAAGCCGGCTTCACGCTCGCCTGCCAGACGCGCCCCACGGAGAAGAAGCTGATTCTGGATTTCGACGCCGCTTAAAGAACACTGGTGTCGAAGCCCGAGGCGACGAAGTCGAACACCAGCTTCGCGTTCAGTGCGACGATGATGAGCGCGATCAGTGCCGCGGTGGCAATAAGCCATGGAGGTGCGCGCAGGGCACCCATTTTGCGCCGATCGGCGGTAAACTGCACCAGCGGCACCACGGCAAAGGAAAGCTGCAGGCTGAGCACGACCTGCGTAAGGATCAACAGCCGTCCGGTGCCGCTTTCGCCGTAATAGATGGTGACGAGCGCTGCCGGAACAATGGCTATGGAGCGCGTGATAAGCCTCCGCATCCATGCTCTGATCCGCAGGTTTATGAAACCCTCCATCACGGCCTGTCCGGCCAGTGTGGCGGTTACGGTGGAGTTCAGACCGCTGCATAGAAGCGCGATGCCGAACAACACCGGTGCAATGGCTGAGCCAAGCAGTGGGGCAAGCAGCGTATGCGCCTCGCTGATCTCGGTCACTTCGGTGCGCCCCGAGGCGTGGAAGACCGCGGCGGCAAGAATCAGGATCGAAGCGTTGATCAGCAGAGCGAACATCAGTGCAGCCGTCGAATCGATGGTGGCAAAACGCAGTGCCTCATGCTTTTCCTCCGCGCTTGCGCCCCAGGCTCGCGTTTGCACGATGGCCGAGTGAAGGTAGAGATTGTGCGGCATTACCGTCGCCCCAAGAATGCCAAGCGCCAGATACAGCATGTCCGGATCGGTCACGATGTTCGTGGTTGGCGCAAAGCCACGGATAACGGCACCCCAGTCGGGATCGGCCAGGCCGATCTGGACGGCGAAGCAGACTGTGATCACCGCGAGCAGCGTCATGACCAGCGCTTCGAGATAGCGAAAGCCGACCCGCTGCAGATACAGGATCAGGAAGACATCAAGCGCGGTGACGACGACGCCGATCTCCAGCGGCAGCCCGAAGATCAGGTTCAATCCGATGGCCGTTCCCACCACCTCGGCGATGTCGGTGGCGATGATGGCTGTTTCAGCAAGCAGCCAGAGTGGATAGGTGGTCCACCGCGGATAGGCATCCCGGCATGCCTGGGCTAGGTCGCGCCCGCTTGCGATGGCAAGCCTGGCGCACAACGCCTGCAGGATGACCGCCATGATGTTTGATACCAGCGCGACGATGAGCAGCATGTAGCCGAATTTGGAACCGCCGGCGATGGACGTCGCCCAGTTTCCGGGGTCCATATAGCCCACGGCCACCATGTAGCCCGGCCCGATGAAGGCGGCGAACCGACGGATCCGGCTTGCCGAGGGGCGGACGGAAACCGTGCGGTGAACGTCGGACAACGGGGCGTCGCCGCGTGCGTTGCGCCAGCCTGTGTCCTCGCCAGCTTGTGTTGTCATTGAATTCGTGGGGCGGCCGAGCACTGTAATTTCGCAATTGAGAATGATTTGCATAAGCAATAAATGGACCTATAAGGCGACACAAGTGACCTATGGCCGCAGGGGCGGTGTATTTTGCCGTGTTCCTGGAATCCGCAGACAGTTTCGCCTTGCGGTTCACTTAGGGATGAGGGCCGCGGAATGGGCGGTGTGCGGTGAGTAAAGCCGCGGAGATCGGGAAACCCGTTCTGCTAAAGTGAAGCGGCGGTTTACAGTGATAAGCGAGTTGCTTATCTCCGATCAAAAGGAGATCGCTTATGGGACTTTGGATCGCTGTCGGCATAGGCATGGGTGCCGCCATCGGCACGGCGCTCGACAATATTGCAATGGGCATCGGGATAGGCATCGCCATTGGCGCCGGAATAGGCGCCGCCGTTTCGTCCAAACGCAAGGACTGACCCTCAGCGCTTCTCGCGGATATCCGTCAGTGTCTTTGCGGGCGTGATCGCTTCCGGGTCGAGCCGGATTTCGATCAACGCCGGCTTTCCGCTCGCTTGCGCGCGTTCGAATGCACTCGCGAAATCGCCGGTTTTCTCCACCGTCTCGCCATGCCCGCCATAGGCGCGGGCGAGGGCTGCGAAATCGGGGTTGTTGATCGAGGTGCCGGAAACGCGGCCGGGATATTCGCGCTCCTGATGCATGCGGATCGTGCCATAGATGCCGTTGTTCACCACCACCACGATGATCGGCAGGTTCTCCTGCACGGCGGTGGCGAATTCCTGACCGTTCATCATGAAGCAGCCATCGCCGGCAAAGGCGAGCACCGGTCGTTCCGGAAAGAGTGCCTTGGCGGCCACCGCCGCCGGCGTGCCATAGCCCATGGAACCGGAGGTCGGCGCGCCTTGCGTGGCGAAATGGCGGAAGCGGTGAAAGCGATGCACCCAGGTGGCGTAATTGCCCGCGCCATTGGTGAAGATCGCATCGTCCGGCAGAACGCTTTCGAGATGTTCCATGATCGGCCCCATCTGCACCGCGCCGGGGCCGGTCTTCGGCGGGGTCGACCAGTCGAGATAGGCCTGATGCAGGCGTTCGGTCTCCGCCGCCCAAGAGGCGTCGCCCGGCGCAAGAGCGGCAAATGCCTCTGCAAAAGCGGCTGGCGAAGCGTTGATCGCGAGCGTCGGGCGGTAAACGCGGCCCAGTTCGCCGGCGTCGGCATGGACATGCACCAGCTTCTGGTCGGGATAGGGGCTTTTGATGAGCGTGTAGTCGGAGGAGGGCATTTCGCTGAACCGGCCGCCGACGAGCAGCACCAGATCGGCCTCCTTGATTGCCGCCGCAAGCCTCGGGTTCGCGCCGATGCCCACATCGCCCGCATAGGAGGGGTGCAGATGGTCGAACAGCATCTGCCGGCGGAACGAGCAGCCAACGGGTAGGGACCACGCTTCCGCCGCTTTCTGCAAGTCGGCCACGGCCTTCTCGTTCCAGCGTGAGCCGCCGAGAATGACGAAGGGACGCTTGGCGCCCTTCAGAAGCGCGGAAAGCTCCTCCATCTCGGCGTTGCCCGGTCGTGTTTCGACCGGCGTGAAGGGTCGTGGTGCGGGCGCATCCACCATGTTCGTCAGCATGTCTTCGGGAAGCGAAATCACCACCGGGCCAGGGCGGCCGGAGGTCGCGACCGAAAAAGCGCGCGTCAGGATTTCGGGAATTCGGCCCGCATCGTCGATTTCGGTGGCCCATTTGGCGATGGGGCCGAAGAAGGCGCGATAATCCACTTCCTGAAACGCCTCGCGTTCGCGGGCATGGCTCGCCACCTGTCCGATGAACAGGATCATCGGCGTGGAATCCTGCATGGCGATGTGGATTCCTGGCGAAGCGTTGGTCGCGCCGGGGCCGCGCGTGACGAAGCAGATGCCGGGCTGGCCGGTCAGCCGCCCGTGGCAGTCGGCCATCATCGCCGCGCCGCCTTCCTGACGGCACACGATGTTGCGGATTTTTGAATCGTGTAGCGCGTCGAGTACCGCCAGGTAGCTTTCGCCGGGTACGCTGAAAATGCGGTCGACGCCATTGGCTTCAAGGCTGTCGACGATGAGCTGGCCGCCGGTCTTCATTCGCTGTCGTCTCCGATTTCGCGCAGGATTTCTGCCGTGTGTTCGCCAAGCCGGGGGCTTGGCCGTTCATAGGAAAGCGGGGTTTTGGAAAGGGCGATGGGCGCGCGCACCGAGGGCAACGCCGTGCCGTGTCCGTCATTGAGAGAAAGCCGCATGCCGCGCGCCTTCACCTGCGGATCGTCGAACATTTCCTCGATCGTGTTGATCGGGCTTGCCGGCACCGCATTGGCATCGAACCGGCCGAGCAACTCGCTCTTCTCCCACCCCGCCAGGGCGGCGACGACGCGTTCGCGCAGAGAGTCACGGTTGGCCACGCGCGCCGGGTTGGTGGAGAAACGCTCGTCTTCCGGCAAATCGTCCAACCCGACAATCTTGCAGAAACGCTGGAACTGGCCGTCATTGCCCACGGCGAGGATGATATGCCCGTCCTTCACCGGCAGCACTTCATAGGGCGCGATGTTCATATGGGCGTTGCCCATTTGCACCGGGCTGTTGCCGGAAACCAGATAGTTCATGTTCTGATTGGCGAGGACAGCGATCTGGCTGTCGAGCAGCGCCATGTCGACGTGTTGGCCCTCGCCGGTCGCTTCCGCATGGCGCAGTGCGGCCTGAATGGCGATCACGGAGTAGAGCCCGGTGAAGATGTCGCTCACCGCCACGCCCACCTTCTGCGGCTCGCCGCCCGGCGCGCCGGTGATGGACATCAGGCCCGACATGCCTTGAATGATGAAGTCGTAGCCCGCGCGCGGCGCATAGGGGCCGGTCTGGCCAAAGCCCGTGATCGAGCAATAGACGAGGCGCGGATTGATGGCTTTCAGGCTCTCATAATCGAGCCCGTATTTCTTCAGTCCGCCCAACTTGAAATTCTCGATCAGAACGTCGGCGGTGGCGATCAGCTTTTTCAGCTTCTCGGCCCCTTCCGGCTGGGAAAAATCGAGCGCGATGGAGCGTTTGCCCCGATTGCATGCGTGGTAATAAGCGGCAGAAAGATTCTCTCCATCCGCACCTTCGACGAAGGGTGGGCCCCATTTGCGCGTGTCGTCGCCGCCGTTTGGGTTTTCGACCTTGATGACATCGGCGCCGAGATCGGCCAGAACTTGACCTGCCCATGGGCCGGCCAGGATGCGCGCCAGTTCGATAACGCGAACGCCCTTCAGGGGTGGGTTGTTCATGATCGCCCGCAGCCCTCCAAAACTCATGCCGTTTTGAGGTAGCAAACCGCTGGGTCTGCTTCCAGATGCGCAGACCGCATTATTTTGGCATTAATTGATGAGTTTTCCGGCCCAGCGGACAAAGTCCTCCATCGCCTTTTCTCGGCCGAGTTCGTTGAGAGATTCGTGCCGAAAACCCTCGTAAATTCTTGTTTCGAGATTCGAAAAGCCGTTTTGTGCGAGCCGTTTTTCAAGTTTGCGCACCGTCTTTCCTCCTTTCGTCGAAGGATCTGTATCGCCACCGACCAGCATGAAGGGAAGCGTCTTGCGGGCGGCTTCCAACGCGGCCTGGTCGGCGGCGTTCAGGCTGAGATCGAAAAGCGCAGTCCATATTCCGATGGAGGCTTCCCAGCCGGAGAGGGGGTCGGCGATGTATTTGTCGACTTCCGTCTCGTCGCGGGACAACCAGTCGGAATCCGTGCGTCGTTCGGGAAAGGCGCGCGCCCAAGTGGCGAAGGTGATCTTCGGCAAAAGTCTGGAGGGAACATCCGAGCCGAGGCGGAACCGCTCCCAGGCGAGAACCGCTTTGCCTGCAAGCGCCTCCGGTCTGGTGGCAAGCGGTGCGTTCCATACCGCCGCGCCGGCGAGACGGTGGCCGTGCCGAAGCGCAAAGTTGACCGCGATCATGCCACCCATCGAGTGCCCGAAAATGATGACCGGCAGGCCTGGGTGTTTTTCGGCAATATGTCGGTGCACCGCCAGCACGTCGTCGAGCAGTGTGTCTGCGTCAGCGTCAGGGCCGATATGTCCGAGGGGTGCGCCAGGCGCTTTCGTTTTCCCGTGTCCTCGATGATCGTGGGCGTAGATCGAAAACCCGCGTTGCGACAGGAAATCTGCGAAACGGGCATAGCGGGCGGCATGTTCGGCAACACCATGGTTGATCTGCACGGCGGCGCGAGCTTTTCCGGTCGCCCGACGTTCGAACAGGCGCAGATCCGCGCCGGTCGGCGTCATGAGCCGCGTTTCAGCATCGAAGCTCATCTTCCCTCCCCACGGCGGATTGCCCCGCCGCTTCGTTTGGCCTACATACGCTGCGCAACAGGTTCCCCCAATTCGAGTGAGACGGAGCGCGACGAGCCACATGGCACGCCAATTCATCTACCACATGTCCGGCCTCAGCAAGGCCTACGGCTCCAAGAAGGTCCTTGAGAACGTTCACCTGTCCTTCTACCCGGACGCGAAGATCGGCATTCTCGGTCCCAACGGTGCGGGTAAATCGACGGTTCTCAGGGTCATGGCGGGCCTCGACAAGGAGTTCACGGGCGAGGCATGGCTGGCCGAAGGCGCGACCTGCGGGTATCTGCCGCAAGAGCCCCAGCTCGATCCGGCCCT
>NZ_CAJXGF010000108.1 GCF_913053745.1 uncultured Nitratireductor sp.
GGCGTGCCCGCAAGCCGGTTCGGGTGCCGAGCATGGCAATGAAAACGGGCACCATGCGGATGAGGGTGAGGCTGAGCGCCGCATAGAAAAGCGCTGGGAGGGCCGGCGTTTCGAAGGCTTGCGGCAACATGGCAGCGCCGAACAGGAGGAAGGTGAGATTGGTGAGGATCGAACCCTCCGTCATCGCGAAATTGCTTGCCTTCTCGACCGTTTCGGCCGGCAGGCGCCATCCGAAGGCAAGACCGGCGGAGAATGCGGCGAGAAATCCGTTGCCGCCGACAAGCTCGGCGCCGAGATAGGCCAACCCCGCGAGCCCGACCATGATGGGTGTGCGCCCGGCAGGATTGGACAAGGCCCGGGCGAAGGCGAAATCGGCTGCCAGCGCGCCGAGATAGCCGACGGCGAGGCCGACTAGCGGACCGAGGACCACCTGTTTGAGAAAGAAGGTCGCATGCCCCGCCATCCCTTCACCGCCGCCGGTGTCTGCGGCGAGGGCCAGGGCGATCAAAAGCAAGGGCAGGCACAGCCCGTCATTCAGGCCGCTTTCGACATCCAGAGCCTCGCGCTCGATTTCGGGCAGGCTTTCATTGCCGAAAACCGGTTGCGCCAGCGCCGCGTCGGTCGGAGTCAGCACGATGGCGAGCACCAGCGCACCGAACAGGCCGAGGGCCGGAAACAACGCCATGCCGACGGCGGTTCCGGCAAGGATCGTCAAAGGAATGCCGATGAAGAGAAGCCGCGCGGACAAGAGCGCGGTGGCGCGCTCGGCCATGACGCTCGAGATGCGAATGTTTGCGGCGTCGCGAAACAGAATGATGGCCAGGGTTGCCGTTGCCAGGAACTCGACGACGGCATTGTCCAGCGGCGAAGTGAGCGTGGCATCCGTGAGAAAGAAACCGTAGCCCAGCGCGGTGAACAGCATGGGACCGGAGAGGACGGAGGCTTCGAGCCGGCGCGAAACGAGGGAATAAGCGGTGAAGCAGAGGAATAGAAGCGCAAGCGCCGCATAAGTGCTCATCGGCTCGTTCCTGTGTCTTCCGCCGACCGCTCGCCATGGTCCGGCTCGCGCCAGTTCAGGGTCTTGTAGTCGAAGCCGAAGGCAAGCGTCGGTTTGACGATCGCGAAATAGGGGGAGAGGTCGAAGTCGCGCGGTGTGAACAGGCTGTGATGACGGATCTGCAGGATCTCCTGCCGCGAGTAGGTCGATTCGGCGGAGGCGTGACCCTTCGCTTTCGTGATTTCGGGCAGGATCGGATAACCTACCTTCTGAAACGCCTGGGCGATGAGCGAGGAGCAGATGGCCCGCGTCGGATCGCCCGAGCCGATGGCGATCATGCGCCGGCGCCAGCGCACGGGCACCGGCGGCGTCGGCAGAAAGTAGCGCAGCAGATCGAAGATGTTGCGCATGTCGTAGCGCAGGCCGAGCTTTTCGATCATGAAGCCGACAATGGCGTTTCGGTCGTCGGGGGTCAGTCCGCTCGCCCGGCAGATGCGCGTGTTGTAGGTCTTGTATTTGGATAGCGGCACGGCGATGCAGCCGTCTCCGAGAATGACCTCGACGAGTCGCGGGCGCTCCGAACCGTCCTCGGGTTCCGGCAGTGCGTCCCCCACATAGAGCGCTGCGTGGCTCCAGGTGGATTGGGTCAGATATTTGATCGCCGCCGAGATGCGCTGATTGCCCTCGATGAGGAGAATATCGCCGGGTTGCAGGGTGCGATGCAGCGTTTCCGGATCGGACGGGGTGTAAGGCTGATAGCCGGAGGATTCGCTTTGCAGCCGCCGCGCCAGAAAACGGCCGAACCGGTCGAGCAGGGTGCTGGATTGTTCGCTCATTCGCTCCTGTCCGCGATTCTTGAACCAGTGGCAGGTGGAACTTAGTGGTTTTATCGCTTGGGGCAAACGCCCGAGGCAAACGATCGCCTCCGATTTCCAAGCTTGACTTTATTCAATCGATTGATTAAATCAATCGCATGATACAGAGAAACGACCAGATACCAGGTGCCGCAGGGCGGCTTTCCTCAGCCGATCACACGCGACATTCCCTCGTCCAGGCTGGGCTGAAGCTGTTTGGAGAAAAGGGTTATGACGGTACGACGACACGGGAAATAGCCACGGCGGCAAATGCCAATATCGGCTCCATCTCCTATCATTTCGGCGGCAAGGACGGATTGCGGACAGCCTGTGCCGATCACATCGTCGAGTTGCTGGGCGAGATCGCCGGCAGCGCCCTGAACCTGAAAGCGGATCACGACGCGCCGCTAACACCGGACGAGGCGCGCGCCATGCTCTTGCAGGTGCTCGACACGATGACGGGCTTCATCGCCACGCGGCCCGAGGCCGGGCTGATCGTCAAGTTCGTACTGCGGGAGCTTTCCCATCCCACCGTTGCCCTCGACCGGATCTACGATGGCATTTTCGCGCCGGTCCACAAGCGCTTGTGTGCGGTCTGGGCGGCGGCCACCGGGGAGCCGGCGGAAAGCGAGGAAACCAAGCTCACCGTATTCACACTGATCGGGCAGCTCGTCTATTTCCGCATCGCCAGCGAGGCTGTGCAGCGGCGCATGGGCTGGAACGAGATCGGCGGGCGCGAGGCGTCAGCCATCTCCGCGATCGCCGGCGGCAATCTTGAAGCAATTCTCGCTGCGCGCACGCGTGGGAAGGAAGACTCATGACTATGCTTTGCGCGATCCCCGTTCTTGCCGGGTTGCTTTCGGGATGTGGGACCGAAACTCCACTCGCCGTGGGCTATGTGGAGGGCGATTACGTGCTGCTTGCGCCGACGGAAGTGGGGCAGCTCAGCTCTGTGCCCGTGCGGCGCGGTGCGGTCGTGGATGCCGGCGCGACCGTGGCCGTGATGGATGAAACGGATGCGCGGATCGCCGTGCGTCAGGCAGAGGCGGGCCTTGCCGAAGTCGAAGCCCAGCTCGCCGACCTGAAAGAGGCCAAGCGTCCCGAAGAACTCGCGGTACTGGAAGCCGCGCTCGCCTCGGCGCAGGCAGAGGCGGCGGAGGCCGGACGCGTTCTGTCGCGCACGCAGGATCTGTCTCGCCGGGGCATCGCCACGCAAGCCGAACTGGACAAGGCAAGAACGGCCAAGGAGCTGGCGGACACTAATATCGGCCAGGCCGAAGCGAATCTGGCGGTCGCTCGCCTGCCTGCCCGCGCCGAGACGATCAATGCCGCCGCCAAGCGCCGCGACCAGATGGAGGCCGCTCTGGAACAGGCGCGCTGGCGCTTGTCCGAACGTGTCATCAAAGCACCGGCCGCTGGCCGAATCGACGATGTGATCCGCAATGCCGGCGATGTGGCAGGGCCGTCCGCGCCGGTCGTTTCGCTGCTGCCGGAAGGGGGTGTCAAACTCAAGATCTATGTTCCGGAAGCGGCGTTCTCCAGCTTGCAGCCGGATTCGGTTCTGGCCGTCAATTGCGACGGTTGCGCGCCGGGACTGACCGCGCGCATCTCCTATATCTCTCCGGAACCGGAATTCACGCCGCCCGTCATCTACTCACTCGAGACGCGCCAGAAGCTCGTCTATCTGGTGGAGGCGCGGCCGGACGGCGACGCGAGCAGCCTGCAGCCGGGGCAGATCGTCGATGTACGCCTCAAGGCGGACGAACGATGAACGCCATCGACGTTCATGGCCTGGTCAAGCGCTTTGGCGACAAGACCGTCGTCAACAATGTGACAATGCAGGTCGCCAAAGGCGAGATCGTCGGTTTTCTCGGGCCGAACGGATCGGGAAAGACGACCACGATCCGGATCATGTGCGGACTCCTGACTCCGGATGAGGGCGGCGGCACGGTTCTCGGCTTCGACCTGAGGAGCGAGGGGCTGAAGATCAAAAGGGAAGTCGGCTACATGACGCAGCGCTTCTCCTTTTACGAAGACCTGACCATTGCGGAGAACCTGGCCTTCGTTGCCCGGCTCTACGACCTGAAACCGGTGACAGAGCATGTCGACCGAACGCTGGACGATCTGGGACTTTCTTCGCGGCGAAACCAACTCGCCGGAACGCTTTCGGGCGGCTGGAAGCAAAGGCTGGCGCTTGCAGCCTGCATCATGCACCAGCCCAAACTGCTTCTGCTCGACGAGCCGACGGCGGGTGTCGATCCCAAGGCGCGCCGCGATTTCTGGGACGAGATTCACCGGCTCGCCGCCGACGGTCTGACGGTTCTCGTTTCCACCCACTACATGGACGAGGCCGAGCGCTGCCACCGCATCTCCTATATTTCCTACGGCACCATGCTGGCGACCGGCAGGGTGGCGGATGTGGTGCGGGATGCCGGACTGATCACTTATCTGGTGGACGGGCCGAGGCTCGAAAAGCTCGCCGCCGAACTGAGGCGGCGGCCGGGCGTGGAGCAGGTCGCTCCATTCGGCGCGAGCCTGCATGTGGTCGGTTCCGACGAAGCGGCGCTGAAGGCGGCGCTGGCAGACCTCGAGGAGCGCGACGGCGTGACCGTGACGCGTGGGGAAACCGGACTCGAGGACGTCTTCATTCAGTTCATGGCCAATTCGACGGACAACATGCAATGAATGGCATTTTCTCCCTTGGTCGGCTTGCGGCGCTGCTCATCAAGGAATTCATCCAGATGCGGCGCGACCGCATCACCTTCGGCATGATGCTGGGTGTGCCGCTTATGCAGCTCGTGCTGTTCGGTTATGCGATCAACAACGATCCCAAGGCTTTGCCGGCGGCCCTCGTCTCGCTCAGTCAGGATCATTACAGCCGGGCGATGGTCTCGGCGTTGGAGAATACGGATTACTACCGTTTCGACCACGTGGTGAGAAGTGCCGCGGAAGCCGAGCGGCTGATGTCGAGCGGGACCGTGGTTTTCGTGGTCACCATTCCGTCGGATTTTGCGCGCCGGGTCGATCGTGGCCAGCGTCCGCAGATCCTGATCGAGGCGGACGGCACCGACCCGTCGGTCGCGTCCGGGGCGATTTCAACCTTGAGCACCGTCGCGTCCGAGGCGCTCCTGCGCGAGCGCGGTGTGCCCGCATCGGAGGCGATGCCCGCCGACCGGCTCGAAGTGATCGTCCATCGCCGCTACAATCCCGAGGGGATCTCGCAATACAATATCGTGCCGGGGCTTCTGGGTGTCATCCTGCAGATGACCATGGTGATGATGACCTCTATCGCGCTCACCCGGGAACGCGAGCGGGGCACGATGGAAAACCTGCTCGCGATGCCCGCAAGTCCGCTGGAGATCATGCTCGGAAAGGTGCTGCCTTATCTGGTGGTGGGTGCGGTGCAGGTCGCCGTCATCCTGAGCGCCGCCAAGGTGTTGTTCGGCGTTCCGTTTATCGGCAGCCTTTGGCTGTTGCTCAGCGCTGTCTTGGTCTTCGTCCTCGCGCTCGTTCTGCTCGGCTATACCATCTCTACAATTGCACGTACGCAGATGCAGGCCTTGCAGCTCACCTTTTTCTTCTTTCTGCCGTCGATCCTTCTTTCGGGTTTCATGTTTCCCTTTCGCGGCATGCCCGACTGGGCGCAATGGATCGGTGAAACCTTTCCGCTGACCCATTTCCTGCGCATTATCCGTGCGGTGATGCTGAAGGGGGCGGACCTGCCGGCCGTGGCGTTCGAAACCGGGATCCTCGTGCTGTTCATCTTCATCTATGCAGGGTTTGCTCTGATGCGATTCCGCCGAACGCTGGATTGAGAAGCCGGCTGAAGATGGCCGGGTTCGAGAATCTGACAATCGCCCGTGGCCGAAAAGTGCGCAAAGCTGTTTTTAGAATAATTCTAAACTATTGACGACGGTTCTGCCGTCTCTTATTTTAGAATGGTTCTAAAAAATGGATTGCTTCTGTCATGTTCTCACGTCTCCTGGGTGCTCATCGCCGCCCCTTTTCCTCTCTCAGCGAACAGGAAATTCTGGCACTTGCCGTTTCCTCGGAAGAGGACGATGCCCGCATCTATCGCGCTTACGCCGATGGGTTGCGTGACGCGTTTCCGCATTCGGCTGCCGTGTTCGAGGAGATGGCCGAGGAAGAAGACGGACACCGCGCGGCACTGATCGAGGCGCACCGGGAACGCTTCGGCGAACGTATCCCGCTGATCCGGCGCGAGCATGTGCGCGGCTATTACGACCGCAAGCCCGACTGGCTCGTGCGCCCGCTCGGGCTCGACAAGGTGCGTTCGCAGGCCGAGCAGATGGAGGAGCAGGCGCACCGCTTCTATGTGGAAGCGGCCAAACGGACCGAAGATGCAGGCATCCGCAAGCTTCTGGGCGATCTCGCCATTGCCGAGAAGAGGCATGAATCGCTGGCACATCGGCTCTCCGAAAAGCATCTGGGCGAAGATGAGCGCGCAGAAGAGGAGAAGACCGAGCGCAAGCAGTTCATTCTCACCTACGTACAGCCGGGCCTGGCCGGCCTGATGGACGGTTCGGTGTCGACGCTGGCGCCGATTTTCGCCGCCGCCTTCGCCACGGGCGATACATGGCAAACCTTCCTCGTCGGCCTCGCCGCCTCCATCGGCGCGGGCATCTCCATGGGCTTCACCGAAGTGGCCTCGGACGACGGCGTGATCTCCGGACGCGGTTCACCGATCAGGCGCGGCCTTGCCACCGGTATCATGACGACGGTGGGCGGTCTCGGTCACGCACTGCCCTATCTGATCCCGCATTTCTGGGTCGCGACGATCATCGCCTTCATCATCGTGTTCATCGAATTGTGGGCGATCGCCTGGATTCAGAACCGCTATATGGAAACGCCGTGGAGCCGAGCCACCTTCCAGGTAGTGCTCGGCGGTGCGCTGGTCTTCGCTGCAGGCATGCTGATCGGCAACGCCTGACCGGCATTTATGCCGGCCGGCCACCCGCGTCGTGCATGGCGCGGCTGTCGGCCGGGGCCTCTGCCCGTTCCGTCAGGCCGTAGTCGCGCACGACATGGGCGATGCGCAGTCGATAGCCGGCAAATATGCCGCCGCGTCCGGCCCGTTGCGCCTGCCGGTGTTCTTCGGTGTTACGCCAGGCCCTTACCGCTTTCTCGTCGCGCCAGAAGGACAGCGAGAGAATGCGGTTTTCGTCGTTGAGGCTCTGGAAACGCTCAATGGAAATAAAGCCATCTATTCCGTCGAGAAGCGGTCGCAGGTCCGCGGCGATGCCAAGATAGGCATCGCGCCGACCGTTTGCAGGTTCAACTTCAAAGATCACCGCGATCATGGCCGCACCCACTCGGTATGGGGCGCGGAAGCGAGTTTCAAGAACATGCGGTCCTCCTTCAGGATGAAACGCTCGCGCTTTGCGAACTCGTAATTCGCGCGGCCTTCGGGGCTTGCGGCCAGTCTCGCACGGTAGGCTTCATAGGCCGCAAGACTGTCGACATTGTAGACACCATAACCGGTGGTTGCGGAACCCTCATGCGGTGCGAAGTAGCCGATCAGGCCGGCACCGGCGCGCGGAATGGCCTGCCCCCAATTGCGGGAATATTCCTCGAAGGCCTCCCGCTTGAACGGGTCGATCTCGTAGCGGATGAAACATGTGATGGTCACGGGTGGTGTCCTTTCCTGCCGACATGCTTCGATAAGCATGAAAGCGTTTCTCATTGCTGTTGTGTCAAACTTGCCAGAACGGCTTTGCGCATTCGTGCTCAACACCGCGGTGGCTGACCGATATCGCGAAGTTGGCCGTCGGTGAGCGTGGCGAGGTCACGTCTTTGCCGATGGCGCTCCAAAGTGAGCGCGGGCGGGCGGCGAAACCTTGCAGCCAGGCGAACATCGGCGGGAGACGCCGTGCGGGCCATGTCGAAGGACCGGCCATCGGTCTGCCATATCTCCGCATCGCTCTTCTCCCTGTTCGACGGTCACAGGATAGCGCTTGCCGGACATTAATACTTCGGTTAGCATCGAACTATGAAAGCAGGAACGGACCTCGCTCAGATCGCAAGCCTCGTCGGCGACCCGGCGCGCGCCAACATGCTGGCGGCGCTGATGGGGGGCGCGGCTTTGACAGCAAGCGAACTGGCGCTGGAAGCCGGCGTCACTCTGCCGACGGCGAGCTCCCATCTCGCCAAGCTCACGGATGGCGGGCTTCTGCGAATGACGCGTCAGGGGCGTCACCGTTACTACGCGCTGGCCGATCATCAAGTGGCGGGCATGCTCGAATCGATCATGGGCGTCGCGGCGACGGTGGGGCCGCGAAAGGTGCTGCCCGGCCCGCGCGACAACGCCATGCGCGAAGCGCGTATCTGCTACGATCATCTGGCGGGCGCAGCGGGCGTCGCCATGTTCGACGCGTTTGCCGAACGCGGCTTCATTGCCATCGACAATGAGGATGTGAGCCTGACGGACAAGGGCGCCGGTTTTTTCCGCGATTTCGGGCTCGATATCGAGGCGATGCGAAAGAAGCGCAGACCCGTATGCCGATCTTGCCTCGACTGGAGCGTGCGGCGCGCGCATCTGGCGGGCAGTCTCGGTGCCGGCATGCTCGACCGTTTCATTGCGCTGAACTGGGCGCGCCGGGAAAAGGACAGTCGCGTGATCCGGTTCACGCCGCCGGGACGCGCAGCCTTTGAAAAGATGTTGCGCACCGTCTGAACCAGCGCGAAACGGAGCTGTGGCCGTTTCCTTACGCGCCGCTTTGCGCCATGGTCACCCCTCACCGTTGATTCCAACAAAGCTCTGCCGGGGACACTGATGAACACCGAACTGCTGCGCAGGCTCTGCGAAACGCCGGGTGCGCCTGGCCATGAAACGCGCGTCCGCGCCCTGATCGAAAAAGAAATCGAGGGCCTTTTCGACGAAGTGCGGACCGATGCGATGGGCTCGCTTTTGTGCATGCGTAAGCCACGCAAGAAGAGCAAGGGCGACCCGCTCAAAATCATGCTTCTTTGCCATATGGACGAGATCGCCTTTCTCGTGACCCATGTGACCGAAAAGGGATTTCTGCATCTCGACCCGGTGGGCGGTTTCGACCCGCGCAACCTGTTCTCCCGCCGCGTGCTCGTCTGCACCGAAAGCGGCGACTACAAGGGTGTGATGAACCCATCCGGCAAGCCGATCCACATTCAGAGCGCCGACGAGCGCAAGAAGGTGCCGGAGCCGGGCGAGTTCATCGTCGACATGGGGCTTGGCGAAAAGGCGCGCGAGCTGGTGCAGGTGGGCGACTTCGTGGTGATGGACGAACCATTCCTGGAAATGGGCGAGAAATTCGTGTCCAAGGCGCTCGACAACCGCGTTGCGTGCTGGCTCGGTGTCGAGGCGATACGCGCACTGGAGAAAGCCGGCACGAAGCACGATTGCGAGATACATGTGGCCTTTACGGCGCAGGAAGAAGTGGGTCTGCGCGGCGCGCGCACGGCCGCTTATGCGGTCAAGCCGGATATCGGTCTCGGCATCGACACCACGCTTTCCTGCGATACACCGGGAATCGGCGAGCATGAGGCCGTGACCAGGCAGGGCGAGGGCTTCGGCCTGCATGTGAAGGATTCTTCCTTCATCGCCGATCAGGCGCTGGTGCGCGAGGTCGAGCAGCTCGCCAAGAAAAAGGCGATCCCCTATCAGCGCACGATTCTCGCCCGTGGCGGCCAGGACGGCGCAGCGGCCCAGCAGGCCGCCGCCGGCGCGCGCGCCGTGGGCATTGTGGTGGGCACGCGCTACATCCACACCGTAACCGAGATGGTCGACCGCAACGATCTGCAGGCCGCTCTCGACATCATTGTCGCCTATCTGGGCGAAAACTGAGGCTGAACCACCGCCGCGCGGCGCAAACTGTGGCGCGGCGGCCACAGCTCACAGATTTACTGTAGCAAGACGCGTTTCATGCCATCAAAGCGGCACAAACCGTGGCGATATCCGACCGGCATTCACAGAGCGTTCACCGAGTGGATGCAAGAATGAACCCGCAAACGCAAACAGGCGGTTTTGGAGGAGCCGCCACCGGTTGGACAAGACCCATGGCACTTTTCGTACGTTTTATCGCCGCCCTTCGGAACTTTATCGCGCCGCGCTATCATCCCGAGCGCCACTATATGCGCGGTCCCGGCCCCGCCTGCCAGAAGCGCGGCGGCGGTTCGGCCACGGCGGCCTGAAGGCGCATAGACCGCCTCGTCGTTTCACAGAATCGACGAATCGGTCAAAGCCCTCGCTTTCAATCAGCTCAGAACGGTGAGCCGGTCTCCACTTTTTCTGGAGTCGCTCTAGTCGCAATATCTGACGATTACCGGTTCGCCGGGTTCGGCGCCCAGTTCGTGGCATGCGCCCGCCGCGCACAGACGCCAGCCGGAGTCCGTCGCGCCGGACGCCGCCAGGGCGAGTTCGGCTTGCGGCGGCAGGGATGGGCGGTAGGACCACCAGCCGTTTTCGAGCTGCGCTTCGGATGGCGGCTCCATGCCGGCGCCCGATCCACGCACGCGGGCTTCGACGATCTCGAGCCCGGCAGGCGTTGCCCGCCAGTCTTCCTCCCAGCGAATTTTCTCGACCGAATGCGTCCATGACAGGGTGAAAAGCGCCGCCCCGAGGGTAAGCGCCTTCCCGCCTGCCAAAACGCATATGCTCATTCGCCGGCCTGCGTCTTCTCAGAAGTGTTGGCCGTACGGGTGCGGTACCAGTGCAGGCCGAGGAACAGGACGGCGAGCGCAAAACCGAGTTCGTCGGTGATGGGAAGAGCGGCGATCAGGGTGAAGGCGGCCGCCGCGGCGAGGATACGCTCCCAGGCGGCGAGTTTCGTGCGCATGAAGCCGATAACAGCCGCACCCCACAGCGCAATGGCCAGCAGCGCCTTGAAAACGATGTAGGCGACCGCCGGATAATAGCCCCAGGATTCTGCCAGCGGCCCGCCGTCCTGCAGCATCAGCGCCGGCGTGTAGACTGCCATGAAGGGGATGACGAAGCCCGCAGCAGCCACCTTGATCGCTTCCATGGAGATCTTGAGGCCGTTCTCCTTGGCGATCGGACCGGCGGCGAAACAAGCGAGTGCCACCGGCGGCGTCAAATCCGCCAGAATGCCGAAATAGAACACGAACATGTGGCTGACGATCAGCGGCACGCCGAGCGCCAGAAGAGCGGGGCCGGCAATCGAGGAGGTGATGATGTAATTGGGGATGGTCGGTATGCCCATGCCCAGGATGATGCAGGTGATCATGGTGAGCACGAGCGACAGGAACAGGCTCTTCTCGCCCACCGAAACGATGAACTGGCCGAACGTGTTGGCGACGCCGGTCAGCGTCATGGTGCCGATGATGACACCGACAACGGCGCAGGCCACGCCCACGGGCAGGGCCGTTTTCGCGCCTTCGGCGAGTGCATCCCGGCTGACGATCAGCGTTTTGCGCCCGCCGTCGACAAAGAGGTTGGCGACGATCAGAACGAGCGCGGCAATCAGGATCGCCGTGATGCCGTAGCTGAAGAAACTCGCCGCAACGAGGCCGAGGCCGACCCAGAAGATCACCCGCAGAACCTGGCCTGGGAGGCCGAGCGCCACCGAGCCGCCGAGGATCAGAAGCACCGTCAGCGACAGGCCGATCGTGCCGGCAAAGAGCGGCGTGTAGCCGGTGAACAGAAGATAGACGAGCACGGCCAGCGGCAGGATGAGATACCAGCCTTTTCTCAGCGCGTTGCGCGCTGAAGGAAGCTCGGAACGCGGCAGGCCGTGCAAGCCGTATTTGCCGGCTTCCAGATGCACCATCCAAAAGGCTGAGGCGAAGTAAAGCACGGCTGGGATGATCGCGGCCTTGACCACCTCGTAATATTCGATGCCCAGCGTTTCGGCCATGATGAAGGCCACAGCGCCCATCACGGGCGGCATGATCTGCCCGCCCATTGAGGCCGTGGATTCCACACCGCCGGCAAAGGCCGCGCGATAGCCGAAGCGCTTCATGAGCGGAATGGTAAACTGTCCGGTGGTGACGACATTGGCGACACCGGAACCGGAGATGGTGCCCATCAGGCCGGACGAAATGACCGACACCTTCGCCGCGCCTCCCCGGGCATGGCCGACAAGGCCGAGCGAAACGTCGGTGAAAAGCTTGATCATGCCGGCGCGTTCCAGGAAAGAGCCGAACAGGATGAACAAGAAGATGTAGGTCGCCGAGACGTAGATCGGGATTCCGTAGATGCCTTCCGTTCCATAGGCCATGTGGTCGACGACCTGGCTGAAATCGTAACCGCGATGGTTGAGCGGGGAGGGCAGATATTGCCCGAACAGGCAATAGGCGAGGAAGGCGCCGGATATGATCGGCAGGGCCGGACCCATCAGCACATAGGCGGCGGCGAAGATGGTGATCAACGCGATAACGCCGAACACGATGTCGAGGGGCAATGGGTCCCCGGCGCGCAAGAGCAACGGCTTGTATTCGATATACTGATAGAGCGCCACGGCCACACCGGCGAGCGCCAGCGCCCAGGCCAGCCCCTTGATCGCGGGCGCGCTGTCGCGGGCGTGCGCCACCAGCGGAAAGACGAGCAGTGTGAGGAAGCCGACATGGAAGGCGCGCACGACCTGGCTCGGCAAGCTGATCACATGCGCGGCGGTGGCGATCTGGTAGAGTGAAAACGCGACCGCGATCCAGAAGAGCAGCCGCCCGACGCGGTCCGCGCCGAACTCGCCATGGGTGTGATCGTGCAATTCTGCCTGGGCCGTGCTCGCCGCCTGGCCGGTTTCACTGTTGCTCATTGGGTGCTCCGCTTCCCCATGCTCTTGTCCGGGCTGCACCGATTGTCCGCTCCGGCGCCACGCGGGCGGGAGGGCTCGGCATTTCGGGCCTTCTTGTCACGATCCGGCATCGGAAGGTGACAAGAAGGCCCCGTCGTTCGACGGGGCCTCGCAGGGAAGAAAAGCCTAGAGCAGGCCTTTTTCTTTGTAGTAGCGCTCTGCCCCGGGGTGCAGCGGCAGCGGCAGGCCCTTGGCGCCGTTCTCGGCGGAGATTGCCTTGGCTGCCGCATGGGCGGCCACCATGTCGTCGAGGTTCTCGAAGAGCTGCTTGGTCATCTCGTAGGCGACGTCGTCGGAGACGTCCGAATGCGACACGAGAATGTTGGTGATGGCCAGCGTCGGCACATCCTCGCTCTGGCCCTCATAAGTGCCGGCGGGGATGGTGGCGGCGATGAACGGCGCGCCGAGCGTTTCGGCGACGCTTTCGGGCACCGACACGAGGGTCACCGGCAGCGAAAGCGCCAGATCCTTGATGGAAGCCACGCCGAGACCGGCCGATTGCAGCGTCGCATCGAGCTGACGGTTCTTGATGAGCTCGACGGATTCGCCGAACGGCAGATATTCGGTCTTGCCGAGGTCGTCATAGCTCATGTCCATGGCGCCGAAGATGCGCTGAGCGTTGAGCTCGGTGCCCGATTTCGGCGCGCCGACGGAGAGGCCCTTGCCCTTCAGATCGCCGAATTCCTTGATGCCGGACTCCTGCGAGGCGACGATCTGGATGTAATTCGGATAGATCGCGGCGATGGCGCGCAGCTTGTCGAGCTTCTGGTCGAAACCAGCTTCCGCATCGCCTTCCCAGGCCGATTTGACGGAATCGCCGAGTGCGAAGGCGATCTCGCCACGACCCTGCTGCAGAAGGTTGAGGTTTTCGACCGACGCCTTGGTCGACTGCACCTGGGTGCGCACGCCTTCGATGTTTTCACCGTAGATCTTGGAAAGCTGCGAACCGAGCGGATAGTAGACACCCGACGTGCCACCGGTCAGCACATTGATGAATTCCTGCGCCACGGCGCCGGCAGGCGCAAGACCCAACGACAGCGCCACCGCGCCGGCTGCGAGATACTTTCTGCTTGCGTGCAACATTACGTCTCCTCCACTGTATCGTTTGTTCGGCAGGCTTCAGGACCTGCGCTGTCCCTGACTGTAGACAACCGCGCGCTCTTGCCAACCGGAAAGCGACGGACAAGGGGGCAAACGGCCTGTCAAAGCCGATAATCGGCCAGAAAACGCGACGCAACCCCTCATGGCTCCGCAAAGGGGCTGTGCATCTTATACCAAAGTATAGCGCGGCGGCGGTTGAACCTGGCTTCAGGCAACCCCGGTCGACCCGAAGCCGCCGGCGCCGCGCGCAGTGCCGGCGGCGTGGCTGCGTTCTTCGAGCGTCGCACGGCTCACCGGTGCGATCAGAAGCTGCGCGATCCGCAGACCGCGCGTAATGGCGAAATCCTCTTCGCCGTGATTGACGAGAAGCACCTGCACTTCGCCGCGATAGTCGGCGTCGATGGTGCCGGGCGCGTTGAGGCAGGTGATGCCGTGCTTCAGGGCGAGACCGGAGCGCGGGCGCACCTGTCCCTCGAAGCCTTCGGGCAGCTCCAGGATAAAGCCGGTGGGCACCAGCACCCGCTTGCCCGGCAGAAGCACGATGCGGCGGTCTTCCGGCACCGCGGCGCGCAAATCCATCCCGGCGGCGGCTTCGGTTTCATAGGCCGGCAGAGGCAGGCCCTCGCTGTGCGGCAGGCGGATGATGCCGACGGTGGGGCCGATGACGGGCATGGAGGAAACGGTGTTGGACATGAATCTATCCTGCGCTCTGCAATCCGGGGCGACGGTCACGATCGTTTCCGTCTGGCCCGTTTTGCCGGTGAATTCAACCGCCGCGAGGCTGGCGAAGACATCTCTTCACCATTATATGGGCCGGCGTGTGGCCACTTTCCGTTCGACACGCGCCGTGCCGCTTGTTACAAGCGCCCGGCTTCAAGAAAACCCAGATACAGATGACCGACAAAATCGCCGATGCGGTGTCGCGCCGCCGCACCTTCGCCATCATTTCGCACCCGGACGCGGGCAAGACCACGCTGACCGAAAAACTGCTGCTGTTCGGCGGCGCGATCCAGCTTGCCGGTGAGGTGAAGGCAAAGAAAAACCGCGTCCAGACCCGTTCGGACTGGATGAACATCGAGCGCGAGCGCGGCATCTCCGTCGTGACATCGGTGATGACGTTCGAGTATGGCGATCATGTTTTCAACCTGCTCGACACGCCGGGCCACGAAGACTTTGCCGACGATACGTACCGCACGCTGACGGCTGTCGACAGCGCCATCATGGTGATCGACGCGGCCAAGGGCATCGAACCGCGCACGCTGAAGCTGTTCGAGGTGTGCCGCCTGCGCGACATTCCGATCGTCACCTTCGTCAACAAGCTCGACCGCGAAAGCCGCGATCCCTTCGAGATCCTCGACGAGATCGAACAGAAGCTGGCGCTCGACACCGCGCCCGTGACGTGGCCGATCGGTCGCGCCAAGACCTTCGCCGGGACCTGGAACATGGCCGAGGGCACGATGCGCCGCGACGACGCGCAGATCGAGCCGGTTGATCGTAATCTTCGACGCCGCCGCGACGAGGCGGAGCGTGATTTCGTAGCAGGCAGCGAGCGACGCCAGCAGGATGTCGCCGGAGCACGGCGTGTCTTCGGTGCCGCCCACTGAAGTATGCGCGCCGATATCCAGCTCGACCTCGGATTCGCCTTCGATCGCGATGCGGACCTTGCCGGTCTCGGCGTCGGCTGGGGTGACACTGTGGACGGCAGTCACCTGCCGTCCGCGGGTCGGATCATCCCGGTAGGCGTTTTTCAGTGCCCGCTGCCGGTCCTTGAACGGGACTCGCTTCGCATCGACCTCCCGCTGCGCGTCGAGCGCACGCAGGACCGACTCGGCCACGTTCTCGCCAGCGCTCCGGATTGACGTCTGCCCGTTGTGGTTCCTGGTCATCGGTGACTCCTACGCCTGCCAGGCGTCGGACCAGCGCAGCACCCGGCGCTGCACCAGCCCCAGAAAAATATCAGTGCCCTTGCCGAGCAGCGCCAGCAGGACGATGCTCAGGACGATAATGTCGGCCCGACCGGTGTTTTGCCCATCGGTGAGCAGGAAGCCCAGCCCCTTCGAGGCGCCGATCAGCTCGGCGGCGACGAGGAAGAGCCAACCCTGCGCCAGGCCGATACGCAATCCCGTCAGCAGGGACGGTGCCGCGGCTGGCAGGAGGATGTTCCACGCCAGCGACGGACCGCGCAACCCGTAGGCCTGCCCGACCTCGACCAGCTTGCGGTCGATCTGCTGAATGCCGCCGACCAGCGCCGTGAACACCGGGAAGAAGACCCCGATCGCGACGAGCGTAATCTTCGGCTG
>NZ_CAJXGF010000109.1 GCF_913053745.1 uncultured Nitratireductor sp.
TGGGTTTCCTCACCCTGGTGCTGATCCAGTTCGCGGCGCTGCCGCCGCCGCTGTCGATGAAGGATCGCGGCAAGGGCCGCCCTCTGGCCGAAGTCCTGCGTCAGCCGGCGCTGATCGTCGCGGTGCTCTGCGCCATGGTGGCCTACGGCGCCATGAACCTGGTGATGGTCTCGACGCCCCTGGCCATGGTGGCCTGCGCCCATCCGTTCGAGACCGCGGCCTTCGTCATCCAGTGGCACGTGGTCGGCATGTTCGCGCCGTCCTTCGTGACCGGGCACATCATTCACCGGGTGGGGGCGGAGCGGGTCATCGCCGTCGGCGGCCTGTTGATTCTGGGCTGCGCCCTGATCAACCTGACCGGGGTCGAGGTGCTGCAGTTCTGGGCCGCCCTGGTCCTGCTGGGCGTCGGCTGGAACTTCATGTTCGTCGGCGGCACCTCACTGCTGACCGAGCCCTACCGGGTCGAGGAGCAGGCTCGGGTTCAGGCCTTCAACGAGTTCATGGTCTTCGGCACCACCGCGGTCACCGCGCTGGCCTCCGGCGTGATCTTCAGCACCATCGGCTGGCAGGCGGTCAACATCGGCATCATCTTCCCCGTCGTCATCGCCACCGGCGCGGTGTTGTGGCTGGATCGCCGGCGTCGCGCCTAATCAGATCGGCAGGGTGTGGCGGGCCATCGGCGCGCAAACGGTTGCTATCGTAGACCGGTTCTGGCATTTTCCGCGCGATTCTGGGGCGCTGCGAGCGGGCAGCGAATCTAGCGCCCGGCCTGCGTAAAGCGGGTTGGACCAATCTATCTCGAGGGAACTCCATATGGATATCGTGTTGTACTTGGTGCTCGGCTGCGGGGTGCTGGCACTGGTTTACGGTGCCTGGGCATCGCAGTCGGTGCTCTCGGCGCCGGCCGGGAACGAGCGGATGCAGCAGATCGCCGGTGCGGTGCAGGAGGGCGCGAAAGCCTACCTGAACCGCCAGTATCGGACGATCGGCATGGTCGGCATCGTCATCTTCGTCCTGCTCGCCGTGTTTCTCGGCGTCAAGGACGGTGTCGGCTTCCTGATCGGCGCGGTGCTCTCCGGCGCGGCCGGTTACATCGGCATGCACGTTTCCGTACGTGCCAATGTGCGCACGGCGCAGGCCGCTTCCAACAGCCTGGCGGCGGGGCTCGACATCGCCTTCAAGTCGGGCGCAATCACGGGCCTTCTGGTCGCCGGCCTCGCACTGCTGGGCGTGTCAGTCTATTTCTGGGTTCTTACTGATCTGCTCGGCCATGCGCCGACCGACCGTATCGTCATCGACGCACTGGTGGCGCTCGGGTTCGGTGCGTCGCTGATCTCCATTTTTGCACGTCTCGGCGGCGGTATCTTTACCAAGGGTGCCGATGTCGGTGGCGATCTGGTCGGCAAGGTGGAAGCGGGTATTCCCGAGGACGACCCGCGCAACCCGGCCACCATCGCCGACAATGTGGGTGACAATGTCGGCGACTGTGCTGGCATGGCGGCCGATCTGTTCGAAACCTATGTGGTGACGGTGGTCGCCACCATGGTGCTCGCGTCGATTTTCTTCACGGGCGAAACGGCGGTGACGCTTATGCTCTTCCCGCTGGTGATCGGCGCGGCCTGCGTCGTGACCTCGATCATCGGCACATTCTTCGTCAAGCTCGGATCCAACAATTCGATCATGGGCGCGCTCTACAAGGGCTTCTGGGCGACTGCGGCGCTGTCGGTCGTCGCCCTGGCCGGCATCGTCTGGGGCTGGCTCGGTGGTTCGGCAGCGTTCTCGGCCAGCAACGGTTCGGCCTTCACCGGCACATCGCTTTTCTGGTGCGGTGTGGTCGGGCTCGGCGTCACCGGGCTCATCATCTGGATCACCGAGTACTATACGGGCGTCGGTTACCGACCGGTGCGCTCCATTAGCCAGGCCTCGGTGACCGGGCATGGCACCAATGTCATCCAGGGTCTTGCCGTATCGCTCGAGGCGACGGCGCTGCCGGCTATCGTCATCATTGCCGGCATCATCCTGTCGTTCAATCTGGCAGGCCTGTTCGGCATCGCCATCGCGGTGACGACGATGCTGGCGCTTGCAGGCATGGTGGTCGCGCTCGACGCGTTCGGTCCCGTCACGGACAATGCCGGCGGTATCGCCGAAATGTCCGATCTGCCGAGCGAGGTGCGTCAGACAACCGATGCGCTCGACGCGGTGGGCAACACCACCAAGGCTGTCACCAAAGGCTATGCCATCGGTTCCGCGGGCCTCGGCGCGCTTGTGCTGTTCGCAGCCTATACGGAGGATCTGAAATACTTTGCCGCCAATGCGGAGCCCGGCACCTTCTTTGAAGGCGTGAGCGTAGATTTCTCGCTCTCCAATCCTTACGTCGTGGTCGGTCTTCTGTTCGGCGGCCTGTTGCCGTTCCTGTTCGGCGGTCTTTCCATGACGGCGGTCGGCCGCGCCGGCGGTGCCATCGTGCAGGAGGTGCGCAGGCAGTTCCGCGAAAAGCCCGGCATCATGGAGGGCAAGGAAAAGCCCGACTACGGCACGGCGGTGGATCTTCTCACCAAGGCTGCGATCAAGGAGATGATTGTGCCTTCGCTTCTGCCGGTGCTTTCGCCGCTGGTGGCGTTTGCGGTGGTTTATGCGATTGCCGGCAAGAGCGAAGCTTTCTCGGCGCTTGGCGCGATGCTTCTGGGCGTCATTGTCACAGGTCTTTTCGTGGCGATCTCCATGACCGCTGGCGGTGGCGCCTGGGACAATGCCAAGAAATCGTTTGAGGACGGCTTTGTGGATGCCGATGGCACCAAGCACGAAAAAGGCTCCGAGGCACACAAGGCCTCCGTCACCGGCGATACGGTCGGCGATCCCTACAAGGATACGGCCGGCCCCGCAGTGAACCCGATGATCAAGATCACCAACATCATCGCGCTTTTGTTGCTGGCCGTTCTGGCACACTGACAGGCCACCGCCTCGCCGTTTCGCAAAAGGAGAAGCGGTGAGGCGGGTCTTTCGCGCCATGGGAAAGAAAAAGCCCGCGAGCGATGCTCGCGGGCTTTGGTGTTGCCTGAGATTGCTGTTCGATCAGCCACCGCCGCCGCCGAAGAGGCCCGAAGGCGGACCGCCTTTCGACGCACCGGCGAGAATCTGACCGATGAAGGTCTGTTCCTTGCCTCCTGTCGGCGTGGTGCGCGAAATGAAATCGAACACCTTGCCGTCTTCCAACCCGTAATTGGCGATTTTCGAGACGCGCTCGTCGTCGCCGAAATACACGGCCAGAACCTTTTGCTCGACCAGACGCGGGCGCATGAAGGCTGCACCGCGCACACGCTTCTGGGAGATGTAATAGAAAGCTTCGTTGTCAAAGGTCGCCGTCGTCGATGGCGAGCCCAGCGCCAACAGCACCTGCTCGCGGCTAGAGCCGACAGGCACCAGTTCCAGCGCCTGCTCGTCGATGACGTAACCCTGGGTGAGGGTTTCGCGCGCATCCAGCGTGTTGGCGACATTGCAGCCGGACAATGCAGCCGCCGTTCCGGCGATTGCGACGGCCAAAACTGTGCGTCCGACAGGATTGCTGTTGATTTTCTTCACCTGCAACGACATCTCCATAGCGTCCCCGGCGCGAGAGCTTTCGAGTGAAAGCCCTTGTCCCCGCCGGCAAAACGGGTAAACCAGCTTAAGCGCCGATGCAACCTGATCCTGTCCCAAACCAGCCCCGAGGGAGGGCATTTCTCATGTTCCAGAAGCTGTTTGGCTTTGGGCAGCGTTCGCGCCGTGCGATTATCGACGGCTTGTATGAACGAATCGTGGCGTCCTCACGGCAGCCGGTCTTTTATTCGCGCTGGAACGTGCCCGACACGCCGCTTGGCCGGTTTGAAATGATTGCCCTGCACATGATTCTTTTCTTGCGCCGGGTTCGCGGCGAGGATGGCGCAGCGATTCGCGATATGGCGCAAGAGGTTACGGACGTTTTCTTCCGGGATGTGGAACATGCGATCCGCGAATTGGGGATCGGTGATCTCGGTGTGCCCAAGCGCATCAAGAAGCTGGCCCGGATGTTTTACGGCCGTGCCGCCGCTTATGGCGAAGCGATCGATGCCGGGGACGTGGAGGCGCTCGCCGTGGCTATGCGCCGCAATATTCGTCCCGACGAAGAGGGCTGGCCCGACGCCCAGCCTCTTGCCCGCTACGCGCTCGCCGCAGCGGCAGCGCTGGATGTACAGCCGGTCGAGAATCTTATCGCGGGCGAAATTTCATTCCCTGATGCGGAAAGGGAGAGTTGAGCAATGCCCGACAAGAAGAAAACACCGGTCTCCTGTGAGGTGAATGTCCACCGTCTGTCGCGCAAGGGGATGCCGGTCTCGATTGAAGCCGATGAGAGCGAATGCAAGGCTCTGGCGGCCACCCACGACCTTCTTTCCGTTGAACGCTTTGCGGCGGTGCTGACCGTACGGCCTTGGAAGGCCGATGGCGTGCGCATCACCGGTAAGGTGGAGGCGGATATCACGCAGTCCTGCGTGGTGACCCTGGATCCGGTGACAAGTCATATCGAGGAAGAGGTGTCGGCCACGCTGGTTCCGGAAGGGTCGCGGCTTGCCCGCAACGAGGTGGAAGGCGGCGAGTTCGTGCTGGATGCGGAAGGTCCCGACATGCCGGACACGTTTCTTGGCAGCATTATCGACGCGGGTGCGCTGGCTGAGGAATTTTTCACTCTCGGCATTGACCCCTATCCGCGCAAGCCCGGGGCTGTTATGGAGGCGTCGGAGGTGGAAGAGGACGCTTCGAAAGCAGCCGGGCCCCTCTATGAGGGCCTGCGCAAGCTCGGACAAAAGTCCTGAATTGCGTGACGAAGGCGCGAAACGAGGTTGTGCCACCGGCCAAAAACGCTATTTTCGCCGCACATTTGAGCCGATACCGGCGCCCGATCAACCATTGAGGCACATCACGCGTGGTACGCATTTCGATTGACGCTATGGGCGGGGATCATGGTCCCGAGGTCACGCTGCGTGGCCTGACCAAGGTCATCGAACGGCGTCCCGACGCCCGTTTTCTGATCTACGGCCGCGAGGACACCGTGCTTCCCGTGCTTGACAGTCTGCCCGGTCTCAAGGACGTGAGCGAGTTCACGCATTGCGAGGTTGCGGTGCGCATGGACGACAAGCCCAGCCAGGCGCTCCGGCAGGGGCGCTGGAAATCGTCCATGTGGAAGGCCATCGAGGCGGTGAAGAACGGCGAGGCTGATGGTTGCGTGTCCGCCGGCAACACCGGTGCCCTTATGGCCATGTCGAAATTCTGCTTGCGCACCATGGCCGATATCGAGCGGCCGGCGATCGCAGCGATTTGGCCGACAATCCGCAGCGAAAGCATCGTGCTCGACGTCGGTGCGACCATTGGAGCCGACGCCCAGCAACTCGTCGATTTCGCGATTCTCGGTGCGGCCATGGCCAATGCCCTCTTCGATCTCGACCGTCCCACGGTGGGTCTCCTCAATGTTGGCGTAGAGGAAATCAAGGGGCAGGAAGAGGTCAAGGAAGCCGGACGCATGTTGCGTGAGGCGGCGTTGAACTCCATGCGTTACGAAGGTTTCGTTGAAGGCGACGATATCGGCAAGGGCACTGTCGATGTGGTCGTCACCGAAGGGTTCTCCGGCAACATCGCATTGAAAACCGCCGAAGGCACGGCGCGACAGATTGGCGGCTATCTCCGTGAGGCAATGGGCCGTACGGTGATGGCGCGCATCGGCTATCTGTTCGCGCGTGGCGCTTTCCAGCGTCTGGGCGAAAAGATGGATGTGCGCAAGATCAATGGCGGTGTGTTCCTCGGTCTCAACGGCATCGTCGTCAAAAGTCATGGCGGCGCAGACGCGGAAGGTTTCGCCGCTGCGGTGGAACTTGGATATGAAATGGCGCGCAGCCATCTGCTCGACAAGACGCGCGCTACCCTCGACCTTTATCACGCCCGCAAGCCGCAGTCGGTTGCCGGCGTTGCAGCCGTGAATGAATAGGACGCTGTGATGATTAGATCCGTCGTGCGTGGCATTGGCTCCGCTCTGCCGCGCCGCATTATGAAGAATGCGGAATTCGAGAAGCTTGTCGACACTTCCGATGAGTGGATCGTGCAGCGCACCGGTATCCGTCAGCGCCATATCGCCTCCGAGGACGAGACGACGGCATCGCTTGGAGAGGCGGCCGCCCGTGCCGCGCTGGAAAGCTCCGGGTTGACGGCGAACGATATTGACATGATCATTCTGGCGACGTCGACGCCAAACAACACCTTTCCGGCAACCGCCGTCGAGATACAGGAGCGGCTGGGTGTGCCCGGCGGCTTCGCTTTCGACATGCAGGCCGTGTGCAGCGGCTTCGTCTACGCCGTCACGACGGCGGACCTTTATATTCGCGGCGGTCAGGCAAAGCGCATGCTGGTGATCGGCTCGGAAACCTTCTCGCGCATTCTCGACTGGAACGACCGCACGACCTGCGTTCTCTTCGGCGACGGTGCAGGCGCGGTGGTGCTGGAAGCGCAGGAGGGGGAGAGCTCCCTCGACGACCGGGGCGTTCTCGCTGCGTCGTTACGCTCCGACGGCAGCCAGCGCGACAAGCTTTATGTCGATGGCGGGCCGTCGACAACCTGCACGGTCGGCCATCTGCGCATGCAGGGGCGCGAGGTTTTCAAGCACGCCGTCGGCATGATCACCGATGTGATCGAGGATGTGTTCTCCAAAGCGGGCATCACAGCCGACGATATCGATTGGTTCGTACCGCATCAGGCCAATCGGCGCATCATCGACGCCTCGGCGAAGAAGCTCGGCATTGCCGAGGAAAAGGTTGTTGTAACCGTGGACCTGCACGGCAACACATCGGCGGCTTCAGTACCGTTGGCCCTTTCCGTCGCCGTCGAACGAGGCCAGATCAAGAAGGGCGACCTGGTCCTTCTTGAAGCGATGGGCGGCGGTTTTACCTGGGGTGCGGTGCTCGTGCGCTGGTAGCCGAAGCAAATCACGTGTATCGTCCTTGACCGTTACGAAGCAATTTTTGTAACGTCAGCGCCGCATATTGAAATCATAAGCTTTTTCAAGATTTGGATGGGTAGCCCTATGGGGGGAAAGACACTGACGCGTGCCGAGCTGGCTGAGGCCGTCTATCGCAAAGTCGGATTGTCGCGAACCGAATCCGCTCAGCTTGTCGAAATGGTTCTTCAGGAAGTTTGCGACGCTGTCGTGCGCGGCGAGACGGTAAAGCTCTCGTCCTTCGCCACTTTCCAGGTGCGTGACAAGAACGAGCGTGTCGGGCGCAACCCCAAGACCGGGGAAGAAGTGCCGATCTCACCGCGCCGTGTCATGACCTTCAAAGCGTCCAACGTGCTGAAAGAGCGCATCCTCAAGGCACATCAAACGAGGCGCGTTCGCAAGAGCGCCTGATCCGTTTTGGCCTGGTGGCACGTTGAGCGTCAGCAGCGGTTTTTGCTGAACCGCGAAGTGGTTTAAACTCCCGAATCGACGGAGTATCGGGGGCGACAACGCCCGTCGCCCGCGAAAATCACGATCGTTTTGGGGTTGCGCACGACATCGTGTGGCCCCGATCTGCAGGAGACGCGCAATCATGGACAAAAGCCCCGACGCTTTCCGCACCATCAGCGAAGCCGCCGAAGAGCTGGATCTGCCACAGCATGTGTTGCGTTTCTGGGAGACGCGGTTCGCGCAGATCAAGCCTTTGAAGCGTGGCGGCGGACGTCGCTATTACCGGCCGCAGGACATCGATCTCATCAAGGGCATCCGTCACATGCTCTACGATCAGGGATACACGATCAAAGGCGTGCAAAAACTGTTGCGCGAGAACGGCAACCAGTTCGTGGTCGCCATCGGTCGTGGAGACGTGGCCGCTGTGGAGGCGATCGCCCAAAGCCAGCAGGCAGAGGCAGAAAAGGCGGCTTCGGAAGACGAGCAGTTGGTGGGAACGGCGAAAGCCAAACCGAGCAAGCGGTTTTTCGGTCTTGGCAGGGGCGAGGCCGATGGTCCTGTCTCTGCCGATGCCTCAAGTCTCTCACGCGACAACAGGGCACTGTTGCAGGAAGCGCTGTTCGACCTGCTCGAATGCAAACGTCTGCTCGATCAGGTGCGGTGAGGATCGACCGCATCGAGCGGGCGGGCCGCTGTTGAGAGCCGCAGGCAGTCCGGCTTTTTGCTTATGAATGACTTTTAGGTCTTGCGCGGCCTTTGCTGAGACTATATCCCTTGCGCCGGTTCGGAGCGTAGCGCAGCCCGGTAGCGCACTTGACTGGGGGTCAAGGGGTCGTGGGTTCGAATCCCGCCGCTCCGACCATTTCTTCTTGAATCCCTGCTTATTCCGTGTTGGAAAACTGCGCGGCCATACGTTTCTGTTCGAGCGCGATCATGCCCCACAGCAAGCCGAGAAGCAGATAGAAGTGCCGCCAGTGATCGGTATCGATTACCGTGCCGAGCGCTACGTGACCGACAAAGACGATATAGACGCAGATCAGATAGGGCTGCCACGGTCGACGACGGAAGAGAATGCGGAAACCGGCGGTCAGCGACCACAGAATGAGCGTCAGATAGGCCGCAAACCCCAGCCAGGAATAGTCGAGCAGCGCCTTTAGCCAAATATTGTGCGTGTCCTCGCCGAGAATCTGACCGAATTGCAAGGGACCGATTCCGAGCGGGTGCTCGGTGGCCCAGGCGAAGCCTATGCCGAAACGGGCGAAACGGCCGAGCCGGGCGCTGTCGTAATCCTGCACCAGTTGTGCGCGTTGGCTAAAGAGGTCCGCGACGGCAGGAATCTGGAGCGCGAGAATCAGCGCGAGCGCGACGCCGGCAAGCGCCAGAAAAGCGGTGACGGAAATGCGCAAGCGGGCGGCCGCGGTATTGGCGTTGAGGAACACGGCGAGCACCAGGAGACCCGCGGTCAGAATAAGAAGTCCCCACGCGCCGCGCGAGAAGGAGAAGAAAACGCCGCCGGTGACAATCAGAAACAGCGGTGTCGAAACGAGGGCAGTCCGCGGCTGCGCCGTAAGGATCAGATAGAGAAGGTAGATCGCCGGCAAGGTTAGGAAAGGACCGAACACATTCGGATCTTCGAAGACGCCGGCCGCGCGTTCGAACTTCGTAAACATCTCGGCGCCCGGAAAGGCGTGAAAATAGCCGAGAATCCCGAACGCGGCCGTCATGACGGCGGCGGCGATCCATGCGCGGAAAACGACCCCCAGAAGCTCGGCCTCGGCTTCCACAATCGCGGCAAAGAAAACGGATGTGAGCGCAAGGAACAGCGAGACTGCGACGTAGAGCGGGATGGTGCCCAGATCGGCGAGTTGCGACATTGAGATGAGGCCACCGATATTGAAGGCGATGAGAAGCGCCAGGAGCGGCGCGACGCGCCGCGAAATCTTCAAACCTGCCAAAGCCCAGACGGCAATCAGGCCCACCATATAAAGTTCGTAGGGGGCCGGTTCGCGGATGACGAAGCCGGATAGAAAAACCCCGAGGCCGATCGCCGCCAGTTTCAGGAGGGAAACGAGCTTGGCATCAACCGCGGTGCGGGGCAGGCCCGCTACCGCTCTATCGTAGGTGAGCAGGCTCAATACGCATTTTCCGTGTTCATGAGGCGAACCGGTGTCAGGAACAGGATCTTGAGATCGAGCCAGAGCGACCAGTTTTCGATGTAGTAGAGGTCGTACTCGGTGCGCTTGCGGATTTTTTCGTCCGTATCGATTTCACCGCGCCAGCCATTGATCTGCGCCCAGCCGGTGACGCCGGGTTTCACCTTGTGGCGCGCGAAATAGCCGTCGACCACCTCCTCGTAGAGGCGGTCGCGCGTTTGCGCGGTCACGGCGTGCGGTCGCGGACCGACCAGAGAAAGACTGCCGACAAGGGCGTTGAAGAATTGCGGCAGTTCGTCGATTGAGGTTTTGCGAATGAAGCGGCCGACGCGGGTGACGCGTGGGTCGTTCTTGGTGACAGCCGCCTTCGCCGTCGGGTCGCACTGCTCGAAATACATGGAACGGAACTTCAAAACCTCGATAGCCTCGTTGTTGAAGCCGTGTCGCAACTGCTTGAAAAGAACAGGACCCTTGCTGTCGAGCTTGATGGCGATGGCCGTGGCCAGCATGATCGGTGAGAAAACGACGATGCCGATCAGGCTGAAGAGAATGTCGAAGCCGCGTTTGGCGACCGAGTCCCAGTCGTTGATCGGGCGATCGAAAATGTCGAGCATCGGCACTGTGCCGATATAGGAATAGGCGCGCGGGCGGAAACGCAGATGGTTCGCGTGCGCCGAGAGGCGAATGTCGACCGGGAGTACCCAGAGCTTCGACAGGAGCGAAAGCACGCGCTTTTCCGCAGAAATGGGCATCGCGACAATCAACATGTCGATGCGGGCTATGCGGGTGAACTCGACCAGCTCGGTAACCGTGCCGAGTTTGGGGTAGCCGGCGACCACGGGCGGCGAGCGCAGATCGTCGCGGTCGTCAAACAGACCGCAGATGCGAATATCGTTATAGGGTTGTTGCTCAATGGAGCGAATGAGTTGCTCGGCGTTCGCACCGCCGCCGACGATGACGGCACGGCGTTCGATCGTGCCGTTGCGTGCCCAGCGGCGCAGGAGCTGCGACACGATGATGCGCAATGCCAGAAGCGCGGCAAAACCGCAGACGAACCAGGCGCCGAGCCAGAAACGCGAAAAACTGTCGGATATTTTCAGAAAAAATCCGGTGAGCGCCAAGGCTGCGAACGTCGCCGTCCAGGCGACGAAAACACGTCCCATCGAGCCGGACGGATTGCGCAGCGCCCGCATTTGATAGCATCTGGTAAACTCGCACAGCACGACCATCAGCACCGAACCGCCACCAATAGCGGTCATGTAGTGCCAGAAGAGGACTGGTGAAAGCCCGACATAGAGTGCGTAGAGAACGATGCCGGTAAGAAGCAGTGTCGACAGTTCGACCAGCCGCAAGACACCGAGCACCATGACCGGCGACATGGTTTCGCGTTTGTATTGCTGTGCGACCTGCCAGGCGATGGGATTGAGTTTTCCCTGATCGTCGCCGGTCTTTCGCATGCCCGACTGTCCCGGCGTCTTCGACGCATGGAGCCGTTTCGGGTCGATCTGGTTCATGAACTGGCGATGCCCCTGACTTTCGTGCGCGAAGCATAGATATCAGGGGCTAAGATTCCCTTTCACAAAGGTTTTTGACAAGAGTGCTCGCGGTTTTGCTTAACGATTTATTGAGAGGCTGTCGCGATAGGCGGTTTCGACGGCGGCGGCCATGACATCGGCGCCAAAGCGGGCGCGCAATTCGGGCAGGGCCGGCATCGTCGCGCGGAAGGCCGGTTCGTCGCTCATCGCCAGATGCATTTTTGCTGCGATGGCTTCCGCATCGGGCTGCGTAAGGGCGGGTGATTCCTCACCGAAAACTTCAGGGATGCCGCCCACGGCGCTGGCAATCAAGCTACGTCCGGCAGCGAGTGCTTCAAGCACGATGTAGGGCATCGCCTCGGCGCGCGAAGGCACCACCATGATATGAGCCAGGCCGAATGCAGCCCGTGCCGGCATGGCCGGCAGGAAACGGATCCGATCTTCAAACCCGCATTGGCGCGCTTGTTCCTTGTAACGATCAAGGCTGTCGCCGTCGCCCACCATGACAGCAGTAAGTTTGCGACCGAGCCTACGCTCCGTCAGCGCCAATGCATCTATGAAGAGATCGGGTCCCTTGAGATCGCGCATCATGCCGATATAGAGAAAGTCGGCTGCGTCGTTGCCGGTTTGAACCGGCTCGAATTCTTCGGCGGTGAGCCCATTGTAGACCAGCGTGAACGGCGCACGCGGCAACCCCACCTTTCGTTCGAACGTGCGTCGTTCGTAATCAGAGACGAACAGAATGTGGTCGGTCAGGCGGTCCATCATGCGTTCGATCGAGAAAAAGAAGCGACCGGTGGCGGTTTCGGTGGCGTAGTGCAGGCTGCCTCCATGGGGGGAATAGATGCGTGCGGGTTTCCGACCGGAAACGCGCATTAGCGTGCCGAAGACGCGTGCATACACACCGCCCTTGGCACCGTGACCGTGCAGGACATCCGGTTGCATCCCGCGCACGACGTCATAGGCGCGACGGGCCGCGGTGAGGTCGCCAAGCCCAATGTGGCGCTGCATCGGTGTGCGCCGGATTCCCAGCGAAAGGCGCGGCTCCAACTGGGCGATGAGGCTTGCCTCATAATCGCCGCCAGTGGTGGAATCGCAAATCACGCCAACCTCGTGTCCAGCCGCGCGCTGCGCTTCGCAAAGATCGCGTACATGACGAAAAATGCCCCCGACCGGAGAGCGGAAACAATGGACGATCCGCAGTTTCTTCTCCGCTGGCCGCCCTTGCGTCCTAGCCGGCGGTTGTGCCTTAGAACAGGCGTTCGCGGACATAGACCGTATCACCGGGAAGCAGCGGATCGGAGGTAACCACACGGCCGGTCAGAACCTTGCCGTTGATGTCTCGCGTGATGTCGACATTGTTTTGGTTGGCACGCGGGCTGAAGCCGCCGGCCGCAGCCACGGCTTTTTGAACCGTCATGCCCGGAACATAAGAATATTGACCTGGCGCTCCGACCTCGCCCATGACGAAAACCGGGCGGTAGCGGTCGATCTCCACGGTCACATCAGGATCGCGCAAATAGCCTTGGCGCAGCATACCGGCGATGGATTGCTCCACCTGCTTGGATGTCTGGCCACGTGCTGGAACCGAGCCGATCAGCGGAAACGCGATGTAACCGGCCTGGTCCACACTGTAGGTGTTGGTGAGATTGTCTTGATCGAAGACGGTCACGCGCAGCGTGTCTCCGGCGTCCAGCACATAGGGTTGATAGAGCGCCTCGTGAAAGGCCGGCGGTGCTGGACGATAACCGGAACAGCCTGCAGCAAGAACGAGCGCTGCCAGCGCGGGCAAGAGTTTGGCTGTTTTTATCATGACCGACTGCAAACCTCTGACGTCACTCTATCCTACGAAGCAGGAACCACAGTCGTCTTATCCATCCATTAGGGTTAATGTCGGGTAAAGTCGGGCTTTATGGGCTCATAACGCAAATACATGAAGCGTCCCATCGGGAGGCGCGCGCTTTAACCGGCTGGTTACCATGCGCCTTTACCTTGGCGTCAAGTAGATTGGGAGCCTAGCGGATGAACAGCGATCACATCGCTCATGGTGACGTTGATGTCGACCTCGGCCGGCTTTTCGCCGGCGTGCGGCATAAGTGGCCGCGCATTCTTCTGGCTTCGCTTATCATCACGGGCCTGGTC
This sequence comes from uncultured Nitratireductor sp., assembly GCF_913053745.1. Classification (GTDB taxonomy): domain Bacteria; phylum Pseudomonadota; class Alphaproteobacteria; order Rhizobiales; family Rhizobiaceae; genus Nitratireductor. The sequence continues at coordinate 13,275 of NZ_CAJXGF010000109.1, forward strand.
TTCGTCGTCGTTTATACGATGACACCGCAGTATCGTGCCCAGACACGGCTGCTGATCGAAACCCGGGAATCGATCTACACCCGTCCCCAAGGCGTTGACGATGGTGACCGCCCAATCCTCGACGGCGAGGGAGTGGCGAGCCAGGTCGAACTTATTACCTCGACCGAAATCCTCACCGATGTGGCCGAAGCCTTCAATCTTGCCAATCGGGGAGAGTTTTCCGCTCAAGGCGGCTCGCTCGTGTCGGGCCTACTGGTTATGGCGGGGTTGAAAAATGCGCCTGTGGAAGGAACCACTGAAGAGCGTGTTCTGCGCGCGTTTCGTGAGAGGCTCACCGTTTATCGGGTGGAGAATTCGCGCGTTATCGTGATCGAATTCTCGTCCGAGGATCCGAAGCTCGCGGCTGAGATTCCAAATGCCGTGGCAGACGCTTATGTGGCGATGCAGAGCAATGCCAAGCTCCAGTCCAATACAAGCGCGACACAGTGGCTTGAGCCGGAAATCGAGGATTTGCGAGAACGTGTGAAGAACGCCGAAGCCCGGGTGGCTGAGTATCGGGGAGAATCCGATCTTTTGCTTGGAGAGAACAACACGGTTTTGGCGACACAGCAACTCGCCGAACTGTCGAGCGAGCTTTCCCGCACCCGGGCCAATCGCTCTGCGGCAACGGCGCAGGCCGATTCCGTTCGAAGCGCGCTTGATCGCGGGGCGGCCGTCGAAAGTCTGCCTGAAGTGTTGGCCTCTCCACTCATCCAGAGCCTGCGGGAGCGGCAGGTGGAACTCAACGCGCAGATTGCCGACCTGTCGACGACGCTGTTGGGCAATCATCCGCGTATCCGCGCGTTGCGCTCGCAACTCAGCGACCTCGACGCGCAGATCAGAAGCGAAGCCAACAAGGTGCTTGCCGGGTTCGAAGCCGAGGCGGCGACTGCGCAGAGGCGTGAACAGGAACTGACCGCCGAACTCAACCGTTTGAAGGCCGCATCTGCCCGCGCAGAAGAAGAGCAGGTGGAGCTGCGGGCGCTCGAGCGTGAGGCGACTGCGCAGCGCGAACTTCTGGAATCCTATTTGACGCGCTATCGCGAAGCCGCTTCGCGCAGCGATCGCAATTATCTGCCGGCAGATGTGCGCATCTTCTCGCGCGCCATCACGCCGAGCGAAGCCTACTTCCCCAAAATCGTGCCGATTACGTCAGCGGCGTTCGTTGCTTCGCTTCTCATCATGGCGATCGTCACCTTGCTGCAGGAACTGTTCAGCGGACGGGCGATGCGTCCCACCGCAGGCGTTTCAGCCCCCGTTCCGGCTGCGGTGCGTATGCCGCGCGTCGAACCGTCGCTGGATACGGACCCTGGCGCCTCCGATCCTCAACAGGCTGTTTCCGCTGCCGAGGGGCCTGCGTCCTTCGTTGACGAAAAGAGGGGCACTGAACGGCCAGCGTCTGTCGCCGCTTACGGCGAAATCGACGTCGAACAGGCATCCGAGCGGCTGGTCACGGGGGGCGTGACCCGCGCCCTGTTTCTGTCGCCCGAGGGTGACGAGGCGGCGGCAGCATCGGTGCTGGTGGCAAGAGATGTGGCCGATTCGGGACTGCGCGTCCTGCTTCTGGATTTGACGGCATCGGGTGCGGCTTCGCTTCCCATGCTCGAAAGCGTCGCTTATACGGGCATTACCAATCTTCTTGCCTCCGAGGCGCAGTTCGCCGATGTGATTCACACGGATCTTTTTTCCGAATGCCATATCATTCCGGTAGGCACGGCGGATCCGCAGCGCGCCATGCGGGCGGCGGACAGGTTGCCGATCATTATGGAATCCCTTTCGGCCGCCTACGATGTGGTTATCGTCGAATGCGGTCCAACCGATGCTCATGCCATCGGCCGTCTACTGTCTTCCGATACGGAAGTGCTTGTGAGCATGCTCGATCCGGATGAGGGAGAACTCGCGGTCGAGATGCTGGAAGAACTACGTGAGAGCGGTGTCGATGCGCCGATCCTCGTTTCGCCGGCCGGCCAAAGAATGCCCCCGGCGCCGCCAGGACGCGACGCGGCCTGAAACGCGTTTAGCGGCGCAGGGACGCAAATCTGCGCCGAACAGCCTTCGCGAAAGCCCAGAGTCTGGAATTGTTGTTGACCACACGCTTGGCACGAGCGCTGCCGGCGCTGGCAAGCGCGAGGGCCCGGCCTTTCATCGTCAACGGCACGAATGTGTCGAACTGGGCGGTTTCCAGATCGCACCAAAGTCGCTTGTAGTATTCGTCGCCGACGCTGAAATCGTAGATCGCGAAACCTTTCTCGCAGGCCTCCTCGATGTTTTCGTAGAACAGAAAGCGGCCGGGACTGGCATCGGTTAGTTCGTCGTCGGCGATCGAGCTGAACTCGCAGATCAGGCGTTCGGCGGTGCGGCTCGAACCCGTGACGGCACGTAGCTTTCCG